>CAYYZH010000001.1:0-15327 GCA_964475765.1 uncultured Limibaculum sp.
CTTCCTTCCGCGCCGTGATCCAGATGGCTGCACCGCCTTCGACATTCGTGATCGAAACGAGGGACCCGGCCGGCAGCGTCAGCTTTTTTGATCCGCCCCATGAAAGATCGCACCGAAGATGTGCGGGCTTGTTCAGCCCCCGGTATCGGCGACGTTCCAGCTCGCCTGCGTCCTCCCCGGTCAGCACGCCTCGCGCTCCCCATCTGCCGCATCACAGGGCCCCAAGAATGATCTTGGAACCGGTTACATCGCAAGAATCGGTCTATGTAACCCGTTTCATCTGATGGCTTGCTGATCCGAGTCGTCAAGAGGTAAGAGTATTGGACGTCTAACATGGGGATCGAGACTTGGCCCAAAAGGTCGGCAGAATAAGAGACGTCGCACGGGAAACAGGGCTGTCCATTGCCACAATTTCGCGCGTGATGAACGGGGCGCCGAACGTATCGGAAACCACGCGTGCTCTGGTTCTAGAGGCGAGCCGCAAGCTGGACTATCTGCCAAACCCCGCGGCCCGTGCCTTGTCGACTTCGAAGTCGATGACGATCGCCGCGATTATCCCCACCATCGAACATTCCATCTACGCGAAGTATATCGCGGCGATCGAACGAACGCTGGCCGAAAGCGGGTACTCGTTGGTTCTGGCGGTGTCCAATGCCGATGATGAAAGCGAGCTGAAAGCCGCCCGGAAACTGCTGGGCATGGGCGCTCAGGCTTTCATTCTGAGCGGAGCGGCGCACAGTCCCGAACTGGCAGATTTGTTTAAACGACGGGGTTTGCCGTTCGTCTTTACATCGGTCTGGGATATGAACAGTCAAGTCCCGACCATTGGATATGACAATGCTGCCTTAGCGCGCCGCGCGGTGACATACCTATCTGATCGGGGGCACCGGGATATTGCCGTTCTGCACGGACCCGTCAGTGAAAGCGATCGGACAAAGGCCCGCCGGGAAGGGGCAAAGCAGGCAGACGATGGAAGCTTGAACCTCGGCTTTTTCGAGACATCTCTCGACGTGGCCGGTGGACGCCAGGCCGTGGAAGCCATGCTGGCAACAGGACAGAAGGCGACGGCTTTTCTGTGCTTTTCGGATGTCTTGGCGCTCGGCGCTTACTTTGAGCTGCAAAATGCTGGCCTCTCGGTTCCGGGCGATATGTCGGTCATGGGCTTTGACAATCTGGACTGGTCCGCGGCCGTCTTGCCAGGATTGACGACGATCGATCTGCCAGCGGTTGCCATGGGAGAGAACGTAGCGTCGCAACTGATCAATCATCTCGAAAAAGGGAAGCCGATTTCCCCTACGAACCTTGAAGCAAAGATCGTCGAACGGGGCTCGGTGTCACCAATAGCGTTCTAATCAGACTTTAGGTCAAAACTGATTCTTGAAAAACTCTGGGACGGTCCAGGTCCGCCTGCAGCACTCCGATAGTCAGAATTTTAGTGGGATCAGAAGGGCCGATTAAACGGAGCGTTGCGCGTAGATCAGGCTCGACTAACGTCCGATCTTGTGCTTGGGCCTCCAGTTTGATGGACTGGAACATGCGACTGAATGGGCTCCAAGCGGCCGTTTGTCCAAAGGTATGGACTTTAAATCTCCGGCGGCCGTCTTGTTGGAGCGGCAGATCATTCCTCGGTTTTCTTTTCCTCGCGCAGTTCTGCCGTCATGGTGACGAAACGCTCGAAATCAGCGTTGCGCGCGTTGGGATCGAGCACGATCTGCATCTTGTCCGTGAACTCGCGTTTGACCGCGACCAGTTGGGCGCGCAGCGCACGGTTCTCGGTCTGGTCCTTGTAGTTCAGGTTCTTCAGGTGCTCGTAAGCTGTGGCCACGGGGTCGAGGATGGGGTCGCGATATCCGCGAAAAACGATGCGCCGCTGACCACGGTCTCCGAGCAGGTTTTCATTGGGAAAGAACCACCGTCCGCTGTCGATCAGGGCCGAAAGCCGCACCAGTGCTGCGTGCCGGCGCTCAAACAGGCTGAGATCTTCGCATTTTGCCGGGTCGAGATCGCAGAGCAGCACTGCGGTTGACATCGCGTCGACCACATGATCGGCCCATGCGCGGATCTCGGCATGGTACTGGTGCGTCCAGTTCGCAAGCTCGACTTCCTGAAACTGCTTCTGGCGGGTCGCGGCGCGCTTGGCGAAGGTATAAGACACATAGGCGCCGATGACCGAGGCTGTCCCGGTCACCAGGCCGATGATGGTCGTCAGCTCCATTTACTTCGCAGGCGGCGGGTTGCCGGGCACGGGCAGGCCCTGCAGTGTCGGATGTGAGCGGGCGTATTGCGCGGGGAAGGCGGCGCGTTCGTCGCCAAGCGCCTCAGCGGCGTGCCACGCCCAGCGGCTGTCATAGGTGATGCCGCGCGCGAGCGCGACCATGTCCGCCTGCCCCGTCGTGAGGATGTGCTCAGCCTGGAACGGGTCGGTGATCTTGCCCACGGCCATGACGGTCAGATCGGGGACCGCGCGTTTGATTTCGGACGCGAGACCGGTCTGGTAGCCCGGTGCAACCCGAAGCCCCGTCATTTCGCCATTTCCCCCGGAGGAGACATCGACAAAGTCGCAGCCCCGCTCGGCGAGGGCTTGCGCGTACTGGATGCACTCCTCGATGGTCCAGGACGACCCCTCGATCCAATCGGTTGCCGAGAACCGCACGCCGAGCGGCTTGGTATCGGGCCAGGCTGCACGCACCGCCTCGAACACCTCCAGCGGAAAGCGCATACGGTTCTCGAGGCTGCCGCCGTATTTGTCGTCGCGCTTGTTCGAGACGGGCGAGAGGAACTGGTGCAGCAGGTACCCGTGGGCGGAGTGGATTTCGATCAGGTCGAAATCAAGCCGCGCACAGCGCTCTGTCGCATCGACGAATGCATCGAGGATACGCTTCATCGAGTTGTCGCCGATCTCGTCTGGCATGTGCCAGCCATCGGCAAACGGCATGGCGGAAGGGCCATAGGTCTGCCAGTCACCCTTGCCTGGCTCCAGCGCCCGCCCGCCGTTCCATGGCAAGTCGGCCGATGCCTTGCGCCCGGCATGGGCCAGCTGCATCCCGATCTTGGACGACCCGTAATCGCGGTAGAACTCAATGATCGGCTTGAACGCGGCCTCATGCGTGTCCGACCACAGTCCGGTGCAACCCGGCGTGATCCGCCCCTCGGGCTCGACTCCGGTCGCTTCGACGATCACAAGACCGGGCCCGGAGATCGCGAACTGACCCAGATGCACCAGATGCCAGTTCCCGGCGATGCCATCCTTGGCTGTATATTGGCACATCGGGGCGACGGTGATGCGGTTCGGGATCTCGACCCCGCGCATAGTGATCGGATCGAAAAGACGGGTCTTCGGCATGTCAGTCCTCATATCTGGGGCGGCGTAGGGGCGTACGTGACGCACCGCCAGTGTCGTAAGTTGTCAGGAGAAGGCCGCGCTGCCATCCGGTGTTGGCACTTCGTAGGCATTCAGCGTCAGAGAGACCAGCGCGTAGTACCCGCAGAGCCCGATCACATCGACCAGCCCTTCTTCGCCCAGCAGATCGCGAGCATGGGCGAACTCGTCATCCGTCAACCGGTGACGCTCGTTCAGGGCAATGGCGGTCTGGTAGACGACCTTTGCGGCGTCGCTCTCCAAATCGGGCTCCCTGCCCGCCTGGATCGCGTCGGTGACAGCTTCAGAAACTCCTGCCTCATGCGCCATGCGGCTGTGCGCCCACCACTCGAACTCGGCCTTGTAATGAGCGCCCGTCACACAAATGGCGATTTCGGCCAGATCCCGGCTGAGGGTCGTATTGAACCGGAAATACTCACCCAGCTTCTGACCGGCACTCGCCATCTCGGGATTGGTGATCCAGGCGAGGAACGGCCCCCGGATGGAGCCGCGCGGACCGGACGTGATCGCGTCGTGCACCGCACGCTGCGCGTCGGACATGTCGGCATAGTCGGACGGGTTCAGTCGGCTCACGAGCGCACCTTTCCCCAATCGGGTTTGCGTTTTTCAAGGAAGGCGGTGATGCCCTCCTGCCCCTCTGCCGATCCCAAGGCCGCGGCGATACCATCGGCTTCAGCGTCCAGTTGCTCTTTCAGGCTGGCCAATCGCGCGCTGTTGATCAGCTTCTTGCCAACAGCATGAGCGGCGGAGGGCCCTTCGGAGAGTTCTCCGGCCCAGGCCATCGCGGCATCAAGGGCGCCGCCCGGATCCGCCAGACGGTTGATCAGGCCGCAAGCGTAGAGCCGTTCGACCGGGATGCGATCACCGGTGAAGACCATCTCGCTCATCAATTGACGTGGCAATGCCGTGCCGAGGAAAGCGGTCGAGCCGCCATCGGGCGTCATGCCGATCTTGACATACGCCACGGAAACATAGGCATCGCGAGCCGCCACGATCAGGTCGCAGGCGGCCATGATCGAGGCTCCGGCGCCTGCCGCCCCGCCATCGACCGCGGCGATGATGGGCTTGGGGCAGTCCCGCATGGCGTGGATCATATCGTGCAGCTTGTCGACCGAGGCGCGGCGGGTGGCATAGTCCGCTTCGCTGCGTTCCTTCAGCCCATTGATGTTACCGCCCGAGCAGAAGAAGCCCTCTGCTCCGGTCAGAACGATGGCACCGACCGACGTGTCGGATGAGGCGGCCTCGACCGCTTCACGAAAGCCCTCGTAGAAGTCCCAGCTCAACGCGTTGCGGGTTTTGGGATCGTTGTTCACGACCTTCAACACGCGACCACTTCGTTCCAGAATGATACGGTCTGACATGGACCCTCCGCCCCTTTGTGTGTTTCCCAATTCCCTACGACAGTGCGCCGGGCCCGCCTAGAGGCGAGTTGCAAAATCACCGGGCTGATGTGTTGGGCAGCGTTCAGGAAACGTCCGGCCCGTCCCAAACTCGGACATGAGATTTATCAAATTTAAACGGAATCCGCCGATGCTATTCCCAGTCACGCAAGCCCAGAAGGCCTTTGCATCACCGCCGAAATGGCCAGATCGGGACGCGTAGTGTCATGCTGAAAATGTTTTCCTGGGTTGGATTTGCCGTCATCGCCCTGTCGAACGAGGCCACGTTTGGTCTGGTACCGCAGTTGGTCTTCGGGGGCTGACGACATCTACGCCATGTTCCAAGTGGCGAGTAGTACAAGCCCTTGAATGTAGAAAACCGCGACCGTTTGGGGCCGCGGTTTCAAATCGTCTCTGATCGTTGAGCTATGTCGGCCCAACATCGCCCCGGCGTGGGCGCCAGAGCCTTTGTTGGACTTACTGTAGCTTGATCGTCGCCTCGACCCGGCGATTGATCGCGGCAAACGGATCATCCACACGGGGGCGCGACTCGCCATAGCCCTGCGCCTGCAAGCGATCCCGAGAAACGCCAAGGCTTTCGAGATAACGCACCACTGATTCTGCCCGGCGGTTGGAAAGGTTCAGGTTGAACCCGTCCGAGCCCCGCGCATCAGTGTGCCCTTCGATGTTGAACTGGGCATTGGCCAGTGAATTTCCGGTCAGCGCCTTGGCGAACTCGGAGAGATTCTCCTGCGCCTGGCTGCTGAGACGGTCCGAGCCGAGCTCGAAGGTGATCAGCATGTCAAATCCACCGGGATCGGCGGCTTCGGCTTGTTGATCGTTGCATGCGCTTGACGTCCCGATGCAGATTGCACGGGTCTTGGCGGGCTTGTTTTTCGAAAAGAACGCTTCGATGTCATCGGCCGAATACGAGGGACCTGCCAGTGCTGCATGAGGCAGAGCCAACATGGCGGCGGCCGCAAGGAGGCGGGTGAGCATGTGCAACTCCTCTGTTTGAATCTGCCCGTATTTTACCGTGAAATAGGGCTTTTCTCAAGCAGAGCACAGGCAAAAGCGGATCAGGACTCCTCCATTTTCCGGCTGAGTTGCACAAATCGCTCAAGATGGTGATCGGTATCGCCAAAAAGGTGGTCGATCATAACGATCCGTTTTGCAAAATGCGGCAACGGCCACTCCCAGGTCATGGCAACGCCGCCATGCATCTGGATTGCTTCCTCCGCAACCAGGCGTCCGACCCGTCCTATCAGGTTCTTGGCTGCTGAGAGGTTCAACTCGCGAAGGTCGCGCGGTCCTTCCAACGTGTTTGCAGCCAACATGACGGCGGAGCGGGCCTGTTCGATCTCGAGCACCATGTCGACCATCCGGTGCTGCAGCACCTGATTGGAGCCGATCGGCTTGCCGAACTGTTTGCGTTCCTTGAGATACTCCAGCGTCATGTCCTTGGCGATGTCCATCGCGCCGATCGCCTCTGCGGAAACGGCCAAAGCACCTGCAGCCAATGTGCGTTCGATCAGCGGCCAGTCCGAGCCTGGCACGCCGAGGGGCACGCCATGTGCCTTGTCGAGACGGATTTCGGCCACATGCGGGCCGTCAATGCTGGCATGTTGCGTGATGGAGACGCCGGGCGAGCCGGGGGAGACGAGAAAACAGCCAAGGCCCGCCTCGTCCTCGGTATCACCGATGGTCCGGGCAGTGACGACGATCAGATCCGCAGTGCCGCCGTTGACCACGACCGATTTGGCGCCGCTGAGTTGCCAATCGTCGCCAACGTGCTCGGCGCGTGTCGCAACATGTGTGTCGGCATAACGTGCGTCCGGTTCGGAATGGGCAAACGCCAAGAGTGTGCGCCCTTCCATCGCGGCCTCAAGGACTTCGGCGCGTCCATGCGCGGCCAACGGGATCGCGGCGAGTAAAGTCGGCAGGAACGGCTCGACCACAATGCCACGGCCCAGCATCTCGAACACCAGCGCGATGTCTTCACCTGTCCCGCCATACCCGCCCTGCTCCGCTGGGATCAGCGCGCCAGCAAGGCCAAGCTCGCAGAATTCGGCCCAGAGTACCCGGTCGAAACCATCTTCCGACTTGGTGGCGGCGTGGCGTTTCTCGATCGGGTACTGCTCACGAATGAAGCGCTCGGCGGTGTCCTTGAGCATCTGACGCTCGTCGGAAAGTTCAAAGTCCATCTCATCCTCTTTCAGCGGAGGCGCGCTCTTTTGCGCAGTCGGATCGACCTCATGTATGGAGGTTTAGGCGCACGTTTTGCGTTTGCAAAGCTGCACACCGCGATCCGAGTGCGCTGAAGACGCACCTCTGGGTCTCAAAGCCCAAGCAGGTGTTTGGCGACAATATTGCGCTGGATTTCGTTAGAACCGCCATAGATCGACGTTTTGCGCATGTTGAAATACGTGCGAGCCGCCGGCAACGCATAGTCGGGGCCCGGAGGTTCCCCATTCCAGCCCTGATCGAAGGCTTCCGGCAGATCGGGCACCGCGTAGGGTCCACAGGCCCGCCGTGTCAGGTCCGTGATCTCCTGGCGAATTTGAGTGCCTTTGATCTTCAGGAACGAGCTCTCCGCCCCGGGCGCCTTACCCGCCCCCGCCGCCGAGACCACACGGTTGTTGAAGATCTCGAGCGCCATGAGGTCGATCTCCACTTCGGCCACGCGCGCCGCAAACAAGGGATCGTCCAGCAGGGCTTTGCCGTTCTTGCGCTGATCGCGCGCGGCCTTCTTGACCCCTCGCAACCCCTGCTTGGAGAACCCGACCCCCGCGATACCGGTGCGTTCGAAGGTCAGCAGATACTTCGCCAACGTCCAGCCCTTGTGCTCTTCGCCCACGAGGTTTTCGACCGGGATGCGGACATCGGTGAGGTAGACCTCGTTGACTTCATGCTCGCCCTCGAGCGTATAGATCGGCCTGACTTCGACACCGGGCGTGGACATGTCGCAGAGCAGAAAACTGATCCCCTCCTGCGGCTTGGCGGCATTGGGATCGGTGCGAACCAGTATGAAGATCCAGTCGGCGAAATGCGCAAATGTCGTCCACGTTTTCTGACCATTCACAACGTAGTGGTCACCGTCCCGCACGGCGGTGGTGCGCAAACTGGCCAAATCCGATCCCGACCCCGGTTCGGAGTAGCCCTGACACCAGAACTGCTCATCGGCCAGGATCTTGGGCAGGTAGTGCGCTTTCTGCTCCTCGGTGCCGAACTTGATCAGAACCGGCCCCAGCATGTTCACCCCAAAGGGCGCAATGCGCGGCGCACCGGCGGCCACCATTTCTTCTTCAAAGATGTTCTTCTCAGCAGGACCCCAGCCGGTGCCGCCGTATTCTTTCGGCCAATGCCATGCGAGGTAGCCGCGCTCGCGCAGAATCTCATGCCATGTCATGTAATCGTCTTTGGTCAGGCGCTGTGACCGGCGGACTTTCTCAACCAAGGCCGCGGGCAGACGATCCTTCAACCAGGCCCTAACATCGGTTTGAAACGCCTGTTCTTCAGCAGAATATGCTAGATCCATTGGGCTCCCTCCTGATCCTTGTTCTGAACTCCGGTGCCGCCTTAGACCGTGTCCTGCGTGCCCCAGATTGTCGTTACCTGCGAAGACAGCACACCGCCATTGCCATGGGCAAGGCAAAGCTGCGCATTGTCGATCTGACGGCCGGGCGCATCGCCGCGAGCCTGCCGGATCGCCTCGATCATCACGAACAACCCGTACATGCCGGGGTGGACACAACTCAGCCCCCCGCCATTGGTGTTCACCGGCAGCGCGCCACCGGGAGCAATGCGCCCGCCGCCGACGAAGTCCTTGCCGTCGCCTTTCTCACAGAACCCGAGATCCTCGAGGAACAGGATCGTGTTGATGGTGAAGGCGTCATAGAGCTGCACCGTATGCATGTCGCCGGGGCCATAGCCTGCCATACCAAACGCCCGCCAACCGCTTTCCGCCGCACAGGTCGTTGTCAGGTTGGGCATCTCGGAGATCATCCGGTGGTCGTGTGCCATCGCGGCGCCGAGCAGATAGACCGGCTTGGCCTTGCCATCCCATGCGCGCTCGGCTCGGGTCATGACCACGGCAGCCGCGCCATCCGTGACAAGGCAGCAGTCGAGTTTGCCAAGCGGGTCCGAGATCATCCGCGCGCCCAGCACATCCTCGACAGTGATCGGGTCGCGCATGAAGGCCTCGGGGTTTTCCGCCGCCCAGCCGCGGGCTGCCACAGCGACCTCGGCCAGATGTTCGCGCCCCGCGCCGAATTCGTGCATGTATCGGCTTGCGGCCAATGCATAGGCGTTGATTGGGTTGCGGATGTCGTACTGTGCCTCAAAGGGCATCGGCTCGGAGACCGAGCGGAACCCGCCCTCCGTGCGCTGGTTCGAGCCATAGGCAATGACCGCAACATCGATAACGCCAGCCTCGAGCATTACGGCAGCATCGAGCGCATGGGCCATGAACGACGAGCCCCCGATGTTCGAGCCCGAGGAGTATTTCGGCACGATCCCGAGATGTTCGGCAAGGCTCATCCCCGGCATGGCATGCACGGCCGTGGCTGCCCAGATCCCGTCGACTTCGCTGAGAGACACCCCGGCATCGTCAAGCGCCGACATAACCGCTTTGCCCATCATCTCCGTCGCGTTCCAGCCCGGCGACTCGCCGCATCCCCAGGTGGCCGCTCCGACGCAGGCCGTTTTGGCGCGCAAGTGTTTGAGATCGCTCATTGTGCGGCCTCCCATACAATGGCCGGGGCGCCGTTCACCTCTTCGACCTTTGCGCGCACGGACATTCCGATGGTAACCGCCTCGGGGTCGATACCGACCACGCGTGACAGCATGCGCGGTCCCTCCGCGAGATCAACAAGGCAAAGGTTGGACGTGCCGCCCTTCTCAGGTGAGCGGCGGTTGACCGTGGTTGCATAGACAGTGCCTTCACCCGAAGCCTCGACCCATTCCAGATCGGTCTCGCCCGATCCCGGCACAAAGGGGCGGGGGTAGAACACATAAGCGCCCGTTGAGACCGAGCGCTGGATCATGAACTTGCCTTGGGACAAGTGGTCGCGAAATTCTGCTTCTGGTCCTGGCATGGTGCCTGCTCCCCTTCTCTCAATTCTCAACATTCGCCGGTGGGCGGTGCGGCCATCTGCGCAGCTTGCCTGCGCAGCGCACGGCACTTTGCCGGGCTTGTCCCCTCGGGGACATGGCCGCTTGGTTCCTACTCATTCGGCGGCCTGCATCCGAACGGATTCCTCGGACAGGGCGCTCTCGACCATCTCATTGAAGCGGGCCAGAGCTCCTTCATAGCGCCCGAAGGTCAGGCTCTCGTTTGCACCCATCGCAAACCCAGCCTGGATTTTCTCGCCGATCACAAAATCTTCGTTCAGCGTTTCGACGGTCAGCGCATGGTTCCTGTCCCAATAGGTCTGAGCCTTGTCGGTCAACTCACCCGCAGGGCGCAGCGTTGCCAACCGCACATGCGTCCGATCAACAGACAGCGGCAACACCTGCAGCCAAACCACATGATCGGCCTGCACGAGAAAGATCGTGCCTGCCATCAACGTGTATAGCAGGTTGGTATGCTGACGAATGTGCCAGTCATCGCGGGGCATCTCTACCAGCTCATCAACGCTGCGCCGGGCCAGAACGCTGCGGATATGGGACCCGAGACATTCATAGGTGCTCAGATTGTCGTGGAATAGGGCGGCAATCGTATCGGCATGTGCGACGCGGAAGTGGTAAGCCTCGAGCCCGCCCTCGGCGAGGATCTTCCAGTTGCACGCCCAGTCCCGCGCGTCGACCGCATGGACCTCCAGTTGGTCCATGTCCAGCCACGCGAAATCATCAGCGAGAGGCGCAACCAGCTGACCGAGGTCCATGTGGCCTTCTATCTGGACCCAGATCCAGCCATGACGCTGCTCGACTGCAACACGGTGCAGCGCGTACGCGTCCGCCTCTTGATCGGGAAACCCCTGCTCACGATGCGGCACCGCAATCAGGTTGCCGCGATTATCCCAGGTCCAGGCATGGTAGGGACAGGTAAATCGATGGCGGCACCCGGTCTCGGCGGGCACCAGTTCCATGCCCCGGTGCCGACAGACATTCAGGAAAGCGTGCACCTCACCCTCGCGATCCCGTGTCAGCAGGATGGGCCGACCCGCAAGCGAGCGCACGAGGAAATCACCGTCCGAGGCCAGTTCCGAGACATGCGCGAGCGCCACCGGCCTTTGGCGAAACAACGCGGTTTGTTCCCGCGCGAACCGATCCGTGTCGGTATACCTTGAGACCGGTGACTGTGTGACGTCCTCGTCCAGAAACGCCGAGCCCGCCTTGCGCAGGCCGAGGATCTCGTCCAGCAGGCGGATCTCTGTGTCGCGGTCCATCGCTTACTCCGCCGCCTCGCGTATGCTGAGGCCGAGACGGGACCGGGCTTCGAGATATTCACGCTCGAGATTGTCGATCATCTCGGCCGTTGGCAGTACGTCCTTGATCCCGTTGATCCCCTGCCCGGAGCCCCAGATTTCCTTCCAGCTTTTCGGCTTGGAGGATCCGGAAGAGAAATCCATCTTGGTCGGATCGCTCTCCGGCAGATTGTCCGGGTCCATACCAGCACGCGTGATCGACGGCTTGAGATAGTTCCCCCAGACACCGGTAAAGAGGCTGGAGTAGACGATGTCCTCAGCCGCGCAGTCGACCAGCATCTGCTTGTATTCGGGGTGCGCGTTTGCCTCCGCGGTCGCGATAAAGGCCGTGCCGATATACCCGAGATCTGCTCCCATCGCTTGGGCGGCCAGCAGCTGTTCGCCTCGCGAGATACAGCCCGATAACAACAGTGGCCCGTCGAACCACTCCCGGATTTCCTGGATTAGGGCGAAGGGTGAGATCGCTCCGGCGTGTCCACCTGCCCCGGCCGCCACCGCGATCAGACCGTCGGCGCCTTTTTCGATCGCCTTCTTGGCGAACTTGTTGTTGATCACGTCATGCAGCGCGATCCCGCCATAGGAATGGGCGGCCTGATAGATCTCCTCGCGCGCGCCCAGCGAAGTCACATAAATCGGCACCTCGTGTTTGACGCATATCTCCATGTCGCGCTGGAGCCGTTGGTTCGAGCGGTGCACAATTTGGTTGACGGCATAGGGTGCTGCAGGCCGATCCGGGTTGGCCTGATTGTACCGGTCCAACTCCTCCTTGATCCGGGTCAGCCAGGCATCGAGGAGCGGCGGGTCACCCTCCGGCTCGCGCGCGTTCAGCGTTGGAAAACACCCGGGCACACCGGCAATGCATTGTGCGATCACCAGATCGGGGTTCTGGACGATAAAGAGCGGTGCGCCAAAGGCCGGGACACGCAGGTTCTGAAGAATGGGAGGCAAAGCCATGTCAGGTCCTTTTCACGATCAGGGCGTCCAACGCCAGGCATCCCTGCGGGAGCGCGCGGACAGGATTCATCTCGACACTGTCCAAAGTGTCGGCATGGGCAGCGGCGAAAATTGAAAGGTCAGAGATGGCTTTAGAAAGCGCGGCCATATCGACGGGCCGTTTGCCGCGCGCACCCTTCAGCAGCGCGACGCCCTTCAACTCGTTGACCATCTCTTCGGCGGTCTCTGGGCTGACCGGCGCGACGCGGAAAGCAACGTCTTTCATGACTTCGGTGAAGACGCCGCCGAGGCCTACCATCACCACCGGGCCGAACACCGGATCGGTCTGCGCGCCGACGATCATCTCTACCCCGCCATTGACCATGGGGGAGACGAGCACGCCGTCGATATGCGCGTTGCCATCGTACTGCGTCGCGTTCGACGTGATCTGATTGTAGGTCTGGCCCGCGAGATCTTCGGTGACATGGAGGACAACACCGCCCGCTTCGGTCTTGTGCAAAATGTCCGGGCTCGCGATCTTCATCGCTGCGGGACCGTGCAGCGCTTCGACCGCGTGGCGCGCCTCGGAGGCGGCGCGTACCAGCCCGTCTTCGACCATCGGCAGCCCTGCGACAGCGAGGATCTGCTTGGCTTCGTGCTCCCCAATCGTCCCTTCAGGCAGTGTCGGCATTGTCGGGACATCTGGCGCATTGGTCCGGCCATCAGCAAACGCCCGACCATAGAACATCATCGCCGCCATGGCGCCGACAGCGCGCGACGGGTCCTCGAAACAGGGATAGCCCTGATCCTCGTACTGCTCGATGATCTCGTCCGGGCCAATGATCGACTGGATGAAGAGCGTGTCCTCGCGCCCCTCCATTGCCTTGTTCAGGCGCGCGATCAGTTCTGGCGAGAGTTTGGGGTTCCCAGCAACAGAGGTCCAGAACCCGACTAGGCCATCATAGCCGCCGCGGTCCAGCATCAACGCGGTGAAGCGGTCGATCAGGCTGAGGTCATTGAAGAACTGCGCAGTCACGTCTACCGGGTTGCGGGTGCCGGCAAACGGTACGACCTCCTTGATCGCAGCCTGCGCCTCATCGGGCATCGGGCTGACATCAAGGCCGAACTCATCTGCGGCATCCGCCATGAGCACCCCGCCGCCGCCAGAAATTGTCACGATCCCGAGTTTCTTTCCGGTCGGATAAATGCGGGGTCGTGCGGCGATCGCAACGTCGAGCATCTCTTCGGTTGAGCGCGCGCGATAAGCCCCGCCCTCGCGCAGAACCGCGTCATAGACCGCATCCTCACCGGCCAGCGACGCCGTATGAGAGGACGCGGCATGAGCGCCAACCTCGGAGCGACCAACCTTCATGATCACGACAGGTTTGCGGTTCGTTCGTGCGACTTCCAAGGCTTCAATCAATGCGGGGCCGTCCTTGATCGACTCCGCATAGGCCATGATCGTGTGCACATCCTCGTGCTCGGCCATCAGACGGATCACCTCGGCAGTGTTCACATCGCACTCGTTGCCGGTCGTGACCCAATAGTTGACCCCCAAACGCTTGCGCCGGGCCACAAAATAGATGTGGCTGCCATAGGCGCCGGACTGCGAGGCTACGCCAATATTGCCATCCAGCGGCGGCGCATACTCCAGGCTTCCGGTAAAGGTGGGATAGAACCGATGCGCATGGTTGAACATGCCCAGACAGTTCGGCCCGACGATGCGGGTCCCGGACTGTTGCGCCAGATCGGACAGCTCTGTCTGCCAAGCAGTTCCGTCTTCTGAAGACTCTGCAAAGCCCGAGGAAAAGATCATCACCGTCTTGGCCTGTTTGGCGATGGCCTCACGCATCACACCGACAACATGCGGGGCGGGCACAGCGACCAGCACAAAATCAAGCGCCCCAGGCACCTCAGACAGCGTGGGATACGCTTGCGTGCCCTGCACCTGCTCGCGGTTCGGATTGACGGGATAGATCGCGCCCTCGAACCCTTTGGTCAGGAAAAAGTTCAGGGGCCGCCCACCAATGCGGCTGGGGTCATCGGACGCCCCAACAACTGCCACCGAGCGCGGCGCCAGAAGATCATCCAAAGTGGTCATGCGAACCTGCACTCCGTCCTCGTAGGGTGTGTCCGTGACGCACCCTTGATGTGAAACAGTCTCATACGGTGGCCACCGGTGTCGCAGGAGAGCCGACCGCTCCGGGCAAACGCAGCGGAGGCGCAGTCAGCAGGCAGCGGTTGCGACCAGTCTCGGCAAAGTATGCCGCCAAATCGCCCAGCCACCAAATTTCGCCAAGCGGAATGCCCAGCTTGAAAAGGCAGAGCTCGTGGATTGGCAACATCGCGCGTTTGCCGTCTCCGGTGCGCGACGGTGCGCGTTCAACTGCATAGTTGTCGGCAATCAGCGCAACCAACCCGCTGTCGCGGATCCACTCCTGCAGCATCGGATCACGACCCTCCAACGCTGTGCAGGTCCCGTGAAGGATCTCCTCGGTCGGATGGCCGCCCATCTCCATGACCTTACCGGTCCAGCCCGTATGCAGGAGAACCATGTCGCCTTTTTCTACCGAGACGTTTTGCGCGGTCATTGCCTCAGACAGACCGGCGAAGTCGACATCTTCGTGTGCATCGCCGAAGGCACGGTGCAGGTCGATCATCACGGCGCGACCCTGAACGCAGGTCTCGGCAATGGTCTGGATGCCGAGTTTCTTCGCCTCGGTTGCGGTCATGTCTCCGCACTCGTCGCAAGGCTTGGCCACCAGATCCTCGCCACCGCGCCAACCGTTATAGAAAACCGGCTCGGGCACACCATCGCCATCTGCATCGAAGCTTGAACCGACATGAGCCAGCGCGTCCCATTGCGTCGAATATTGCATGGTGATCATGACGCGATCGTCGTTCACCACATCGGTGTAGTTGGGATCGACTGTGCCGTAGGTCAGCAAAAAGCGCACATTTCCATCTGCCTCAGTCGCATAGCGTTGCGGTGGGAACCGTGCCGGATGAAGCACGTTGCCACCGGGCAAATCCAGCGGCATCGAGAGACAGAACGCACGCCCCTCTTGCACTTCAGCGATGCCTTTCTTGACCTGCTCCTGCCCCAGCCAATTCAGTCGCCCGATCTGATCGTCTGGGCCAAAATCTCCCCAGTTCGAGCCCTCGGGCCGGTTCTTCCAGCGCATATTGCTCTCCTAGTTCGGGGTGT
>CAYYZH010000001.1:15427-30306 GCA_964475765.1 uncultured Limibaculum sp.
TCCCAGATGATCTGGCTGACCGGGTAATTCACATCGATACCCGTGAGGTCCATCAGCTCGAACGGCCCCATGCGGAACCCCCAGCAGTCCCGCATGATCGCGTCGACCTGCTCGGGTGTCGCGACCCCTTCGTGAACAATGCGCAGAGCCTCGGTGGTGTAGGCGCGTCCGCCCATATTTACGAGGAAGCCAGGGCTGTCTTTGACTTCGACTGGCACGCGGGTCATGCGTTTACCCAACGTCATCAGCGCTGCTACCGTTTCGTCTGAGGTCTCAGCGGCGCGGATCACCTCGACCAATTTCATGAGCGGGACGGGGTTGAAGAAATGCAGACCGCCGACGCGTCCGCGCCGTTCGCAGACCCGTGCGATCTGGGAGATCGGGATCGACGAGGTGTTGGACGCGATCAGGCAGTCCGACCTGACCGCCGCTTCGAGGTCGCGAAAGAGAGCGTGTTTGACATCGAGATCTTCAAAGACGGCTTCTACGACAGCATCACAGGCGGACAATGCGCCGATGTCCTCGGCGATCTCTAACCGATCGGTCGCAGCCATCGCATCAGCATCGCTGATCCGGCCTTTCTCTGCCATGCGTACGATATGGCCGCAGACCCGGTCGCGGGCCACACGCGCCCCGCCCTCGCGCGTGTCAAAGAGAAGTGTGCGCATGCCACCCTGGGCAGACACCTGCGCGATGCCCTGGCCCATGACGCCGCATCCGACGACGCCGACAACGTAATCCGGCGCATCCGGAGATTTCATGGGCCTCCCCCAGTCAAATGGCGCGATCTGATCGTGCGCTCTGGGGGCACCCTAGCATCGGGTTTTGGAATTGGAACAGCGCCAGACAATCACAGCGCTGATAAAACGGGCTATAGCTGGGCCGAACGTTACGTCATCTTCGACGTCAGCTTACGAGACGGGGGCCGTCCTTGCTTTTGTCCGGCAGGGCGTTGGTATTTTGCTCCTGCGACTCGATCTGAGGCGCACCGGTGCCACCAACCAGGGTCGCCCAATCGAGCGCCCTAACCTGAGCCTCTTCGGACAGACCCAGCAGGGAGTCTCCGAGACCGGCTTTCAGCCGCGCGACCAGCGTGCCGGCGCTTTCCATCAAGTAGCCATCCAGCATCCGCCCATCGAGCGCGTCGCTGAACTGAATGATCCGTTCCTCGGCGTTAAGGCGGAAGTGGCGCACGGCCTCTTCCTTGGCCGCGGCGACCGCGTGTCCGGCCCGCGCCATGTAAAGCGCAACCTGAGACTCTTCCTTCATCTGCCGCGCAAAGTTGAACAGCGGTCCCTGATAGGGCGGCACCTTGCTATCTCCGACAGACGGGACCGTGATCCTGCCGTGGAAGATGTCGAGGGTCAGCATGTCCATTCCGGCATCGCGCGGACGGACCATGATCTGATCGAAGTCACCGGAGAGGTCGAGAAAGTCGGGTGTGCCGATTTGGCGACAAATCCAGAGCGCTTCGTCGAGCTTGGCAATAAGGTCCTGGCTGAGCTCGCAAAGCTGATCTGCCCCGCGGTCTTCGCCGTGCCAGGGGCCAAAGCGCACAGGCATGCTTTGCTCGTCGCCGAGGGCCAGTTTCGCAGCGATTGCCAGAGCATCGACCACCGATGCGGCATGACGCGCGGGATAAGGTGCCCATGAGCGGTCGGTTTCAAGATCCTTAATGCGGCTCTCAACCGTGGCGCCCGGCATGCCATTGCCGGTCAGTGCGGAAAGATAAATCGAAAGGCTGGCGTCGAACTCGGTGAGAACATTTCGGGAGATTTTGTGCGAAACTACAAAGTTGCGGCCATCGAAACTGACGTCGTGCGCAACACCGAACAGGGCAAGCCGTTGGATGCTCGGCTCGACCACCGCTTCGAAGAACCCGTCGCGATCCTCATCAAAGTTCATCACACCTCACTCACCTGCGCTTTCAGCTCCAGGTACACCGCTACTCGCCTACTCAGCCAACTTGGCCTCCTACATGGAACCAAATTCGGCATGAGAATCCCAGCGAAAACCTTTGGACCCGTTAAAAAATGCAGGTTCGGATCAACCGTCGGTCGTTATGCCTTGTCATTGTGGCAACCATTTGACGTTGTTGTCACACATTCAGGAGAAGATGCTCGCGTTCCCAGGGGCTGATCACCCGCATGAATTCGTCATATTCCTGCTGTTTCACGGCCGCGTACAAACGTGCGAATCGCTTCCCCAATACATCCTTGAGTGGTTCGCAGCCGTCGAGTTCGTCGAGCCCCTCGAGCAGTCCATATGGCAATTCGCGGGGCCGGTCGTAGCTATCGGACTGTACCGCCTGGCGCGGTTCTATCTGTTCTATCAGTCCGAGATACCCGGTCGCGAGGCAGGCGGCGATGGCCAGATAAGGGTTGGCATCGGCGCCGACAACGCGGTTTTCGACCCGGCGCGCATCCGGCTCCGAAATCGGAATTCGGAGACCCGTCGTGCGATTATCCCTGCCCCAGTCAAGATTAATCGGTGCTGTCAGATGCGGGACCAGCCGACGGTACGAATTGACATACGGGGCGACAAGCGGCGCTGCAGCTCGAAAATAAGTCTGTTGCCCGCCGATGAAATTGTAGAACGCCTTGGACGGTTCGCCATCTTTCCGGCTGAAGATGTTGCGTCCGGTCTTGGTCGAGACCACGCTCTGGTGGATGTGCATCGCCGAGCCTGGCTGCTCCTCCATCGGTTTAGCCATGAACGTCGCATAGCACCCGCAACGCAGCGCAGCCTCGCGGATCATCCGTTTGAACAGAAAGACCTGATCGGCCAGCTCCAGCGGTGGGCCGTGATTGAGGTTGATCTCAAGCTGGGCCGCACCGGCTTCCTGGATGATGGTGTCGATCTCGAGATGTTGGGCCGCTGCGTAATCGTAAATATGTTCGAGAACACGGTCGTATTCGTCGGTGGCGGCGATCGAGTAGGCTTGGCTCTTTGCCCCTATCCGGCCTGACCGACCAATCGGCGGCTCGAGTGGATAATCTGGATCGGTGTTGGGTTTGGTGAGATAGAACTCGAGCTCCGGTGCGATGACCGGGCGCCAACCTCTTTTCTCATAAAGCGCAAGCACTCGGCGCAAGACCGAACGCGGTGCAAACTCCACGAGCCGCCCGCGCCGGTCACAGGCGTCGTGTATAACCTGCACCGAGGGGTCTGTGGCCCAAGGCACGGAACGCGTTGTGGAAAGATCCGGACGCAACTGGATATCGGCATCCGTCGCATATCCGCGATAGTTCTCAAATTCGGGATAGCCGCCGGTGATGGTTAGAAAGAACAGTGATGTCGGCAGATAAACCGGCGAGAATTGGGTGAACTTCGAGGCTGGCATGACCTTGCCACGTCCTACTCCGGCAAAATCGGGTGTGACGCATTCGACCTCTTCGACTGCATTTTCGCGCAGCCATTCAGTTAGGGCCGCCGCCTTGTTCACATCGTCTTCCGGCGACTGCGAAAGCGAAATTTGCGGTTCGGCCTCACCAGTCAGCCCACTTATGGGATCACTTTGATCTTGTGCCACGATGCGTTTCCTTCAGGAGCCCGTCAGGTCAGGTGCTGCCGGTTGCGTGTTTGCTGGGCCAAGCCTAGCAAAACCGGTCGCGACCGCCGACTGACAATGATCAGCCAGTGCTTTTCGGTTATCGAATGCTGCTGCCTTGATCGGCTCGAGAAAGGTGACATCAACCTGACCGCCCCGGGACCGGGTCATGATGTCCCAGATATGCCCCTCAAACGGCATGTCTCCCCACCATCCATAAAGCGCCCCGGGAAGTTTGCTCGCGGGGTTCGGTCGATATCTAAGTGCGACTGGCTGGATGCTGATCTCCATCCCTGTCCCTTCATGGAAGAAGACGGAAAAGAGCGAGCTTTTAAATGCCAGGACCCGCTGGCCATCGGTCGACGTGCCTTCGGGGAAAAAGCAAAGTAATTGATCATGATCGATCCGTTCGCGCAGGATCGCTTCCTGGCGTTTCGCTTCGGTCCGCTTGCGTTTGATGAAGACGGTGCCGGTGACACGGGCGATAAAGCCGATACCCGGCCATGCCGCAACATCGTCTTTTGAGACGAAGTAGATGAGATGCACTGCGCGCAACGCTAGAATGTCGATCCAGGTCGAATGGTTGGCAACCAGCGCGCCGCGGTCAATCGGCTTACCAGAGACGGTCAGAGTGAGCCCGGCAAGCGCGAGGCAAATCCTTGACCATTGCTTTGCGATCCAGAAGTGGAAAACCACCCAACGGCCAAGGAAGTATCTAAGGCTGCGCCCTATCAGGAACAGCCCCAGCGCGATGAGCGTCACACTAACAAGTGTTACAATCCGGACCACGCCCCGGATCTTTTGATACCAGGTGAGTTTTGGAAGCTTGGGAGGCTGTTCAGCATTCCAGGTTGTCATGATGGCGCAGCCGATCGCGCTTTGGTTTCAGCCGAGGATACGGTCGACCGAACCGCCCCGCTTGCGCGAGTAGAATTGGCGATAGCGTTGCACCATTCTCGAGGTATCCATGAGGAGGCAGACATCGACAGTATTGAATTCATAGTCGATATATGCGCCTTCGCCAACAAATCCGCCGAGCCGGATATAGGCCTTGATAAGCGCTGGAGTTTGGCGCATCGCTTCAAATTTCTCGACTTTATCCTCGGGCAGAACATCCATAGCGACGAAATGCTCGTCACAAGCGCGGACCCGCAGGTCCTCTGGTGCCAGGTGGTTGTAGTGGAGATAACTGAGCGCATGAGCAATCGGTTCGATCTCCCGCCCGTGAAAACTGGCGACGCCGAACATGACCGAAACATCGTTGGCAGTGACATAATCGCCCAGCCCGGTCCACAAGAGATGCATCCCAGCGCCGCCACGGTGCTGCGCATCAACGCAGGACCGTCCGAGTTCCACCGTCTGGCGCGGATAAGCGACCAACCTTTCTAGATTATACTCCGATGCACCATAAAATCCGATGTTCTCGCGGGCTCGGTCTCCGCGCATCAGCCGGTACACGCCTACCACTCCGCGTTCGACGTCTTCGCTCTCGCATTCGTTGTCGATGAGTAGCAGGTGTTCGAAATAGGGATCAAAGCGGTCGCGTTCACGTCGATCCCCAACATCCTCAGGGTTCGGCGTTGCACCCATTTCCTCGACGAAAACGCGGTATCTCAGACGTTGAGCAGCCGCTACATCCGCGTCTTCTTCTGCTAGTCTAACGGTAAAGCGGCCGGCGTCGATGCGCATTCTTGTCTGGCCTCCGATCACGCCAAATCAGGTCGGCGATTGACGGGTGCGATGCGTCGCGCGACGGTGCGGGACACTAGGTGGATTGCATGGTCGGCGCAAGCGGTTCGGAAATTACATCTTGGTTAATGTTTGTTAACAGTTTCGACTGAATGTCATTGCTTGGAAGCGATGTTGCCAGAGAAAAACGCGATAGGTCTATCGGGATTCGAACATGATGAGTTCAAGGTCGGTGTGCTCCCCTTTAAAAACTACCTTGCCCTGGTTCTCGAAATTCACAGTGATCCGGTCGCCGATGATCGATTGTACCTGCCCCAAGCCCCAGTCCGGCCGTCTTGCCATTCTGACGAGTGCACCCACTTCAAGACCAAACGACATGTAGTGTTCCAATTTGTGTCAACCAGGAGAGGTGCTCAATTTGGCTGATCCGACCGACGACGTTGATCTAGCGGCTCTGATCGCGACGCGGATCTGCCATGATCTTGTGAGCCCGGTGGGAGCGGTCGTCAACGGAATCAGCCTGATTCAGGAAATGTCGGGCGCAAATTGTAGTGAGGAAACTGCGCTCATCGGTCAAAGTGCACATCGCGCGTCACGACTGTTGCAATTCTATCGGATAGCGTTTGGGGAGGTTACTGATGACGCCGCAGATATTCTATCCTCGGTCATTCGGGATCATGCGATCTCTTTATTGTCGACGCCGCGAGTGTCGGTTGAACTTGAGGACACACATGGTTTGCCATTGCCCCGAGCTAAAGCTCGAATGTTGTGCTTGCTAATTCTTGTTGCCCGTGCCCTCGCGGGCAGGCGAAGCCAAGTTCGGATTGCTGTTCCCTGTCAGGGTGGTTTGTGTTTTGTGGCGGTGGTAGAGCCTGTCGGAGATGCCAATGTCGCACAGTTTTTACCTCTCCTGGAGAACTCGACGAGCGAGTCCGTTCTTGTTTTGCCCCGCGCGATTGAGTTTATGCTGTTAGCGCGCGCGGCTAAACAGCAGGCCATGTCAATCGACATCTACCGAGAGGGTGGGATTGTTGTTTTGCAACTTCGAGAGAAGCTCTCAATTGACGAATGAATGTTCAATTAGGTAGAACTGACCGGAACAGCCCTGCCTGCGCACTTGCGCCTAGTCCGCTCGATTGCAGCAGCCCTAAGGCAACTGAACCACGGACTGTTGGGCTGGACACGCCATTTCGAACCTGTTGGTTCAGCATGAATCGATCGATGAATTCGTCAATCCCACCATCGCTGAAGATCTCTGACGGCGAAGACGAGCCGAACAGAGCTGCGGAACGGGCTTCTACTTCGTCAAGTTGAAGATCAAGATCGAGTGCCGCGAATTGGTTCGGGAGATTGAGCGTGGACTCAACTACTTCGCGAAGAGGAGTAGATCCCAGAAGCTGAAGCCAGACAGTCCGGTCATTTGTGGACTTAGAAACGAATTCAGCAGCCTCACGCCTAAAGTTCATAACTAGTCTCAGATCAAAATCGACTTCCCCCACGGAAGTTTCGAACTGGCGTTCCAAAAATCTGTCTACGATGTTCTGACGGGTAGTTTCGAACACCAAAGTCCCACCGAAATCTCCAAAACCGAGGAACGCCGCCATCTCACGGTATGCGGGTTCAACAAGTCGGTTCGCGAATGCCGAACTCTCGAGCGATCCTTCTTCGATGACCTTGCGGACAAATGCTCCTTTGTTTAGGTCTTCTTCTAAACCAAACGCGCTGAGGACGACTGAAAGCAGCCTACGGTCACCGACCAAAGCATCGACTGTTGTCACACTTGCAGCAACTTCTAGAAAGTAATCTGCTTCACGTTGGATGTCGCTACTTTGAGAGAAAGTTTCAAACAAGCGCTCGGATGCTTGATCAAGAAACCTAAGCCCTAGAAGACCACCAAAGGGTATTGCCGGAAGTAAAGGCATTACTGTGCGCAGCGTTCGACACGTGAGAATACATTGTCAACACGTCTCAGCAATTCTTCTTCAATTGGAAGTAATTTTCGGAGCGCGCGGAGGGTGGCATAGTAATTTCCGCTTTCAAGCGCGCTTTCTGCTTCGTCAATTCCTTGCAGGCCGTCAAGGCCGGAGAAGGCATCACGCAACTGACTTATACCTTTGGAGAGTTGATCGAGTGCACTGTCGTCCGTACTTTCGCCTGCAACAAGAAGCTGTGCGATATAGCAGACGCGTTTGACAGGTGTGGTAGCCTCTTCAGGGTGAATGGCATCGCGCAGGCGCAGTATCTTTGCGTCTGGGGTCTTTACGATAAGGCGGGCGTTGCGGTCGCCGTTCTGCATAACGACACCGTTGACTAAGATTTGTTCATGTGCCCGTAGTTTGAGAATTAGCCCCGGCATCGGTTTATGCCTTGTTCTGTGTGTTTGATCGAAGACCACGCATAATGGACGTGTTGACCTCAATTAGAGGCGCGCAGTCGGCTTCGTTACGCAAGACTTTTTGGGTGTGCGCGACAGTGAACTCGTACAGATAGAACAGACGTGCTCGGAGTTCGGGTTGTAGTGCGTTGTCGGGCTCCATCACGTCCAACGCAATAGTGCGCCATAACGTAAGGTTATCGTGGACCGCGTCGACTAGTTCAGCATACCGTTCGCTTGCGGATCGCATCCGGTTGAGACGTCCAGTGATCGACGCGAAGACCTGATATTCAACATCGCGCGGTGTTCCTGTGAATCGCGCAGCCGTGACATAGCCATTCTGCCTGTTGGCATTCGCAGACATCTTGGCTCCTTTCACGCGGTTCCGCGTCTCACATTGGGGTATAAAAAAGAAGCCGGGGCGAGGGAGCCGCCCCGGCCGAAGTCAAACTATCGGAACAGTGCCAGAATGTTCTGAGGTGCCTGGTTGGCGATCGACAATGCCTGAATGCCAAGCTGTTGCTGGACCTGCAGAGCCTGTAGACGTGCCGAAGCTTCTTCCAGATCTGCATCGACCAATGCACCGATACCCGACTTGAAGCTGTCGGTCAGGGTCGAGAGGAAATCGCTTTGCAGATCGACCCGCTTCTCGGCCGTACCCAGAGCAGCCTGAGCGTCGACGGTTGTCTGAATCAGAGTCTCAATCGAGGTGAGAGCTGCCGCTGCGCCAACTGCGGTGCTAACGTCAACTCCCGCCAGAGCAGAGAGACCGCCCGAGCCAACCGAAACGGTGCGTGCGCTTACCGTGAAGTCAGCGGCACCGCCAGTGTTACCGAATTGAATTTCACCACCAGCGACAAAGTCAGTTTCGAGACCGTCAACGCCGAGAGCATCGATTGCGTTGCGGAGCCCTGCAGCCACGACATCTTCAGTCGTTGCAGAGGCAACATCCTGATCGGTCACTGTGTAGCTTGCAATCTGATCATCGATTGCGACTTCGATCCGGTCACCAGCAACCAGAGGGCCGGAGTTGTCGATGATGATCGATTCATCGCCAACTGTGCCGCCTGTATCCAGGAAGAACGCTGCAGAATCGGCGCCAGCAGAAACGCCTGACGAGCCAGCCAGAGCACCACGTGCAGCACCTGCGGCAATGCCGAGGTTCTGTCCAGAGACATTGATTTGAGATGCGGTTACGTTGCCAGCCGCATCCCGATCCAGCGATGCGAGAATATCGATGCTGGCGGTCGAGCCGTCGATCAGGTTCAGGCCGTTAAACTGCGCGGCACTGATGATGCTGCCGACCTGATCACGCAGCGAGACGATTTCATTCTGGATGGTGGTCCGGTCGACGTTGTCTTCGTTGGCCGCCACGATCTGACCTTTGATCTCCGTCAGCAGCTCACCAATTGCGTTGGAAGCGTTTGAAGCAACCGAGACGGTCGATGCTCCGAGGTTCAGCGAGTCAGAGATTGCCTTGAAGCCCGCAACATCCGATTCCATGACCTTCGAGATGGCAAACACCGCGGCGTTGTCCTTGGCGCTCGCGACCTTCTTACCGGTCGAGATCTGGCTGTTGACGGTTTCGAGGTTCTTGTTCGTGGTTCGCAGGGTCTGAAGGGCCACCATTGCGGCCGAGTTGGTGAGAACACTTGCGCTCATGACATCATTCCTTTTTTCAGCGGCGTTTTCCGCGCCGCAATTCACTTTCACCCCAAGTTCGGGGATGAGGATTTAGGCGTCGCATCGCCCGTTGGAACGTGTCTTCTGACAGGAGCCCGATCGTTCGAACCGGGTTGGCCATTCGAAGAGGCCTATGACGACACAAAACACGCAAAGGCTTAGCATCAGGTAAAGCTGTCCGAGTTTTTCCGTCGAATATCAGATGGCTAGGCCGATTTTGATCGATTGGTGCCTTCTTCTGCGTTGCGGATCTTGGTGCCATCTTCTGCATATGCGACATCGCCGCGTTCGGTTGCGTGAATCGAGGCAATCCGACGGCGCGCGTATGAGAGGCCCTGGCGCGCGGCAACGATTATCTGCTCGTTCCTGCGGCTTTGCTCGATAAGCAAGCTTATGGCTTCGATTACAATGTCGGAACGCGGTGTTCGCGGGATTGCAGCATCTAACTCCGTGATGATCGAGCGCTTGCGTTCAGTCAGTTTTTCGATTTTTTCGTATCGGCCAGCAAGGAAGACTTCACGTTCTTCCTCGAGAATCTTCAACCCTGTCTCGACGGCTGCGAGGACACTATCTGTACCATCTGCAACAGGGGGGCGCTGTGTGATCGTGTCATCCATCAAAGGCCACTCCTCTGTCTTAGCAGATCGAATACTTGATCTGCTATTCCAGTTGAACGGCTTTTGGCGATCTCTTCGGCGTACTCTCGCGTCAAGAAGTCGGAGAACGCGGCCTCGCCGGGACCACCGTTAAAGTTGGCTGTCATGGCTCCCAACCCAGTGTGCTTCAGCATCTCGGTCAAAAACACCGCTTCGAATTGCTCGGCGTTGTGACGCAGGCTCGAGAGATCTGGTTTCGCAGAACTTCGCTCGACGTTGCCAAAGGTCAGCGCATTTGGCATCTCGGCGCTGTTGGGCAAAAGATCACTCATGGGGTTCTCCCGGTTCTGGGTCGCGCTCAGATAACCGCTCGAGAGTAAATATTCAGTAAGGCTTAGTGGCTATGGTGAGAGCAATTCAGAGAACTGAGGGGCAAGAATGAATCTGCCAGATCTGCTCGCTGCCGAGCCCGCGGTCACACCGAAGAAGCCACAGCAAACCGAGCAAATGTCGCGCGAAGGCGATGCCTTTGCCGCGACATTTCAGAAAGAACGGGGTGCGTCTGACACTAAGGATGGAACCTTCGCGCTCGCGTCGGATCTCGAAGGCAAAGATTCGCTGGAAGATGGGCTTGCCGGTGATTCGACATTCTCGGGTGATGTGGGTTTGCCGAGGAAATCGGTTTCGCTTGATGCCGGATCTGAGCATTTGGGGGCCGTTGGCGGCATCGGTTCAATAGATAATTCACATGAACATGTCTTATTGGGATCAAACCCGGTGGTCGGGGTTTCTCGTGGAACAGGAACTGATCACCCGGCGCTTGTTGCTTTCCAGTCCATTGCAATGGCCGCCCCGAAAGCTGATTCGGGCGAGGCACGGACCGCAGTGCCGCGGGAACTGGGCAATTCAATTACACTAGCCGGTGCTGAGGAACGCGGTTTGAGCCAGCCAAGTAGGGCAATCGTTGATGGGCGCGGTCCGGACGAAATAGCAGTTCAGAAGTCCAACCAAAACGCATCTTATCCTATCGACAAGATTGGCCGAGAGGTAGACAGACTAGAGACTGTTGAAGCGAATACACCGCGAGCATCCGATCGTGTTGCTCTGGCCCCAAAGGGCGCAGATGTTCCGCCGGAGACTGCTGTTACTTCCGCACAAATCGCCGCACGATCTGCTTCAGCCCAAGCGGAAACCGCGTCGATCGCTTCCTCGGCGAGGGATCTTGGCGAGACAGTTTGGCCCGCTCAACTTGGGCGAGATCGTGATGGACAAGCCAAGGCAGATCGGCAGTTAAGCGTATCCAGGGGACAGGCGTTGAAGGAGCTTGATACACAGGCGACCGTCAAACAAATGGACCTAGCTATAACGTCTCCTCAGAAGTCATTGCGCGGCCAAGCCGGATCATCGCAAAGCGCAGTGAAACCTGTGAGTTTTGGCGAGGCGACACCAGCTCTCTCGGCGTTTGCCGATACCACGATCTCGAACAATATGCAGGCGCGTGCTGGCGCAATCACCAGCCAAGATGGCGCCGCCATCGCCCGCCATACAGCGCCTCAGATTGCGAATGCAGTCATTGCGAGGCCTAACGGAGGGACGATAGATATTCGTTTGGATCCCCCTGAGCTAGGGCGCGTTGAAATCACGCTTGAGTTGTCCGACCAAGGGTTGCGCGCTGCATTGATCTCGGAGCGAGCGTCCACCGGGGATCTGCTGCGTCGTCATGCCGATATGCTTATGCAACAATTTGAAGACAGCGGCTTCGAGGACATTGATTTGTCATTTGGTCAGGAGCACTTGAACCAGCAGGATCACGAAGGTGACCCGCCATTGGACAACTCGCCATCAGAACAAGTCTCTGAACCAACCGAAGATCCGCGTGCTCGGGTGTCAGTGATCGGCCAGAGCCAAGTCGACGTCGTACTGTAAGAGGATCAGAAAATGATTATCACTTCCCCTGCACCGATTCTACCAGGTCCTCTTGCTCCGGTTGAAAGTGATGCCGAACTTGAAGCCGCGCAGGAAGCCGCCAGTGCCGATTTCAGCAGCTTCCTCACGTTGTTGACTGCACAACTGCGCAATCAGGACCCGTTGGAGCCGATTGAGTCTACGGAGTTTATTGCGCAACTCGCGAGCTTTTCTTCGGTCGAGCAGCTGGTTTCGGTCAACGACCGCTTGGACGCTATGGCTGGACAATCGCTTTCAGGTGACATCGCTGCCTTCTCCGCTTGGATTGGCCGCGACATTGCTGTTTCGGATGGCTCGTTCCGAGGCACAGGCGAAGAGGTTTTCTTCAATGTGCCAGACAACATCAATGCTGACCGTGTCGAGGCGATTGTGCGCGATAGCTTTGGTACAGAGCTAAGAAGGTTCGCTGTGACGTCGGGAACGGTTGAAAGTTGGGATGGTGCGGACGCTTTGGGCATTCCCGTGGTCGGGCGCGATCTCGGGATCAGCCTTGCTGCGTTTCAGGGTGGTGCAAGTGGTGAGGAGGTCCCAGCCGAAGTGCTGCGCCGAGTGACTGGATTGCGGGGGACCGAAGATGGATTGGTTCTGGATCTGGCAGACGGGGGTACTGCACTGCCTGAACAGGTAAGTCGAGTGTCTGATCACCGTGCTGATGAGTAAGCTTGATGGTCTCAGGTCTCGGTCCCACCATTGATCTGAACGATTTGGCCATTGACGAATGCTCCGTCCTCGGAGGCCAATACTGCCACTATGGCCGCCACCTCATCAGGCTCTCCAAGACGACCGGTGGGAATACGTCCGACTTGGGCTCTGATATGCGATGTCATAGCCGAATTTGCGTGTTCTGAACGAATCGGTCCCGGTGAGATCAAATTTACGGTGACGCCACTGGAGGCGAACTCTTTGCCGAGAGCCTTCACTAAACCCCAATTGCCGTGTTTGGAGACACTTACATGGGCCCGCCCGTTGTAGCCGTGAATGGCGTTCATTCCGGCGAACAGAAGAATTCGCCCCCAAGCAGCTGACACCATTCCAGGCAGGCAAGCTCGCGCCAGCCAGACTGACCCCATGAGGTTAACCGCCATCACACGGTCCCACTCCTCCTTGGGAGTTTCGAGAAACGGAGTTGACGGTCGGATTGCTGCGTTGTGAACCAGCACATCGATTGAGCCAAAGATGTCAACTCCCGCCCCAACGAGACCTTTGCACTCGTCTTCAATACCGACATCGGCCATTACGACGGCGGCCTCGGCACCTCGTGCACGGACAAGATCGGCTGTCTCCTGACAAGCCGCCTCGTTGGCCAGACCATTTACTACCACATTCATACCGCCGCGCGCCAGATGAAGGGCGACCGCCCGGCCAATGTTCTGGCCCGCTCCTGTTACCAATGCTGTGCGGGTCATTCTGCCGCCCGCGCGGGTTCGGCAAACGCTTCGCGCAGTTTGTCCCAATCTGCCGACCCCACGCGCTCGAACAACTCCGAGACCTTCAGGCCGTCGGTCTGGTCCGGTAGCCTATCGTCCGCCAAAGCGTCCAGCACCGACTCCGCTCGCATGACCATCTCCCGCCAAATCACATCGGGTAGAATTGTCAGCGCAAACCCATGGTTCTTCAATCCCGACATGGTGACAGGCGGTGATTTTCCCCGCAGCACAAGGTTGAAGAGGCAGGGGCCGTTAACCCTCTGAGGCACGGCTGCAACCTCTTCGTCAGTTTTAGGGGACTCCACAAAGGCAATATCGGCCCCTGCCGCCAGAGAGGCATTCGCGCGTCTGATTGCCTCGTCGAACCCTATCACCGCATTGGCGTCGGTCCTCGCGATAATCTTGAAGTCTGGATCGCGCCGGGCGGCAACCGCTGCCCTGATCTTTGCGAGAAATGCATCCAGCGGTATGATCTCCTTATTGTCGAGGTGCCCGCACTTCTTTGGAAAGCCCTGGTCTTCGATGTGGATTGCCGCAACACCTGCACGTTCATACTCGCGGATGGCACGGGTCACGTTCAACTCGTTGCCGAATCCCGTATCCGCATCTGCTATCACAGGAATGTCGACAGCGGCGGCAATTCTGGCTGCGTTACCGGTCATCTCTGTCGCCGATAGCAACCCGTAATCGGGCAACCCGAAGCTCGATGCAGTACCCGCACCTGTCATGTAGCACGCCGAGAACCCGGACCGTTCGATTAGATTCGCAGTCAGTCCATCATAGCACCCTGGTGCAATCACCATTTCTCCGGATTCGATCGCTGCAGCAAATCGTTGGCGCGGGGTTGTCGTCATGGCAGTGTCCTCCCTGGATGACATCATCCTACGACGCAGAGTGCCTGACGCAAACACCCAACGAGTTCGAAGATGATCCATCCTCCATGTGTAGACGCACACGCCCATGTTTGGGACAGATCATGTGAAATGATCCCGGGCGCGCGCTATCAGCCGAGTTACGAGGCGGAGATTGATCGTTACCTGCGATTGCTCGATGCCCATGACATAGAACGCGCGGTGCTGGTTCAGCCAAGTTTCCTAGGAACAGATAACGGTTATCTTCTGCGTTGTCTTGAGACGCATCCGGATCGTCTGCGCGGCATAGTGGTTTTGGATCCCGAGACCACCCTAACTGAGCTGGACGTGATGGCTGCCGCGGGAGTGATCGGGATCCGCTTCAATACCCTCAGTCTGCCGCCCCAACGTTTGTCGTCCAGACCATATCAGGTACTGTTCGCAAAGGCAGCGAAAGCCGGGTTGTGGGTCGAGATACAGGCCAAGGGATCGGATTGGCCCGACCTGCTTTCTTATCTCGAGTTTGATGATCTCAAACTGATGATCGATCATTTTGGATTACCTTCGGGAGCGGAATTTGAAGGGACGGCCGAATTGACTTCCCTTGATCCTACACAATGCGTGGTGAAGTTCTCTGCGCCTTATCGGATTCCAGCAGAACCCGTGGCGGTTGTTTCCAAAAGACTGATTGATCATTTTGGAGCCAACCGGTGTATCTGGGGATCAGACTGGCCCTGGACACAA
>CAYYZH010000001.1:30406-79362 GCA_964475765.1 uncultured Limibaculum sp.
TGATCATTTTGGAGCCAACCGGTGTATCTGGGGATCAGACTGGCCCTGGACACAACATGAGACCCGTCACGGTTATGCCGACTGTATGGCGTGGCTTTCGGAATGGGCCAGTCCTGAGCAGCGGCAGGTTATGGCGGGGTCCGCTTCAGACATTCTTGGGTTTTGACCTCGTGCCTATAAGAGCGCTCAAAGCTAAGGAAAACGGCAACGTTCTAAGCGTCCCTTGGCCGAGAAACCTTGAGCGGCACGTCAAGCGCAGATTGCGTTTCTCGTTTGTCGGAAAAGCAGCGCGGTCTGGAGGTCAATAGCTCCGAGGCATTCCCAAGACATGCTGGCCGATATAGGCGAGGATCATGTTCTTCGAGATAGGTGCTGTCTGGTAAAGTCGGCATTCGCGCCACTTACGTTCGATCCCGTATTCGCGGGCAAAGGCAAACCCGCCAAAGGTCTGCATGCATGCCTCAGCAGCATTCCAAGCGGCGTCTGCGGCCAGCATTTTTCCGGTATTTGCCTCCGCCCCGCAGGGCGCACCGGCGTCAAAAAGCGTCGCCGCTTTCTGGACCAACAGTTTGGCTGCTTCGGTCTCGGCCCAGGCTCTCGCAATCGGAAACTGTACACCCTGGTTCTCACCGATGGCATGACCGAAAACGCTGCGATCTCCAGCATATTCCACGGCGCGTTGGACGAAATAGGTGGCATCGCCCAGGCTTTCGTGCGCGATGAGAACGCGTTCGGCGTTCATGCCGTCAAGGATATACCGAAAACCCTTGCCCGGTTCCCCGATCACCGCATCGGGCGAGACCTCCAGATTGTCGATGAACACCTCACATGAATTGTGATTGATCATCGCATCCAGCTTTTTCAGTTCGATGCCATTGCCTACCGCCTCGCGCATATCGATCAGAAAACACGAGATGCCGTCGGCGCGGCGCGAGACCTGATCAGCGGGCGTTGTCCTTGCCAGCAACAGCATGAGATCGGATTGCATGGCGCGGCTGGTCCAGACCTTCTGACCGTTGATGACATACTTGTTGCCAACCAGATCGGCCCGGGTCTTAAGTTGCGTTGTGTCAGACCCTGTTGTTGGTTCTGTCACTCCGAACGCCTGAAGGCGCAACGCACCACTGGCAATACCGGGCAAGTACTTCCGTTTCTGCTCTTCGGAGCCATGCTTCAGCATTGTGCCCATCGTGTACATTTGGGCATGACAAGCAGCAGCGTTACAGCCGGTGGCATGGATCGTCTCGAGGATTGCCCCGGCTGCGGCCAAAGGCAGCCCTGCCCCGCCGTACTCTTCCGGGATCAAGGCGCCGAGCCAGCCTGCCTCTGTCAAGGCATCAACAAAGGCATGTGGGTACTCCGATGCGGCATCTAGCTCGTTCCAATACGCGTTATCGAAGGGGGAGCAGAGTTTGGCGACTGCATCGCGAATATCGGACCACGGATCGTCCAGCGGCAAGGCGATACTCATGCAGCCCTCGTCGCAGGCACATATCCTTTCGGCAGGCCGGCACGCAGAACCTGGCCGTACTTTGGCTCGTCCGGCAGCACAGTCTCGACGAGCTCTCGTACAGTCCGCAGCGCTTCGAGGTCGATCCCAGTGCTGAGGCCCTCGGATTCCAAGAGAAACACCAGATCTTCGAGCACAATGTTTCCGGTTGCACCCGGCGCAAACGGGCACCCACCCAATCCGGCGATTGACGCATCAAAGCGGATGCATCCCGCCTCGAGCGCGGCCAAGGCGTTGGCGAGACCAAGTCCGCGTGTGTCGTGAAAATGCGACCAGACCGGAATGTCGCCTGCGATTTTGATCCCCTTGGCGAAGAGCGACCGCACCTGGGTTGGACTGGCGTAGCCTACCGTATCCGGCAACATCACTTCGTCTGCGCCTGCTTCCAGTACGGCTTCGAGCAGACGCAGGGTTTCAGCTTCGGGTACATTGCCTTCAAGAGTGCAGCCAAGAGACGTTGCCAGCCCGATTCCGATCTTCACATCTGGTGCGACTGCATTGCGCTCGGCGATGATTGCGCGGAACCCTTCGAGCGACTCTGCGCGGCTTCGGCGTACGTTCTGCTGATTGTGCGTCTCCGAGACCGACATCACATAGTTGATCTTGCCGATGCCGGTTTGAAAACCGATTTGTGCGCCCTTTAAGTTTGGCGTCAGTGCAGAAGCATCGAGCTGCACCATTCTTGCTGCTGCGCTGGCCACGTCCACTGCGTCGCCGAACTGCGCGATAACCTTGGCCGGCACAAACGAGCAAACCTCAACCTCGGGCACCCCAGCTGCAATGTCCGCTGCGATCCAGTCCAGCTTGGTCTGGGTTGATAGAACGGTTCTGACGAGTTGTAGCCCGTCGCGTGGGCCGACATCGCGGACAATCACATCTCGCATTTTTGCCACCTCCCTAACGTCCCTTGAACACCGGTTTGCGTTTTTCGTTGAAGGCCCGAACGCCCTCCAGCCGGTCTTCGGTCGGTACGGTGGCGTTGTAGGCTACGATCTCGAAGTCATAGCCCGAGGCACGATCGATCTCGACCGCCTTGTCCAGCGCCTTCTTAGCCGAGCGCACGCCGATAGGGGCGTTCGCGGCGATGGTCCGGGCGGTTTCCAATGTGGCGGGCAGTAGTTCCTCCAGCGGCAGCACGCGATTGACCATTCCCCATTTCGCAGCGTCCTGCGCAGAAAATGGTTTGCCGGTGAGGACTGTTTCCTTGGCCCGGCGCACGCCGACGGCGCGCGGCAGGTTCTGCGGCCCGGCCATGCCCGGCATGATTCCACGGGTTACCTCGGGAAAGGCGAACCGCGCATGATCTGCAGCATAAATGAAATCACAGCAAAGCGCGATCTCCGCGCCGCCGCCCATGGCAACCCCGTTCACAGCGGCAATCAGCGGCATCGGACATTGAAACATCGCGCGGGCGATCTGTTCGACAATAGCGTGCTGCTGGCGCCAGGTCTGGTCGCTCATCCCGTTGCGTTCCTTGAGATCTGCACCGGGGCAGAACCCGCGCTCTCCAGCGCCGGTGACAACAACTGCCCGGGCCTGATCGGCATCGACATAGAGATCGGTGAAAAGCGCGCGCAACTCTATCATCATGGTTGTATTCATCGCGTTCAGAACATCCGGACGGTTGAGCGTGACAACCATCACCCCATCCGCCTCGTGCGCGATCTCCAGCGTCTCGTAGTTTGCCATCCTGTCCTCCCGATGCGCGACAAGCCTAGACGAGGCGGTGCTGTGGTCAACGCGACTTCCGGCAGCATCATCAGGGTGATACGGTTGGCGAATGCAAGAGGATATCGAAATTCATCCTGCGACGCCGGACCGATGGGACGATCTGGAAGAGATCTTTGTCGGCAAGGGCGATCCGGCAAAGTGCTGGTGCGCGTTCTGGTATGCGTCGAACAAGGCCTATCGTGAGGGCTGGGGCGAGGCCAATCGCACTGGTCTTGAAAACCGGGTGAAAGATGGTGTTGAGCCCGGTGTTCTGGCCTATGTCTACGGTGAACCGGCAGGCTGGGCTGGTGTCGCACCGCGGTCAGCCTTTGATCGGCTGGTGCGCAACACGAAGTCGTTGAAGGCGGTGGACGATCGACCAGTCTGGTCAGTTACCTGTTTAGTGGTTCGTCGCGCCTTTCGGCGGCGAGGGTTGATGCGCCCGTTGATCCGCGGTGCATTGGACTTTGCGCTCTCGAAGGGTGCCATCGCTGTCGAGGCTTATCCGGTCGATGCTGCGCGCAAGATGACGTCATACGATCTTTTCCTCGGAACAGTTCAGGCTTATCACGACATTGGATTTGTGGAGGTCGCGCGGCACACCCCGACCCGTCCCATCCTGCGGTATTGGCCGGAAACTTAAGGGGAAGACGACGATGAGCGGAGCTGAGCTGCCTCTCGATGGTATCCGGGTGATCGAAATCGGCCATTCAATTGCTGCCCCTTACGGTGCTCTGGTGCTGGCAGAACTTGGCGCCGAGGTCATCAAAATCGAGCGCCCAGGTGTGGGGGATGACGCACGGCTTTGGGGTGCGCCGATCGATGGGGCCTCCCCAACCTTTCACGCGATGAACAGGTTGAAGCGCTCGGTCACGCTTGATCTCAAATCCGACGACGGGCGGGAGGCGGTCCATCGGCTTGCTGCAATTTCGGACGTGGTGATCCAGAACCAGAAACCTGGTCTTGCGCGCAAGTTGGGCTTTGATGCTCAAACCATGTGCGCGCTGAACGAACGTCTGGTTTATGCCAACATCCATGCGTTCGGAGATCGTGGACCACTTAAGGACAAACCTGGGTACGATCCATTGATGCAGGCCTTCGCCGGGTTGATGAGCGTGACAGGAGAGCCGGGCCGGCCGTCTATCAGAACCGGGCCATCGATCATCGATATGGGCACCGGCATGTGGTTGGTGATCGGAGTGCTCACCGCGCTGCTGCGCCGCGCGTCTACCGGCCAAGGCGGTGTGGTTGATACGGCACTTTTCGAGACAGCACTAACGTGGATGGCCTACTTCCTCCCGATCTTTACCGCCACCGGCAAAGCACCGGTCAAGGCCGGGTCCGGGACAGTGATGATCTGTCCCTATCAGATTTTTCAGTGTCGGGACGGCGAGTTGATGATCGCGGCGGGCAACGACTCCCTTTTTGCCCGCTTGTCGGAGGTTCTGGGTCAGCCGGACTGGTCCTCGGACCCGAGGTTTCTCAAAAACCCGGACCGGGTTGCGAACCGGAGCGTTCTATGCGCGTTAATCGAGGGGGAGACAGCCAAACGGACCACCAAAGATCTGGCCGATGCGTTGGATCAGGTTGGGGTGCCACAGGCCCCGGTTCATGACACATCAGACATCGCCAACCATCCGCAAACTGAGGCAGTTGAGATCAAACGAGGCAATGGGACACTGGAGTTCTTCGGTCTGCCTTTTCGGTTGGATGGTCAGCGTCCCGAGCGTGATACCCCGGCTCCGGGATTGGGCGATGACAATGCCTGGCTGGAAGTGTTACTTTCGAAGCCTTGAGCGTTCACCGCGCTCGAAGCAATAGCACTAACGCTGCTACTCCGTTCAATGCAGCGAGTCCGAGTAGAGGCACAGTGTATGCGCCGCTGACTTCGATCAAACCCCAGACAATCGGCGGTGAAGCCATCCACCCGAGCGACAGAAACGCAAAGGCTCGACCGTTCAGTTCGGCCAGATCTCCCGCAGCAACTCGAAAGCTCATCGCTGTGACAAAGACGGAGTTCCAGCACTGTCCGGAAATACCGCACGCCACGGCCAGCGGAATTAACCACCAGACAGGCGTCTCCGGACCAACCTGAACGAGGGCGATCATCGCAACCACGGTGGTCAGTGCGATCATCGCAAGGACCCCAGTCGCCGAGCCCGTACGATCTGTGAGCCAACCTAAAAGAGGGCGTCCGATCAATGCCGTGGCGTGGAGGTTCGAAGCAAAGATCCCGGCTGCGATTGCCGACAGGCCTGCGAACTCAAGCAAGTAAATGTAGGAAAACGTCGTGACCGCCGTTTGCGTCAAGGCAAAGACCATCCCGATGGACCACAAAAAGCGCAGCGGTTTCGGCACCACCAACAGTTCGCGAAACCTCTGGGTGAGTGTCAGCCCACTCCGTGCAGGAGTGCTTTCGACGGCATATAACGGCCCGGCCAGCAGAGCGAAAATGGCTGCGAGGGCGAGAATTCCAGCGACTGACAGAACCCCTGCGTGCCATCCTGCCAGCAGCATGAATGGGGGAAGTACCCTGCCGATAAGGGAGGCGGCCAGTGGTACAGCCGAATGGCGGATCGCTAGAAAGAACCCGCGGTTTTCGAGCTGGGCCGACTGAGTGACGAGAGTCATGCCGACCGGTCCCTGCGGTCCGTAACCCAATCCAAACAAGAAGGCGGCAAGCATCATGCCGCTCCATGTAGCGGTGAGCGTGAGGCAAAGCGCGCCCCCCATCATGGTCAGAAGCCGTACCATCGCGCCACGGCCACCGAAGCGACGCACAATGGCTCCAGTGAAGGGGCTCGAGAGAAATGTTCCGATAAACGTGAAGGTGATGGACAGACCGAAATCGCGTTCGTTCAGCCCGGTTTCTGCCGCTAACTCCGGCGCGAGTAGGCCAAAAGTCCAGAACCCAAGACCGGCTGCAAACTGCGTGAGCGTCGCCGCTGCCAGAACAGTGACGGGCCGATGCTTTGGAGAATCATCGCGTTCGGGAATGTCCGGAACCTTTGATGGTTGGGTTAACTGATGTCCGACTATCTATGGACCTATCCGCAGCATCGTGAAGCGTCTTCTTCTAAATCGAAGTCGTGTAGGAAATCACGGCCATGATGGCCGTGGTATGGCTGCTAGGACTTGACCGCGACGCCCTGTCCTGCGCTTGTTGCCTGAATGGAGCAGACATCATCGACACGGACTGGGCCACTTGCGGGCCTGCGCGTTGTCGAGTTCGGACATTTCATCGCCGCGCCCTTCGCGACGCGAGTTTTGGCTGATCTCGGGGCAGAGATAATCAAAGTCGAGCCGCCCTCGGGTGATCCTGTTCGCGCCTGGGGTGATCAGCTCCCTGAAGGATCGCTTTGGTGGTCGGTCCACGCGCGGAACAAGACCTGCGTAACTCTGGACCTCAAGGCGGATGGCGCACGCGAGATTGCCCTGAGATTGGTACGAGAGGCCGATGCGGTCGTGGAGAACTTCCGCCCCGGATTGATGGAACGCCTTGGGTTGGGCCCCGATGACCTAGCTGCGGCCAAACCTGGCTGCGTGTTGGTGCGCGTCTCAGGATTTGGTCAGACCGGGCCGCGCGCGATGGATGCAAGTTTCGGGATGATCGGTGAGGCGATTGGTGGAATCCGGCATCTCACGGGTTACCCCAAGGACGAGAGCGATCTTCCGCCCGTAAGGACTGGCGTCAGTCTGGGAGATACCGTGGCTGGGCTCTATGGGGCAATTGGCCTTCTCGCAGGGTTATTTGAACAGAGGGGTAATTCGCCTCCGCCCGGCACAAAGGCCCGGGTTGTCGATGTAGCCCTGACCGAAAGTGTTCTCAGTCTTTTGGAAGGTGTGTTGCCGGAATACGGCGCGTTGGGAAAGGTGCGTCAACCCACGGGATCGCGGATACTAACGGCTGCACCGTCGAACGCCTATCGCTGCTCAGATGACGCTTGGATCGTTGTGGGCGCGAATTCTCCGCCGCTCTTTCAGAGATTGATGTCGTGTATTGGCAAACCGGACCTCGTTCATGATCCAAGGTTCGCTGACAATGCGGCGCGGGTGGCCAATGTGGAAGTGCTTGATCAGGAGATCACAGAATGGACATCGGCCCGTCCGGCAGAGGTGGTGCTGGACGATCTGGCTGAGGCGGGCATTCCTTCGGCAAAGATCTTCACCGCAGAGGATATCGTGAACGATCCGCAGTACCGCGCCCGACACGCTGTACAGAGCGTTCCTGATTCTGTGTTAGGTCGCGAGATCCTGCACCCGACGCCAGTGCCGCGATTTGCTGAAACGCAGGCAGATGGTATCGCCTGGCCAGGCCCCGCGATCGGTGCGCACAATGCCTATGTCTACAAAGAGCTTCTCGGAATTGATGAGACGACCTATCAAGATCTCATCAACCGGGGCGTGATTTGAGGGACCAAGGCGATGACGGCGACAGGCTGGCAGGGCGTATTGGAACACATCCACATAACACCCGCAAAATCCCAACCGATGCAAAGGCTTGGGTCGGCGCGATTGATCGCAGGTCAAGGGATCGCGGGTGATCGGTATGCGCTTGGCACCGGGACTTACTCTATCAAGCCGGGCGAAGACCGACAGGTGACGTTGATCGAATCCGAGATGCTAGCGCGTGTCGCAGCTGATGACGGGCACGAGATCCACGTGGATGAGCATCGGCGCAATCTGACGGTCACAGGCGTCCCGCTCCAGCATCTGGTCGGCTCGCAGTTTCGCGTCGGCGAGGCTGTGCTGGAAGGCGTGCGGATCAACCAGCCCTGCAAATACCTCAACCTGATGCTGAAGCGCGATGTCTACATGGCGCTCTGGAACCGCTCCGGCCTCAACTGCAAGGTCATCAAGGGCGGCACGATCCGCCCCGGCGATGCAGTGGTGGCGGTTTGAGACACTGTTTACGTGGTCTTTGTGTTCTTTTCTGTGTTGTGGCGATGCCTGTGATTTCGAACGCAACCACTGCAGAAAATTTTTGGCGCTGGTTTATTGAGAACGAGGCGAACTTTCTGGTCAATGATACATTCCATGCAAATCATGGCGACGCGTTGACTGCGGAGTTGCGCAAGGTACATCCTGATCTTGTTTGGGAGGTGTCTATCAAACCTGACGGAGTAAGTGATTTCATAATCAGCGGAGATGGCCTCCGCGACATGATCCCCGTAGTGAAGGCCCTGGTTGGCACCGCACGAAATCTCGATCATTGGAACGTGATCGCGTTTCGGCCAAGAGTACAGAACTTCGCTCGACTTGATCTAACGTACGAAGGACGTTTGTTTGATCCGAAGAAGATCTGGTTCCATCCCATCGTAGATGGAGAATTTTTCGACGTGATCTTCTTTCATCCAGACTTCGATATCGAGAATGATCGCGATCTGATCATCTCGGGAACGTACATCCTGCTAGACATGGCATTGGGAGAGCTTGATGTGATGACGGGAACTCGGTTCATCGACCACCAGAGGTTGCTTGAAGATCCGGCTTCAGTAGGATTGCTGCCATTCTCCAGTCTGCGTGATGTCTTTGATAGCCACGTAGGATCGGCACATTGACCACAGCTCCTTATCCCGATGTCGATCAGGATCGTCTGTGGTCCCGCCAGCTTGCGACGGACAAGATCGGTGCAACGCCTGCGGGCGGGGCGCACAGGATGGCTCTGACACCGGAGGACATCGCCTGCCATCGCCTGATTGCGGATTGGGCTGTGGCACGTGGTTGGTCCATCGCCATAGATCCCATCGGCAACATGTTCATACGCCGAGATGGTACTGAGGACCTGCCGCCAGTGTCTTCTGGGTCGCACACCGACAGCCAACCTATGGCTGGGCGATTTGACGGCATGTCTGGCGTTCTGGCCGCTTTCGAGGCGGTCGAGGCCATAGACGATGCAGGGATTGCCACGCGGCATCCCCTGGAGATTGCCATATGGAACAACGAAGAGGGCCCTCGGTTCAATCCGGCCTGTATGGGTTCGAACGTCTATGCTGGTCTCCGAAATTTCGATGAGATCTTTGGTCAGTCCGATTCGGACGGGATCGCCCTCGCCGACTGCATATCGGAGTTGCGTGCCGCGATCCCTGAGGCTGGAACGCGTGCGTTGGGGGAGCCGATATCTGCGTTTCTCGAAAGTCATATCGAACAAGGGATTGAGCTGGAAACGTCTGGCAACTTTCTGGGGATTGTCAGCGGGATGCAAGGCTATCGCCGCTGGAAAGTGGATGTAGTTGGGGATGATGGCCACTCAGGCACCCTGCCCCATTCGCGTCGCCGAGATGCGTTCGTGGCGGCCACCGATATGGCGATTGCTCTGCGCCAGGCGTTTGCAGACGAAACGGACGAGATGCGGTTCACTATCGGTCGATTTGATGTGCGTCCGGGCGGCGTGTCCGTAATACCCGGGCATGTACACTTCACAATCGATATGCGTCATCCCTCAACGAATTTGATCACGCAGCAAGGCAATCGCGTCGGTGAAATCTGCCGCGACAATGCAGGACCATGCGATGTGACGGTCGAAGAATTTGCGAAGGCGCCGACCATCGAGTTCCCCGAGGACATTCGCAAGAGGTTTGCTGCCGCCGCTGATCGTAGGGGGTATGGGCATCAACCGATCTATTCCCGCGCGGGTCATGATGCGCGAAACATCTCAACGATTTGCCCTGCGGGAATGGTCTTCATCCCGTGTAAGGACGGGATCAGCCACAATGAGGCCGAAAGCGCGGAGCCCGAGCATTGCGCTGCCGCCGCGCAGGTGATTGCCGACGTCATGCTTGATTTAGCAGGCCGCGCCTGAGATCCGTGCTCGCGAGGCAACGGGCATCGAGGTCCTGATTTTAAGCGCTGATGGCCGCGGGCTCTGGAGCATCTGTCTCGGTGCGTGCTAGGGCTGGAGCCGAGCGAAAGAAACCGGGCGGAAAACACTAACATGGAATGGCTGTGGATCCCCATCAGCATGGTTGCGGGCCTCATGCAGGCCGTGCGCACCGCGGCGCAAAAGGCGATCAACGCACAGCTATCGACATGGATGACCACCTATGTGCGCTCGATCTACGGGTTGCCCGTCATGGCGGTCTATCTCTGGGTGGTGATCAGTTGGGAGGGGCTGGGTGTGCCGCGCCTGCATGCCGAATATCTGTTCCACTGTTTCATGACCGGTGTCACGCAGGTCGTCGCGACCTATCTGCTGATCCTCTTGTTTCAACACGCCAACTTTGCGGTCGGTACCATGCTGACCAAGACCGACATCATGCAGGCCGCAATAATCGGCACGCTGTTGTTCTCTGAGGCGATCTCCCCGATCGGTTGGCTCGCCATCGTCCTAACTGTGATCGGAGTGGTCCTAATTTCCGCAGGCAAGATGCGCGGCGCCTTAACAGGTGGGCGGTTGACTGATTTCCTACAAGCGCGCGCCACACTGCTTGGCCTTGGTAGCGGGTTCTTGTTTTGCCTCAGCTACCTGTTTCTACGCGAGGCCTCGTTGGTCATGGACGAGGGATCATCCATCTATCGCGGTGCTTGGTCGGTCACGGTTGTCACTGCAATGCAGGTGGTCGGACTCGGTCTCTGGCTGGCATTCACCGAGCGGGCCGAGTTTGCCAAACTGCCAGGTCTGGTGCGACCTTGCATCTTTATTGGTGTTACGTCGGCGATAGGGTCGATTGGCTGGTTCACCGCGATGGCCATGCAGAACGCCAGCTACGTGAAGGCGGTGGGTCAGGTCGAGGTGATCTTCACGATCCTGATCTCAGTTCTCTATTTCCGCGAGAAAATCACCTGGATGGAATACGCGGGCATCGCCACGATCGTAGCCGCAGTTCTGCTGTTTGTCCTCTGAGGAGCTTAAATGTCCGATTTCGATCTCACCCGCCGCGAGACCTTTACCCATTGGAGCCCCGTAACCATCCGGTTCTCGGATCAAGACAGCCTAGGGCACATAAACAACGTCGCTCTTTCGCAGTACTTCGAGGTCTCACGCACGGCGTTTGTCTATGACGTGATCCGCCTTGCCGGTCCGGAGGCGATGGAGACGGTCGAGTTCATCCTCGCGCGCGTGGTGATCGATTTCGTCTCCGAGCTTCATTACCCTGGCGCGGTCGAGGTTGGCGGCAGGCTGATCCGCTTGGGCAACAAGTCGATGACCTCTGGGTATGGGATCTTCAGCGGCCAGCGGTGTATCGCGACGTCCGAGGCGGTGAACGTATTTTATGACATGAAGACGAGATCCTCGATGGTCCCACCGGAATCGGTGCGCGGGATCCTGAAGAGTGAGCTGGAAAATCCCGCCCTGACCGGCCAAGGGTGAAGCAACTTCAGATCACTGCATAGTTTGGGAAGGCCTTGCAGAACTGGGCGTATTCCCGCTCCGTCAGATCAACCGATAGGTTGACGCCGGCTTCTTGGTCTTCGCGCCTACTGACCTCTCCATGTTCGTAGAGCCAGGCAATCGCCTTGCCCGCTTCATGGCCCAACATTAGATCGAGACTACGGGATGTCGGATAGAGTCGCTGATCTATCTCGGTAAGCAGCGCATCGCTGCCCTGCCCGGTTACGGCTGAAAGTGTCAACACATTGTCCTGACGATTTGCCCGGGCAGTCATGGCCGCGAGGGTGTCGCTGTCGAGCAGGTCGATCTTGTTCTGGACTTCCAGCACCGCATCTATCGCATCTTCATCGAGGCCGAGATCGCGAAGGACCCGATCAACATCGGTCTTTTGGGACTCGGTTGCAGGGCTCGATAGGTCGCGGACATGGACGACCAGATCGGCAGCTAGGACTTCTTCCAAAGTGGCTCGAAAAGCCGCAACCAGTTCTGTCGGCAGGTCCGAAATGAATCCCACTGTGTCAGACAAGATCGCCTGCCGGCCTGATGGCAAGTCGATTTGACGCAATGTCGGATCGAGAGTCGCAAAGAGCATGTCTTCGGCGAGAACGTTTGCCTGCGTCAGTCGGTTGAACAGTGTTGACTTGCCCGCGTTGGTGTAACCGACCAATGCCACTACGGGGTAAGGCACTTTGGCGCGTGCTGCCCTGTGCAAGGTGCGAGTGCGCACAACCTTGTCGAGCTGGCGTTTGATGGAAGTAATTCGCTCTGCGATCTGCCTGCGATCAGATTCAATCTGCCGCTCGCCTGGACCGCCCATAAATCCGGCACCGCCGCGTTGACGTTCGAGGTGTGTCCAGGATCGGACCAGACGCGACCGCTGATAGTTCAGATGAGCCAAATCAACTTGCAGCACTCCCTCGCGTGTCTGAGCGCGTGCACCAAAGATTTCGAGGATCAACCCAGTGCGATCCAGAACTTTGACCTTCCAGGCACGTTCTAGATTACGCTGTTGCACGGGCGAAAGTGGCCCGTTCACGATCACCAACTCGATCTCGTCATCGTGGATGCGCTTGGACACGTCATCTACTTTGCCGGGGCCAAACAGCGTGGCGGGATGTGGTTTGTTTAGTCGGACTACCGACCCGCCAGCCAAAGAAAGATCGAGCGCTGATGTCAGGCTCTCACCTTCATTCAACGCCGCCGCAGCATCGTTGCCGCGACTGTTTATGTCTGGATGCAGCACCAGGGCACGGGTCATGTGACCACCTCTACACCCCGGTCAGCGCTCGGTCACGTCGAAGTTAGCCCTCGGGTTCACCTTCGTAGAGACTGAATTGCTGCGAAGGCATCACGGTCGAGATCGCATGCTTGTAGACAAGCTGGGACTGGCCATCACGGCGCAGTAACACACAGAAGTTGTCGAACCACGTGATCACACCCTGGAGCTTCACGCCATTGACCAGAAACACCGTCACAGGGATCTTCTGTTTTCTAACGTGGTTGAGGAATGTGTCTTGCAGGTTCTGTTTTGGTTCGCCGGCCATTGTTTTTCGCCTGGATTTTTTCGTTTGTTTTTTTGTCGAAACTACGGATTTCAGGAGAGCTCGGAAGCTTGACTTCGCCCTCTCCGGGTAAAGAGTGAGGTCTCACGTTAGGATTTTCCAGTCTTTTTTGAGCGCGCGCTGGTGCGCCACCAGCCGTCTGTTGAAAAAAGTGCAATGACTGCAAGGGTTTCGATGCGTCCAAGGACCATCGCAAGCGCGAGAATAAATTGTTGCAGTGCACTAAATGCTACGAATCCGTTGCCGTTTTCCGAGATCTGCGCAAAGGCAGGGCCTGTGTTGGAAAGCGCCGCCACGCTTGCAATCAGCGCATTTGTGAAAGTCATACCACTGAGAGTCAGGCCAAGAACGGTTGTCATCAGTGCCAGGATGAACAGCATCAGAAAGGTCCAGGCTATAAAGGCCCCGTCGCGCCGAACAGTGCGCAGGCCGGCGCCCGATCCCGCTACGCTATGGGGTTGTGCAATCCGTCCAATCTCACGGGAGCCATGCCGGATCAACGCGTAGGCACGGATCAGCTTAACCCCCCCTGCCGTCGTTGCCGCGCTGCCACCAATTGTGCAGAGAGCGAGAAGAATCAGTCCAGGATTGTGCAGGCCACTCCAATCTCGAGCGCTTTCCCAAGCCGAGCTTTCGAACCCGGTTGTGGTGATGAACGAGACCGTTGTGAAGATCGCGCCCCAAAGTGCCATGAGACCGTCGCCCGGTTCTACTCCGTCTTCCAGCGTCAACGCGCCTACCCAATGGCGCAAGAAGAGGACGCTTACGGCGAGGACCACCAGCGTACCCATCAGCCTCAGCTCCGGATCGGTACGCCAGGACACGTTCTGTCCGGCCTGACTGGCATCGACATAGAGGACGCGGCTGGCAGCGAGCACCATAAAGAGTGCGGCTACCACTTCGGCGCCAATGCTTCCACTAGCGGCAAATCCGCCATCTACCGGGGTGATGCCGCTTGTCGAAACAACTGACATCGCGTGCACCGCGGAGATAAGCCCCGGTTTGTCCAGCGCATTGAAGGCAATACCAAGACAAAGCGTAAGCCCGAGATAGATAGGAAGTATCGTTTTAAGAGCGCGCATCATGCGGCTCTCGAACGGGGCTGCCTCGACGCGCAAATCGACAGGTTGCATGACGGAAAGCCCCGCGGCTGTTGCAGCGACCTCGAACCCTCCAAGGCGCCGAGGAGCCAAGATCACATAGGCGGCGATCAGGGTTATAAGTCCACCGAGCCAGCCTATCATGCCGCGCCAGAGATGGATCGCATCGGAAGCGCTCGAAGCCTTGGAGTAGACGCTGCCTCCGGTTGTCGTCAGGGCTGCCATCATTTCGAAAACGGCCGCTGGCCGACCAATACTCGGGGTCAAAAGAAACAATGGGAGTGCCGCGAAGAACGGCAGGAGAAGCCAAATCGTGAGCAGACTGCCAAGCTCAGCCTCAGCGCTTTGTCCTTCGCTTTTCCTGGCAAATAGAACTGCGATTGAGAGACCTGCAAAACCACAAAAGATTGCAGGGTAGAGGAACCCCCGGGCATCGCGCCAGTTCGCCTCCGACGCAGCTTGAAGCGAGACTGCAAGCATACCAATGGCGAGAAGCCCGACCAGAACTGCAAATATCGGGGTGCGTGCCAGGGTCATTGCATTAGAAGAAGTCCATGCTGACCCGAAACATCTGCTCGACTTCGCGGACGGCCTCTCGAACTGCGAACACGACAAGCACGTCTCCGACCTGAATGACTTGATCGCCACGTGGCATGATGATGCCGTCGCTCCCGAGGACTGCTCCGACTATGGATCCGGTGGGGAAACTAATGTCGCGGATCCGTCGTCCGGCAATTGGAGACGTTGCCATGACCTGCGCTTCAATCACTTCGGCTTCACCGCCGCCGACAGAATACACTGCACGTACTTTTCCTCGCCGGACATGGCGAAGGATCGATGAAACCGTGGTCGATCGTGGATTGATCAATGCGTCCACACCTAGGGGTTCGGCAATCCGCTCGAATACAGGATCGGTAGCTAGCGCAATGCCGATCGGGCAACCGGCCTCATGCGCCAAGGCACAAGCCAACATGTTCGCCCTGTCGTCATCGGTCAGCGCAACGAGTGCATCTGCGTCTCCGATTCCAGCCTCGGTCATGATCTCGGCGTCGAGACCATCTCCGTTCAGGACAATGCTGTGCTTCAGGTTGTCTGCCGCGAATTCGGCCCGGCTGCGGTCGAACTCGATGATCTTTGCACGATGTTTAGACGTTGCCTCAATCCGCTGCGCTACATTTAAGCCGATATTGCCGGCTCCCATGATCACAACTCGCTGGGCGGTCAGGTTCTCTCGACCAAAAATTCCGAAGGCGCGTTGGACATCTGCGTCGGCGGCGACGAAGTAGACATCATCACCGGCCAGCAATTGATCGTCCCCGTAGGTGACAAAAATGCGGTCATCCCTCCGCACGGCGACAACGGTACAACGAAGCGTCGAAAACAGTTCGGTCAACTGGCGCAGCGGAGTGTTGATCGTGGGGCAGTCTTCGCCGATGTGGAGCCCAACAAAACTGACTTTTCCATCGAGAAACGGCTCGATATCGAAGGCAGCGGTGGCCGAAAGTCTGCGCATGGTCACTTTGGCAACTTCGGCCTCAGGTGAGATGATCACATCAATCGGCATGTGATCGCGACGGAAGAGGTCGCTCCATTCCGCTTCAAGATAGCTTTCGGTTCGCACGCGGGCGATCTTTACCGGTACCTCGAAAACAGAGTGGGCCACCTGACAGGCCACCATGTTAACTTCGTCCATGGAGGTTGCGGCGATCAGCATGTCACAATCGCGCGCCCCCGCTTGAGCGAGGACGCTCGGATGTGAGGCAAAACCGACCACACCGGAGACATCAAGAGAGTCGGTGATCCGTCGAACAAGCTGCGCATTCATGTCGATGACAGTGACTGCGTTGCCCTCGTCAGACAGATGTCGCGCAATCTGATAGCCAACCTGACCTGCTCCGCAGACGATAAGCTTCATGACTGAACGCCTATCGACATGGGAGCATCACAGATACACCCTCTTGACCGAGAAAGGTCGACCTCAGCCGCCAAACACATCTGTCAGCCGACTGATCGCGGTATCGAGTGTTGCGCGCGGGCAGGCAAAGTTGAACCGCAACCATCCGTTGCCGCCTTGGCCAAAAGTTTGCCCTCGATTGACGGCAATCTTTGCTTCGCGTTCGACCTTCGTCGTCACGTCTTCGACCGATAGGTCAAGACCGGAAAAATCGATCCATGAAAGATATGTCGAATCAAGATGCATTACCCTTAGGCCGGGCATGTTCTGGGCGACCGCGCTTGCTAGGTAGTCGCGATTGCCTTGCAAGTAGGGCACCAGCGCATCCAACCATGGGGCACCACCATTATAGGCTGCCTCCAGCAGCACCATTCCGAAACGATTTGTCGATGCAGATCCGCATGCGGCCTTAGCAGCGTTATAGCGCGAACGAAGATCCGGGTTTGAGATGATCAATTCACCCGTCAATGCAGCCGCTACATTAAAGGTCTTCGTCGGCGCCGCCAGCGTTACAAGCCGGTCAGTGATGTCCGGCGCGGCTTTGGCCATGACGTGATGCGTTGCGCCTTCGTAGACGAGATCGTGATGTATCTCGTCTGATACAAGGATGAGATCGCGCTCTGTGCAAAAATCGGCCAACGCACGTAGTTCCTCTGGCGACCAGACACGACCACCGGGGTTGTGTGGAGAACAAAGCAGCACCATGCGCGCCTTTGGATCGAGATTGGCTCCCAAGGTTTCGAGATCCATCTCATAGCGGCCCTGCACCTGTCGCAGCTCCGATTCGACTAGGTTTCGGCCCGAGGCGCGAACAGTGTTTCCGAACATGTGATAGACTGGCGAAAAGACGATGACGGCTTCATCCGGTTCGGTGAACGCCTGAATGCAAAACCCGATCCCGGCTACAAGACCATGGGCCCAGGCGATCCAGTCGGGGTCAATTTCCCAGCCATGTCGGCGCTGCATCCAACTGCAGACCGAGGCGCGCGCAGTAGAGTCGTCGCCGTAATAGCCATGTACGCCGTGGCTCACCAAGTCGGTAAGTGCATCGTTCACGGTCGGAGGGGCGCGGAAATCCATGTCTGCTACCCACATCGGAATAATGTCAGGGTCGGTGTGTCCGAACCTGGCAGCCATGCCGTCCCATTTGACCGAGTGTGTTCCCCGCCGGTCGATCACTTCATCGAAGTCGAAGGCCAATGCAGATGTTCCCCAAATGTTGGAATGTTGCCGAACGCTAGTGATCAGCGTTGTAGGCAGTGACTTACCCCCGTGCGAGGAGTTTGTCTTCCTCTTCATCGTCGGTGACTGCCACGCGAACGCCGCCACGGGATGTCGTCACAACGCCCAGCATCTTAAGTTTGCGATGAAGCGCCGATCGCTCCATGCCGACAAAGCTGGCGGTTTTCGAAATGTTTCCCCCAAACCGGTTGATCTGGGCTATCAAGTACTCCCGCTCGAACAATTCACGCGCCTCGCGCAGCGGGAGGCTGGCAACGAGTGACATGACAGCGGATAGCCCCTGTTCACCTACATCAGCCACGGGAGCTCCTGGCAGTTCCTCCGACTCTATCTCGCGATTGTCACCGCCGAGAATAAGGAGTTGTTCCATCACATTGCGAAGCTGACGTACGTTGCCCGGCCAGCTACGGGTCTGGAGCGCGGCGATACAGTTCTCCGACATGACGCGCCGTGCCATCCCTTGTTCGGTCGCGAACATGTCGAGGAAGTGCATGCCCAACTCGGGAATGTCTTCACGGCGCTGATCCAGCCCAGGCACCTCGATCGGGACGACGTTGAGGCGATGGTAGAGATCCTCCCGGAACAGTCCGTTGTCGATCATCTGCTGCAGATCCCGGTTGGTGGCCGAGATGACACGAACATCGACGCGCACGGTCGAGGCGCCGCCGACTCGCTGGAAAAGTTGGTCTACAAGGACCCGGAGGATCTTTGATTGCGTCCCCGGCGGCATGTCGCCGACCTCGTCGATAAACAATGTTCCGCCATCGGCGCGCTCGAATACACCTGTATGGGTGGTCGAGCCGTCGGTCTCCCGTCCGAAGAGAACTTCTTCCATGCGATCAGCGTCTATCGAGGCTGCGTTGACCACAACAAATGGGCCGTCAGCTCGTTCAGAGTTCTGGTGGATATAGCGGGCCGAGACCTCTTTGCCGGAGCCAGGGCCGCCTGATAGCAGCACTCGGCTACCACCGCGGGCCACCCGATCAAGCTTGGTACGAAGTGTTGTGATTGCTGAGGAGGAACCAATTATCTGGCAGTTGCCCTGTTCCAGCGACCGAAGTTGTGCGTTTTCCCGGCGCAGTCGGCTTGCCTCCAGTGCTCGACCAGTCACGACCAATAACTGATCCATGTTGAAGGGTTTCTCGATGAAGTCGTACGCGCCCTGCCGCACGGCGGCGACGGCTACTTCGATGTTACCGTGTCCAGAAATGATGACTACAGGGATGCCGGGGTTGTCACGCTTTACAGTTTTCAGAATTTCAATCCCATCCATTCGGCTGCCCTGCAGCCAAATGTCTAGAATGATCAGATCTGGAGCCTGAGCCTCGATCACCGCGAACGCGCTGTCTGCATCATGGGCTGTGCGTGCTGCGTGACCTTCATCTGTCAGAAGATCCGAGATCAGGTCGCGTATGTCCGCCTCGTCGTCGACAATCAGAATATCTGCCATGCCTATCCTGCTGCGGCCATTGACTGGCCCTCCTCGTTTATTCCACTTCCAGCTTGCGACTGCCCCGCCGGTTTGGGGAGCTTTACCGTTACCTGTGCGCCATCCAGGCCTATCTCGTCGTTGGCATCGCCGAGCTGCAACTCGCCACCATGTTGTTCGACGATCTTTTTGACGATTGCGAGGCCAAGGCCTGTACCCTTTGACCGCGTTGTCACATAAGGATCCGTCAACCGGTCGCGTTGATCGCCCGGCAGGCCGATACCGTTGTCAGTTACACGGATCCGGTAACTCCGAACGCCTTCTTCGACATCAACAATCACACGCGGCACAGGTGCTGCGGTGCCATCGCGCTCCATCCGCCCGTCGATCGCATCTGCTGCGTTTTGCAGAAGGTTCGTCAACACCTGTCCCATAAGGCCAGGGTCAACCGAAACATGTTGAGCACTTTCGGCGAGGTCCAACTGATAGGTGACATCGCTTCTTGCCTCCTGCTGGAGAAGGACTGCCCCTCGCAACAGATCCCTCAGATCATGCATTTCAGGCGTCGGATCTGGCATACGTGCAAACTTTGAAAATTCATCGACCATGCGGCGGATGTCTCCGGCTTGCCGGGTGATGACATCAAGATATTGCTCAAAGGCCTCACCATCTTCGCCCAATCTCTCAGCGAATTTTCTGCGTAGGCGGTCTGCGGACAGCTGGATCGGTGTGAGTGGGTTCTTGATTTCATGAGCAATCCGTCGAGCAACATCACCCCATGCAGCCATACGTTGTGCGGAAGCGAGAGCGGTGACGTCCTCGAAGGTCAGAACGAAACCTTCGCTGGGATCATCCGGCGCCTTGGGCGCAATACGGGCCAGGAATTCCCGTGTTTCTCCGCGTACGGAGTGACGCACATCCCCACCCGCCACGCGGTTGGGCGCTGTTCGCGCCTGCTCGAACAGCCGATCCATACCAGGAGAGACGTCAATCAATCGTCTTCCTGCACTGTCCGAGGTGGAAATGCCTAAGATATCGCAAGCCGCCTCGTTGATTAGCTCGATCCGACCGATATGATCCAGGCCGATCACGCCGGCGGTCACACCGCTGAGCACCGTCTCAATAAAGTGCCGACGGCTGTCAGTTTCGTCGCGTGCTGTGATCAGCGCATCCCGCTGCCCCTTTAACTGAGCGGTCATCGTATTGAAGGAGCGACTGAGAAGAGCAATCTCGTCATCGCCGCGCTCTTCCTTGACCCGAATGTTAAGGTCTCCTGCGCCGACCAGTTCAGCGGCGCCCGCCAGTCTACCAACTGGTTTGGCAAGACGCTCCGCGAACCAGAGGCCCAGCATGATTGCACCTAGGATCACGAACAGGGCAAAGCCGAGGTAGATTAGAGCGTAGTTCAGAAGAACTGAGCCGCGTTCACGTTCAAGGCGATCATAGAATTGGACAGTGCCGCTGGTCTCGTCGAGCAGTCGCAAAACATCGCCCTGCACATTGCGCGAGATGTAGAGGAATGCGTCCGAAATCCGCGCCAGAGCGACCAAGGCCCTTATCTCATTGCGTCCAGCATCCTCGATCAGCACAGTGTCTCCTCGCCGCGCCGCTTCGAGTTGCTCGTCAGTCGGTGGTATGAAGTGGAAGAGGTAGCTGTATTCCGACCGAGCGATGATTTGCTTGTCTAGGTTGAAAACGAAAGCCAGCGGCAGCTCACGCACCTTCGCCTGGGTGGTCATGTATTCGTTGAACTGCGCCAAGGTGGCGCCCTGACTGGCCGCCCGGTTGAGGTCCAGCGCCATGTTCAGGACGTCCGCGCGCAGATCGCTGCGGTGCTCACGCTCATAAGCCTCTGCTGTTGCAAGCGAGTTGCGTACCACGCTGCCAATACGATCTGAAAACAGGCTCTCGAGTCCGAATCCCAGGGTCAACGCCGCAAAGACGGCAACAATCATGGTCGGCAGCAACGCGACCGCCGCAAAAACTCCGGCGAGGCGCAAGTGCAAACGGGTTCCTGCGGACTTCTTCCGTCGGGCTATCATCAAGCCCCCGATACGCCATGCAATCAGCGCCATCAGGACCAGAATGTAGCAAAGGTCGATTAGAAGAACGATTCGGATCAGGCCCTGATTCTGCTCGGCCCGCGCGCCGTCGCTCAGAAGAAACGCAGTCAGAATCGCAAGGCAGGGACCTGCAATGATCACCGAGAGCATGCCCCAACGGGCAAGGCGCCGCTTGACCATCGGCCAGTTGATGCGCCGTTCTCCGGTGCCAGCCATGACGCCGATATCTGCCAAATGTCCTCACACAGCCTGCTCTGGACTTCACCCGGTTCTCTTTTGCCGCGTGATAAGCTGTTGCCATTCTACATCAGTTTTTTGCCGCGTGTGACCGGAATGTCAAGCTCTCGGATCTTTTTGCGCAGTGTATTGCGGTTAATTCCAAGAAGATCAGCCGCTTTGAGCTGGTTGCCCCTTGTCGCAGACAGAGTAAGGGCAATCAGTGGCAGTTCGATTTCCCGCAGGATCCGATCATAGAGACCAGGGGGCGGCAGCGTGTTTCCATGCCGTTCAAAATACCGCTCGAGGTGAATCTCAACCGCATTACTCAAGCTGCGCCCGGCCTCACCGTCTTCGGGCTGATCTAGTGATTGTTCGGATCGCGCGCTGAGTTCGTGTTCGATAACGTCGGCTGGAACCTGATCATCGGGACAGAGCGCCGCTAGGCGGCGCATTAGGTTCTCCAACTCGCGTACATTACCCGGCCAAGTGTGGGTTTTCAGTACATCGAGGCCCTCCGGAGATAGGATCTTGCGAGGTAAGCCTTCTTCTTCGGCGCGGCGCAGAAAAGCGCGGGAAAGATCGGCCAGATCTCCGATGCGCTCGCGCAGCGGCGGCAGGCGGACCGGGACAACATTCAAACGGTAAAACAGATCTTCTCGGAACCGCCCTTCAGCGATCAAGGACTTGAGGTTCTGGTGGGTGGCAGCGACAATTCTGACATCCGCGCGCCGGGCCGTGCGCCCTCCCACCGTCGTGAACTCACCTTCTTGCAGGACTCGTAACAATCGGGTCTGCGCCTCTGCTGGCATGTCACCGATTTCATCCAGAAACAACGTACCACCAGCTGCCTGTTCAAACTTGCCTGACGTACGCTCTGTGGCGCCCGTAAATGCACCGCGCTCGTGACCAAAGAGCTCCGACTCGATCAACTCGCGTGGAATAGCCGCCATGTTCAGCGCCACGAATGGTCCCTTCGCCCGCTTGCCGAAATTATGAAGCGCGCGCGCGACGAGTTCTTTGCCAGTGCCACTCTCGCCTGAAATCATCACCGTTAGGTCCGTATGCATCAAGCGCGCCATGATGCGGTAGACTTCCTGCATCGCCGGGGAACGCCCGATGAGCGGCAAGTTGTCTTCCTGAGCTTTCTCAGGCTCGGATTGCTGTGCTTCGGGGGGCGCAATCTTTTCAAGTCCCGATTCCACAAAGCCCAACAGTTCCTTCAAATCGAAAGGTTTCGGGAGGTACTCATATGCACCTACCTCTGCGGCACGGATCGCTGTCAGAACGGTGTTCTGGGCGCTCATGACAATGACCGGCAGATCCGGGCGGCGTTTGCGGATGGCCGGGAGCAAATCCAGTGCATCGCCGTCGGGCATGTGGACATCGGTGACGACAATATCGCCTTCGCCCTCTTCGATCATGCGCCAGAGTACCGAGGACGATCCTGTTGCCCTCACTCGGCAACCGATACGGCTAAGGGCCTGGCTGAGGACTGTTCGGATCGAACGATCATCGTCTGCCAGAAGAACGGTGGTGCCCCGGGTCATGCTGCATCCTCGTCAAGCCCGTGGGGGCCGGTTTCAGTTATTTCACTTTCGTTCGCCATTGGAAGAAGTAGACGAAAGACCGTCATCCCCGGCTCTGAGTCGCAACTGATGACGCCTCCGTGATCAGCGACGATCTTCGAGACCAATGCCAGACCCAATCCTGATCCTGAGACCTTCGAGGTCACGAACGGCTCAAAGATGTGCGCCCGCATGTCGTCAGGCACACCTGAACCATTATCGAGGACAGTGATCTGCAGTGGCAGACTTTCGGACCGTCCGCGGGCAGTCATAACCTTCACACCGGCCCGATATGCCGTCTTAATCGCGATCATGCCGCCTACGGCAGGTACAGCTTCAGCCGCGTTTTTGAGTAGGTTTAGAACGACCTGCATGAGTTGATCGCTGTCGCTGAGCGCAGGTGGCAGAGATGGATCGTAGTCCTCTACAAATCGGACATGGCTTGCAAATCCGGCTTTGGCTGATGCGGCGGCCCGGTCTAGGACATCATGAATGTTAACCGCGGAGCGTCGGACAAGCCCGAAGTCTCCAAAGGCGTCAACCTGTTCCACGAGCTTGCCAATGCGATCCGCCTCGTCGCGGATCAGCGTCGTCAGTTCCTGATCCTCGGCGGAAAGGTTCATAGCAAGTAGCTGGGCTGCACCCGAAATGCCTGCCAATGGGTTCTTAATCTCGTGTGCCAGCATTGAAGCCATGCCAACCACCGACCGAGCCGCATCCCGACTGGTCATTGCGCGGTCCATTCGTTCGGCCGATGTGCGGGGATAGAGCGAGACGAGCACGTCACCGGCGTTAACGGGTGCTGCGTAGATATCGATCAGCCTTGTGGGGGTCTCCGGCCAATTGAATTCGACCCTGTATTCGGAGAGTGGTCGGTTCGCTTCAGCGACCCGCTGAACCAGCCCAACAAGGCGACTGTCTTCACCAATAAGACGGCCAAGGGGGCGCACCATGAGTGCCCGGCGCGACATACCGAGAAAATCCTCGGCCACCGCGTTTGCATCTTGGATAGCGCCATCGGCACTCAGGACTAGCGCCGGGTTCGGCAGGGCTTGCCAAAGCGTTTCATAGTCACGTTTTGTCATGCCGCTATCGGCTCCGGTGAGGCTTCGTCCCGTTGTCCAAGCTCGGTAATGCCGGCAAAAAGCCGCTTCGGGTTGGTCTCCCGGATCAGCCAGCCACGAAGGCACAACGCGTCCGGGACCTGGGCGATATATGCATCGAGATGCTTGCGCATCGCACGCACGCCCGTCTCCACCCCATAGAAAGCGAGGTGCTTTTCGCAATGGCGTGCTACTAGTTCGGTATAGGCTTTGCCCCGCGGACGAAAGTCCGTCTCATCACCGACCAGCCTGGCTGCGATCTCGGCCAACAGCCATGGTCGACCAATCGCGCCCCTACCGATCATGATCCCGGCCGCACCAGATTGGGCAAGAGCCTCGCGGGCAGTTTCGGGATCCACGACATCACCATTTGCGATGACAGGGATCTCCACGGCCTCAACCACGTCTCGGATTGCTGCCCAGTCCGCAACTCCCTTGTAGAACTGGCACCGCGTTCGGCCATGTATCGTGACCATTTGAACCCCGGCGGCTTCGGCACGGCGGGCTACATCAGGCGCGTTCAGGCAGTCTTGATCCCAGCCCAAACGCATTTTGACGGTCACAGGTATATCAACCGCTGAAACCACAGCTTCAATCAGATGCAGGGCATGATCGGGGTCACGCATCAAGGCCGATCCACAAGCCCCGCTCGTGACCTTTCGTGCGGGGCATCCCATGTTGATGTCGATGATCCGAGCGCCCTGTCCTTCGAGCAAGCGCGCAACCTCAGCCATAGGTACGGCTTCACGCCCTGCGATTTGGACTGACGTGCCGATTTGGCCTGCTGCGATTTCTGCTCGGGCACGCGCGCTCGGCTTGGCAGCCAGCATTTCTTCTGAGGCAACCATTTCGGAGACCACCAACCCTGCCCCGAAACCCGCCACCAACTCGCGATAAGGTCGATCCGTGATCCCGGCCATTGGGGCCAGAAGCACGGGGGTCACAACGCGTTCGGATCCAATCTTGATCATCATCTGCCCAAAAATTCATCACTGCACCTTTTCCTACCCGAGCAAATGGCTCCCGCGCAATCCCCCGTCCATTTGCGTCGTTTTGGCACTTGGTGGGACTTCTCATTTGAGATGAAGCCGCTTAAAGCGCGGAGATCGGGAGGAAACATGTCGACAGCCGCCATTATCGTCGCAGCGGGAAAGGGGCTTCGCCTTGGGGGACCGGTGCCCAAGCAATTCCAAATGCTTGGCGGGGAGATGATCCTGACCCGAACGATCCGGGCGTTGTTGGCGGTCGATGAGATAACACTTGTGCAGACCGCAATTCACCCGGACGCACACGGCCTCTATGATCAGGCTGTGGCATCGATCACTGACCCGCGCCTGTTTGCGCCAGTCCATGGCGGGCAAGAGCGTGCAGATACCGTACGCATTGCACTGGAAGCGCTGGAGCCACAAGAACCTCAGCGCGTGCTGATCCACGATGCGGCACGGCCGTTCGTTTCTTACGGCATGCTCAGCGACCTGATTGCAGCGAAAAGTGCAGCCATTCTTGCGGAGCCGGTTGTCGATGCGCTTTGGCAGGAGACCGATGGGAATGCGGATCTGCCCAAGCCTCGTGAAGGTCTTTGGCGGGCGCAGACCCCCCAAGCCTTTCCTTATCTTGAGATTCTTGCTGCACATCGCGCGTCGCTTGAAAGTTCAGAACCGCCCGCGCTGGATGATGCGGAGGTCTTTCGGCGAGCCGGTCATCAGGTGACGCTCGTCCCGGGAAATCCTGATAACTTCAAAATCACTACCTCCGTTGATCTTGCGCGCGCTGAGCGCTTGGTGAGGGCACAAGAACAAGAGGGGATGCAATTGGAAACCCGAACGGGACATGGCTTTGACGTTCACCGATTTGTCCCCGGAGATGCGGTCTGGCTTTGCGGTGTCGAGATCCCGCACACGCACCGATTGGATGGCCATTCAGACGCTGACGTCGGACTGCATGCGTTGACCGATGCGATCTATGGTGCGCTAGCAGACGGAGACATTGGCACGCATTTCCCACCCACTGACCCTAAATGGAAAGGGGTCGAGAGCCATGTTTTTCTGACACATGCGGTCTCTCGTGTAACTGATCGTGGCGGGCGGATAGTTAACGCTGACATCACTTTGCTTTGCGAAGCGCCCAAAATAGCGCCACACGCCAAGTTGATGCGTGCGAGGATGGCAGAAATCCTGCAGATCGATCAGGGGCGGATTTCGGTGAAGGCTACGACGATGGAGCGTATGGGATTTGTTGGCCGCGAGGAAGGTATGGGCGCGATGGCAACTGCAACCGTAGCCCTGCCGCACCAATCGTGACGCCTGCCCGCCTGATCACGACGGTCGGGGGAATTGGTACTCTGCCATGGGCACCGGGCACTTGGGGGTCGGCCGCAGCGATCCCATTTACATGGATCTTGCATTGGTTGGGCGGCGCCCCATTGGTCGTGGCCGCGACAGCTTTGGTATTTGTGATAGGTTGGTGGGCCACCAACGCAGACCCGCGCTCAGCAACAGACGATCCCGGCGAGATCGTCATCGACGAGGTTGCAGGACAGATGATCGCGCTCTGGCCGCTCTCGATCGGACTATGGCTGGTGGATCATCCGCCCCATCTCTTTCCATGGCCAGGGTGGATCGGCGCATTTACCCTGTTCAGGTTTTTCGATGTGCTGAAACCTCCGCCGATCAGATGGGTTGATCGTCCGGGCGCACTATGGATCATGCTGGATGATGTGCTGGCCGGAGCATTGGCGGCGATTGTAATCACCATAGCGGCAGGGGTGTCCCATGGCTGGTTCTGAGAAAATAGCAAATCTCGCTGGCGAAGTATTACGTAGGTGCCATAACGCTGGCGTCATGGTCGCCACCGCCGAAAGCTGTACAGGTGGCATGGTAGCAGCCGCGCTGACGGATGTGCCGGGATCGTCCGCAGTCGTTGAACGCGGTTTCGTCACCTATTCCAATGAAGCCAAGGCAGAGATGTTGGGCGTGCCGATTGATCTCGTCGTTGCTTTTGGCGCGGTGTCCGAACCGGTCGCATGCGCGATGGCAGAGGGTGCCGTTGCCAACAGCCAGGCAGACCTCGCGGTGGCCATCACTGGGATCGCAGGACCGGGCGGCGGCTCCGCGGAGAAACCAGAAGGACTGGTGCACTTTGCTTGTTCGATTACTGGCAAGCCGACGGTCCACGTTCGTAAGGAGTTTGGCCCGCTGGGCCGTGAAGAAGTTCGGATGCGGTCGGTCGAGCAAGCATTGACGATGCTACAAAGCGCTCTTGGCTGAGTAGGTTCAGGCTCTGGCACGTTTGCGCATGTCCTCAAGAGAGGCTCGTAGATCTTTGAAATACGGTAGGTGCTCGACCTCAATCCCATGCCGTGGAGAGCCCTCGAACTCCCTTCGGACGCGTGCACGTCTTTGAAGTATCTCATCCTTCATTTCGGTGCCGCTCGGTAAGGCCGCCTGCCCCGTTTCCAGCGCCACAATCCACTTTGCCTGATTTTCGCTAATCCAGTTCAGCGCTGTGTCCGAGTTGAAGAAACCTAAGAAATAGAGCCCACGCCATTCTGGCGGCACGATTCGCATATAAAGATCGAGACTGTGTCCATTGTTGTAGACGATCTCAGGGCCAAGGTAGTTGATCTCGATCTCATACCCGGTCGCGGCGATCACAACGTCAAACTCTTTTTCTTCACCATCGGAGAACCGCAAACGGCCAGCGCTCACCTCGTCAATTCCCGGTTTCGGGATCACGCGTTGATACCGAATGTGATTGACGATGTTGGCGTTAGAGCTGGCATGCGTACGCTTCGGTTTCGTGCCGAAGCCCAACACAGACATTCGTCCATGCACGATCCAGACAAGAAATCTCAGTACAGTGCTTCGCAGCCAACCCGGCACCAGAGGATTATAGAATGGGCGGATCACATCCCAGAATGGGCGCCCAAAGATCAGCTTTGGAATGATGACCGGGGTCGTGCGCCCGACCAGATAGCAATACTCTGCTGTGGTGCAGAGGTCAGATGCGATGTCGAGACCAGAATTCCCCACGCCCACTACGCACACCCGCTTGCCTGCAAAGTCTGCAGGATCCTTGTAGTCGTGGGAATGGAGATAGCCCGCGCCAAATTTCTCACGAAGTTCTCGCGACTCCATCGGCTTAGTCAGATGTCCTGACGCCGCGACCACGATATCGTAAGTATCGACCCGGCCGCTTTCAGTCTCCACCTCCCAGCGAGGATGCGTATCTGAATAATTTGCGGCAGGCCGAACCGCAGTCACCCGAGTTTCGAACCTGATGTGCCTACGTAAATCATGGTGGTCGGCATAGTCCCCCAGATACTTCGCCATGTCGCGATGGTTGGGGAACGGCGGGACTTCATCATCAAACTCATAATCTTCGAATGAAGTCAGGTGCTTGGCCGTGTTAATATGAAGCGTCTTATAAGCAGAGGATCGCCCATTGTCGTTCCGGTAGACCCACATACCGCCGACCTGACTGCCGATCTCGAAAAGTGTAACATCAAAACCGGCCGCCATCATGTGCCTTGCACCGACAAGACCTGTAGCCCCTGCTCCGATGATCGCAACTGACTTTTGCATGCACGCCTCCGTGGCTTGACGCTAGCGCGCAGGGCTTGCTGCGTCACCCCCAAGGGACTGATATCGGTGGGTGCGTGGCTGCGCCGCGTCGGCGATTACGTGGATCTGCGTTAACCATCAGGAAATGAACGCACAGGTTCCCCATATCGCGCCCCACGCCAAGCCGTTGACGATGATGCAGTCTTTGCAGGCTGCGCGGCGCAACGTCCTCGAGATCATTCCTTCTGTTTGCTATCAGGTGCCGATGATTTCGGGCCGGATGGGTACGCGCTGGCACATGGTTCAGGATCCGACCGCGAACAAGCGGGTCTTTCTCGACAACGCCAAGGCGTACCCAAAGTCTGAGGTAATGAACCGGATGCTCCGGCCCGCCGTGGGTAACTCGTTGTTCACGTCAGAAGATGCGGAGTGGCGTTGGCAGCGTCGGGCAGTGGCACCGGTTTTCGCGCAACGTAATGTGGTCGCTCTTGCTCCGATGATGACCGCGACAGCCGAGCGCGCGGTTGAACGCCTGGCTGGCGATGGTCCACATGAAATGGTTGCAGAGATGCTGTCGGCCACCTTCGATGTCATCTGCGAAGTGGCGCTCTCTGGCCGAGACCACTTCGACGCAGACGTCTATGGAGCAGCGATCACTCGCTATTTCGAGACTGCCGGTAAAGCATCCCTGCTCGACTTTTTGCACTTTCCGCCTTGGGTGCCCCGCCCCGGTGCGGTTATGGGACGAGGAGCGGTCAAAACGATGCACGGTATGGTGGCCGAAGCCATCGAGGCGCGCCGGCGCGAGGCGACGGGTAAGGCCGATGATCTGCTGGATTACATGCTGTCGGCCAACGATCCTGAAACCGGGCGTCAGATGACGCCGGAAGAGTTGCTCCACAACATGCAGTTTTTCATCGTTGCAGGGCACGAAACCACGGCTTTGGCGCTGTCCTGGGCGCTTTATCTGCTTGCAACGCACCCCGACGCCCATGCCCGCGCTGCCGAGGAGGCCCGCAGGATTCTGGGAGCGCGCCCGGCGAAGGCCGAGGATCTCGACGCGATGCCTAATGTCCGGCAGGTCCTTGAAGAGACCATGCGGCTCTACCCGCCGGTGGGTTTGCTGGCGCGGAACGTGGCGGAGCCGGATGTCCTTGGCGGTCGTGAAATGCTGCCCAATGACACAGTGTTTCTCGCGATCTATGCGCTTCACCGCCACGAGATGTGGTGGGATCGGCCCAATGAATTTGACCCCGACAACTTCGCACCCGACGTAACGAAAGATCGACATAGATACCTCTGTCTACCGTTCGGTGCCGGACCGCGTGTTTGCGTGGGTGCAAATTTTGCCATGATGCAGGCACAGATCATTTTAGCGACACTGCTGGCACGTTATGATTTTGCGACCACGGAGGCGCCGCCACCCGTGCCAACCATGAGCATGACCATTCGTCCCGAACCCGGGGTTTGGCTGAACACAACGCGCCCTTAATCCCTTCATCCATATACTGATGGCTGATGGTGTGATTGCCGTAGGGTGTCCGGGTGACTTGCTGTAGAGACCCACGCATGACCGACACCGCGACTTCTCCACTTCTGCATGATGACGCGCGCGCCAAGCGTGCCGTAGCGATCCTTGTCTGGGCACAGTCAACCCTTGGCGCCCAGATGCCCGTACACTTTATCCTGGGCGGGTTGGCCGGGCAGTTGCTGGCAACCGACAAGGCGTGGGCAACGTTGCCAATTTCAGCGACTGTGTTCGGATCGATGTGCACAGCGCCGGTCATTTCGGCCATTATGGGCCGGTGGGGACGACGCACAGGCTTTCTGCTGGGGGCTTTGGCAGGGGCAACGGGTGCGGCGTTGGCTGCTTACGCCATAGACGCCAAGGACTTTCAGCTTTTCACCTTCGCGTCCTTCGTGATCGGCATCTACATGAGTGCGCATGGTTTCTACCGGTTTGCAGCAGCAGACAGCGCATCACCTGAGTTTCGACCTAAAGCGATTTCTTGGGTGATGGCTGGCGGGCTGGCTGCTGCCCTGATCGGGCCGGAGTTAGTCAAGCAATTCAAGGATTGGATGGAGCCAGTCCCCTATGCGGGGGGCTATAAGATTCTGATCTTCGTTAACTTGATCGGGATGATCCCATTACTGTTCCTTGATCTGCCTCGTCCACCCAGAGCCAAGAAGGGTGAGCGAAACGGAAGGGCTTGGCGCGAGATCCTTTCAAACCGGACGGTGGTGGTAGCAATGCTCTGTGCCATGATCTCCTATGCCCTGATGAACCTCGTCATGACGTCGACACCACTGGCGATGATTGCGTGTGGATTTGTGACCGACGATGCAGCCGAGGTTGTTCGGATCCACGTCCTTTTGATGTTTGCACCCAGCTTCTTCACAGGGCCGCTGATTGCCCGGTATGGCGCGCCAAAGATCGTGGCGCTTGGGCTCATAGCTCTCGCGGGGTGTGCGGTGGTCGCGGTCATGGGGATCAGTTTTACGCATTTCTCGATTGCGCTCGGTCTTCTGGGTGTGGGTTGGAACTTCGGGTTTATTGGCGCAACAGCAATGCTCACTGGCGCGCATCTGCCAGAAGAGCGTGCCCGGGTACAGGGCCTGAACGATTTTCTGGTCTTTGGTTTGGTGACAATCGGCTCGCTCAGTTCAGGTGCTCTGATGGCCAATTTCGGCTGGGACGCCGTGAACTACGCGATGTTGCCATTCCTGACTATTGCTGCGGCCGCATTGATTTGGCTGTTGTTGAGCCCGCAGCGTCCAGCGCCGCCCCAACCGACCTAGGCCTTCACGTCAGATGAATGATCAGTTGTCGAACAGCGTATCGCCGAGCGACCCGATATTGCCGAACGCTTGTTCAAGGATCGTGAGCTGGCGTCCATACGTCGGTGTCGTCTTGGTTTCGAGATCGACTATTTTGCCGTCTTCCAGTCCGAACTCGTTCACTGAAGCTACCACATCCTGCGTGTCAAAGAGGATGGCTACCACCCGGCGATCGATTACTTCGGGTTCATGATAGGTGTAGTGTTCGACCTGCGTGCTGACATAGTACCAGCCGTCATCTGTGAAGATGCCCGCCCCGCCGGGGCGTCCAATCTTTCGTCGCACCGAGCCACGCGTGTCCTGCCCCGCACGAATCGATGCGATTTCTTCGGCGACCGGCGCGTAGCCGTGGTTGCGAATGACCGGCGAACAGGCTGCGACTCCGATGGCAACTGATCCAGCGCACACGGTGAAAAGAAACCGGCTCAACAAACGTGGTGGCACGATGACATACCCTCTGCACAACATCTTGTGGCTATGATCTACCGATCACACGGTTTAAATTCAAGCTGGCCCTTCACAGGTGTTAGGTGTTTCACTAGGCGAAAGAGCATGACCATGCGCGATTGTTCGAACCATTCCCAGCGGCCCGCTCCGCTTGCGCATCCGATAACCGTTTCCGAACTTTCCAAGGCTCGATCCACAGCGTTCGATTTGGTTGCGGACGCGCTTACACGTGCAAGAATCTGCGATGAACTCGGGCTTTCCGACGTTCTAGACTTCAGATTCAAAGGAGAGATACAGCCCCGCGCTAAGGAAAGTTGGCGGATCGACGCTCGATTGACAGCCTCGCTTTCTCAGCCATGCGTTGTCACGCTTGAACCGGTTGCCGAGAAGGTCGATGAACAGATCACCCGCGATTTCGTTCCAGAAACACAGGTAATGAGTTCTGATCAGATAGATGTTGTAATGGATGAAGATGACGAGCCCGACATCCTGGGAGATGTCATTGATCCCGGCCTGATCGCTCTTGAGGCTCTGGCCCTCGCACTTGAGCCCTACCCCCGTAAGCCCGGTGTGGAGCACGAAACCCTCTCGGTAACTGAGCCTGGCATCGCACCGCTCACAGACGAGAACATAAAGCCATTTGCCGGTCTCGCGGTGCTGAAGGCAAAGATGAGTGGGGACGAACCCTGATAGCCAAAACAAATCTGCTGTATGACCTAAAAAGATATTGCCCCGCCGACAAATAGGAGTATTTTCCGCGTCTTGCTTTTCGACATGCATCTTCTGCCTCGCCGCAATTGGGCTGGCGGGCACGGGCGCAGGTCCCGGGACCATGGTGGGTTGATCCGCACCCCGGAAAGATGAACAGAGGTAGGTTATGGCTGTCCAACAGAATCGGGTTACGCGCTCGAAACGGAATATGCGCCGTGCGCACGACTCGCTGGCAGAATCTGCGTCGGCCGAGTGCCCGAACTGCGGTGAGTTAAAACGCCCACATCATGTTTGCGCGGCCTGTGGATACTATCGTGACCGTGAGGTCATTGCGCAAGCTGACGACGTGGATCTCGAAGACGACGCTGCGTGAACCCTCGGGGCATTCCTGCCCTGTTTCGGATAGCCGCGTTCGAACACCACGCCCAACCAAGGGGCACGTAACCACATGACCGCCGAAACCGTCATATCCGTAGATGTGATGGGCGGTGATTTGGGGCCTAAGCCGCTTGTCGCTGGACTGGTCCGCGCTTGCCGCGAGGATGAGAGCCTTCGGTTCATCTTGCACGGCGATAAGTCTGTCATTGAGAAACTTCTGCTAAGACGCCGCCAGCTCATTGATCGCTCTGAGATACAGCACGCGCCCGATGTCGTGCCAATGGATGAAAAGCCATCGCGTGCATTGCGCAGCGGCAAGGAAAGTTCTCTTTGGAAATCTTTGCAATCTGTCGCCAATGGCGATGCCAAAGCGGCAATCAGTGCTGGCAACACCGGCGCCATTGTTGCGATGGCCATGCTGATTCTACGCCGCGCCCCTGGTGTTCATAGGCCAGCCATTGCCGTGCATTGGCCCGCAGAGAATGCTCATGGCTACAACGTCGCCCTCGATATGGGCGCAGATATTCGTGCAGATGCCGATAGTTTGCTACAGTATGCGGTCATGGGTGGGGAATATTCACGTTTGGTGTTTGGGAACGAGAGCCCGCGGGTTGGATTGCTGAATGTCGGTTCGGAAGATACCAAGGGCCGTCCGGAACTTCATGAGGCCAAGGCCCTCCTGGACGTAGCTGCTGAGCGAGATGATCTGTCCCTTTCGTTTGTCGGCTTTGTCGAAGGACCGGATATCCTCAGTGACAAGGTCGATGTGATCGTCACGGATGGTTTTACTGGCAACATCGCCATGAAAGCCTCCGAGGGAACTGCCGCTTTCATTCGTCGGGCACTCAAGGATGCGTTTTCCCACTCGATCCTGTCCAGCCTTGGTTCACTCTTTGCGGTCACGTCGCTCCGCCGCCTGAAGCGCCGCATCGATCCGCGACGCGTGAATGGCGGGGTATTCCTTGGTCTGAACGGTGCCGTTGTTAAGAGCCATGGCAGCGCAGACGCAGTTGGCTTCAGCTCAGCAGTTCATCTGGCGGCAAAAATGGCCAGCAACGACCTGCCAGGCCTTGTTACGGCGCAGCTATCCAAGCTCGATATGGCACACCTCTCCGATCACGCCCGCGCGGCGGGAGCCGGACGTTGAACTCGCCTCGCGCAGTAGCTCTGGGATGTGGGCATTATTTGCCCGAGCGGGTTGTCACAAACGACGAACTTCCCGCTCATCTCGAGACATCTGACGAATGGATCCGCGCCAGAACCGGGATCGGACAGCGGCATATAGCAGCAGACGGTCAACTGACCTCTGATCTTGCAACGAGGGCGGCGGACGTGGCGTTGACCAACGCGGGGCTCTCCGCTTCAGACCTCGACGCCATCGTAATTGCGACAGCGACGCCGGATCAGACCTTTCCTTCGACTGCCACGCGGGTCCAGCACGCCATCGGCATGTCATCTGGGTTCGCTTTTGACCTCCAAGCGGTGTGCGCAGGGTTCATCTTTGCCCTGGCAAACGCCAACGGCATGGTCCTGTCCGGCATGGCTAATCGTGTGATGGTGATCGGTGCTGAAACGTTTTCGCGCATTCTCGACTGGGAGGATCGCTCAACCTGTGTTCTCTTTGGAGATGGTGCTGGAGCCGTTATTTTGGAACGCCAGGATGCTGATGGCAGCGCTACAGATCGCGGCGTATTAGGCACTTGTCTGCACTCCGATGGCGCGCAGAACGAGATCCTATTCGTCGACGGCGGTCCATCGGACACGCAGAACGCGGGCTGTCTCAGGATGCAGGGCCGGGAGGTCTTTAAGCACGCGGTCGTCAAGCTGGCAGATGTAGCCGACGAGGTCATGGAGAAAGTGGGGGTTTCTGGCGAGGACATCGACTGGGTCGTACCCCACCAAGCCAATTTACGGATCATCGACAGCACCGCAAAGAAGGCGGGTGTCCCAATGGAAAAGGTCATTGTGACCGTCGAAAAGCATGGCAATACCTCTGCTGCTTCGATTCCCCTCGCCCTTTCAACAGGCGTTCAGGACGGGCGAATCCAGCCTGGGCACCTTCTCCTTATGGAGGCATTGGGGGGAGGATTGGCATGGGGATCTGCCTTAATCCGGTGGTAATAGGTGCCGTTCTACTGCAAGAGCCACATTTGTTAGATGCCGCAAGTCATTGAAGTTGACTCGTTTTCCTGCAACCAGCTACTCTGAAGCTGCTTGGAAAACAGATAGGTATCGTGCGGGAGGGGTTCGGGAGTATGGCAGGAAACACATTAACGCGATCAGATCTCAGCGAGGCTGTTTATCGCGAGATTGGCCTGTCCCGGAACGAATCGTCCGAGATGGTCGAAACGATCCTAGACCGGATCGCGGAAGCCCTGGTTGATGGTGAGACCGTGAAAATCTCGTCCTTCGGGACCTTTGCGGTGCGTCAGAAAGGGGCTCGGATGGGTCGCAACCCTAAGACGGGTGAAGAGGTGCCGATTGATCCGCGCCGGGTCCTTGTGTTCCGGCCATCGCATATCCTCAAAGAACGGGTGGATGTGGGTAACAATTCATGACGAACGCCTCCGATGCAGCAAGGGAGAAGTCTCCCGATGCTTTTCGAACAATCAGTGAAGTCTCTGAGCAGCTGGATCTGCCTCAACATGTGCTGAGGTTCTGGGAGACCCGGTTCAGCCAGGTCAAACCAATGAAACGTGGTGGTGGACGTCGTCTTTATCGTCCCGACCACATTGCCCTTTTGCGCGGGATCAAGACGCTGCTCTACGATGACGGAATGACCATTAAGGGCGTTCAAAAGATGCTGCGAGAGAAAGGTTCGAAAACCGTCATCGCACGCGGCAAAGCCGATGTAAGCTTGTCTCTCGAGGTGAACGATGCCCTGCCGTCAGAGGGTATGCTGCCGCTCGACCTGCCGGAAGATGCAGCCGAACGGCTTGCGGCTCTGAAAACCCGCGTGTCCGGCAAGCCGAACCGCAAAGCCAAGGATGAGCAGAAGATTCACCAGTCGATCGATCGACTGGAGGCGCTCCTGGCACGCTTGGAATCCCGATCGGAGTGATCTTCGAACCGGCGCAATCCTCCCTGTGCATACTGCCAGCAATAGCGATTGCACCAAGGGGGCATCGCAGGTTAAGACACCGAAACTGTCGGGCCATGGCGCAGTCTGGTAGCGCGTCCGTCTGGGGGACGGAAGGTCGTGAGTTCGAATCTCGCTGGCCCGACCAGTATCAAACGCCAGCGGTGATCCCGCTGGCGTTTCGTTTGGTGTAAAGGGGGTTTCTGGGTGGTCACGGCGGCAATGGGTGTCCTGCCTTCTCAATCCCTGCGCGAGATGCTTGCCAGCGGTCAGATCGAAGCCGATCAAACAGTGCGCCCGGAACAAATTCAACCGGCAAGCCTCGACCTCAGGCTGGGCACGCGAGCTTGGCGGGTGCGTGCGAGTTTTCTTTCAGGCCAAACCCAGACTGTTCGAGATCGTTTGAGCGATTTCGCGATGCACGAGATTGATCTCAGCGGAGGCGCCGTTCTGGAAACCGGATGCGTCTATGTTGTCGAACTGATGGAGCGCCTTAAGCTACCAACGGATGTCTCGGCTTCGGCCAACGCCAAAAGCTCGACAGGACGACTTGACCTGTTCACACGGTTGATAACAGACGGCTCGACCGAATTTGATCGGGTTGAGGCCGGGTACAACGGGCCACTCTACGCCGAGATCAGCCCGCGAACCTTCTCCGCCCTGCTCCGGCCTGGTGCGCGTCTCAATCAGATTCGCTTCTCACGTGGTACCACGGGGTTGAGCGACATTGATCTTCGCGCGCTGCATGATCGCGACCCTTTGGTGAATGGGGAACCTTTGATTGACGACGGACTGGGCTTCTCGGTCGATCTAACGCCTCGCGAACCCGGTGGCATTGTCGGCTGGCGCGCCCGGCGCAATGCGGGACTCATCGATCTCGATCGTATCGGGGCCTACGATCCTGATGAGTTCTGGGAACCTGTCACACCTCGTGCGTTCGGCGGTATCATCCTCGATCCCGGAGCGTTCTACATTCTGGTCAGCCGCGAAGAGGTCAGTGTCCCACCGGAAACTGCCGCCGAGATGGTGCCCTACATGGCCATCGCAGGTGAATTCCGAGTCCACTATGCTGGGTTTTTTGATCCGGGTTTCGGGCATGTTTCGACGGGCGGTAGTGGCTCGCGCGGCGTCCTCGAAGTCCGGTGCCACGAAGCACCATTTGCCCTGGAACATGGCCAGATGGTCGGTCGCCTTGTGTACGAACGTATGGAGGCTGAGCCGGATTTGCTCTACGGGCGTGACATCGGATCGAACTATCAGGGTCAGGACCTCAAGCTCTCGAAGCACTTTCGCTCGGAGTAACTCCGGTCAACTTGCAAGCATGGTGCAAAGACTTTGCCGCGTGCCATCGGTGGTTCGCTCCGGAAGTCGATCTGGCGGAAACCATGCGATCTCATCGATCTCGCTGGAGACGTATTGGAAGTCCTGATCGGTCTGTGAAGCATACACAACCACCACGTCATCGACCCAACCGATTTGATGCACATAGGCATAAACGAGACGTACTTCGTTCAGCGCTGTGATCCCAACTTCCTCTGCGGTTTCGCGAATCGCCGCGTCCTTCGGTTGCTCATGCCAGTCGACACCGCCGCCCGGTGCCATCCAGAGCGTACGATTGCCATAGCTGTGCCGTATCAGACAAAACTGGCCATCACGCTCGACAAGCATACGCACTCCAAACGTGCGCCCCTGCATCAGCCCGATCGCAGATCTGCGCAACGCCCTGGCACCTACCGCTAACGGATAGACCAATCGCAAACCGCGATTTGTGAGTGATTTCACCGGCGTTCGGGATCCTCTGGCGTAAAGTTGGAAGTCTCGCTTGGCGGCGGTGTTTCAGTCGTCTCCACCACTTCTTGAGAAGCATTGTACGGCTCGTCGGCATCTTGTTCGAACATGTCTTCGGTGTCTTCGGTGTCTTCGTCGTCGGCAGGTGCAGAGTCATCCTCTAGCGACAAACCTTCGCCAGGTTGGGGGCGGCTCTCCAGCAGACCTGCTGCGCGCAGCTCCTTGATTCCCGGCAAGTCTCTCGCGGACTCGAGCCCGAAGTGATCCAGAAACTCCGACGTTGTGACAAAGGTGATTGGACGGCCTGGTGTCTCTCTCCGACGCCCAAGCTTGATCCAGTCCAGTTCTAAAAGGAGATCCAGAGTTCCCCGCGACACCGAGACGCCGCGGATTTCCTCTATCTCCGCGCGGGTTGCCGGCTGATGGTAGGCGATGATCGCAAGAGTTTCGACCGCGGCCCGAGAAAGACGCCGTGTATCCTGTGCTTCACGCCGCATGAGAAAGCCGAGGTCCGGTGCTGTCCTGAACGCCCAAGCAGGTCCAATACGCACCAATGCTACCCCCCTGCCCTCATACCGCTTGCGCAGGCTCTCTATGGCGGCGGAGGCGTCGGATCCATGCGGCAGGCGTTCTTCGATTTGTGGGCGGGTCAGCGGCTCGGAACTGGCAAACAGAATGGCCTCGATCATCCGCTCGAGTTCAGGAAGAGGGGGCGCATCGAAAAGGACATCTGCGCCCGCATTGTTGCCGTCGTCATCGCTCTCTTCGGCGGGGTCGACGTCGCTCACGCGGGCGCCTCAACGGCAGGAGATTGACGCTGGCGAAGATAGATTGGAGCGAAAACGCTCTCCTGACGCAATTCCACTTCGCCGCGCTTGGCAAGCTCAAGCGCAGCTGTAAAAGTACTCGCAATAGCAGAGCGGCGTTTTTCGGGCTCCAGTCCCCAGCCTTCTGGCAGATAGGATACCAACTTGCCCCATTCAGGCATATTTCCAACGAGAGACTTCAGGCGCTCTAGCGCGGCCTCGACAGCATAGACTTCGCGAGGATCGACGTTGAGCGGTTGATAGTCGTCGCGTGCCTTCACCGATGCGTAGGCCTTCAGAAGGTCCGAGAGCGACGCGGACCAAGTTGTCTGTCGCCGGACCGTCACCGACTCGGTCATGCCCCGCTTGAAGAAATCCCGCCCTAAATGATCCCTTGCCATCAACTGGGCGGCGACCCGGCGCATAGCCTCCAGTCGCTCTAGCTGGAAGGCAAGGTGGGCCGCCATGTCCTCTCCGGACATTTCCTCGTCGTCGTCCTTCGGAAGGAGTAGCCGGGATTTTAGGAAGGCCAGCCATGCCGCCATGACGAGATAGTCTGCCGCCAGTTCGATACGAAGCTTGCGGGCATTCTCGACGAAGGTGAGATACTGCTCGGCCAGCTTCAGGATCGAGATTTTTGCGAGATCAACCTTTTGCGTGCGCGCCAACGTGAGCAAGAGGTCTAGCGGCCCTTCGAACCCGTCCACCTCGACCTTGAGGCTTTCGGCATCGATGGCAGCCTGATCGCGCGGCGGTGTGTCGAATGGTGTCTCTTCCTCAATCATGACTGTCTCAGACATGGATACGCTCCCCGGTCAGCGACTCGTACTGATGCGCCGCATCTTTTATGTTCTCAGGATCTGGTTCGCGACGCAGGGCCTCGGCAGCGCGTGCGCGGCGCAGGGCATCGCCTGCAAGTTGAGGCGTCGCCGATGCGACTGCTTGCATTTCTGCCATCTCGCCATTGCAGTGCAGGATGACGTCGCATCCGGCGGCTAAGGCGTTCTCCGCCCGAGTATGCATACTCCCGCTGAGCGCCTGCATCGAAAGATCATCAGTCATCAGCAGTCCGTCGAAGCCAATCTCCTGCCGGATGATTGCAATGACCTCAGTAGACAATGTGGCGCATGTCGCGGGATCCAACGCCTCAAAGACCACATGCGCCGTCATACCTAACGCCTGATCGGCAAGAGCCTTAAAGGGCGCAAAGTCAGTTTGCGTCAGGGTTTCCCGAGGGATCGACACTCGGGGTAGTTCAACATGCGAGTCAACACTTGCCCGGCCATGGCCCGGTATGTGTTTTATCACTGGCAGCACGCCGCCAGCCAGCAAGCTCTCGCAAATCGCCCGGCCGCGGCGAGCGACATCTTCGGCAGCCCGACCGAGGGCTCGCGCTCCGATCACCTCGTGCCCGCTCTCTATCGGAACATCCAGCAGGGGCGCGCAGTTTACGTCGATACCGACGCTGCGCAGCTCGTCCGCAATTATCCGGTATCTCAGCCGTGCTGCAAGTAGTGCGGCATCTTCGTCCGCCCCATCAAAGAGGTTCATCACCGGTTGCCACTGTCGCCAGTGAGGTGGCCCCATACGTGCGACACGTCCACCTTCCTGATCGATCAGGATTGGCGCATTCCGCCCTACACAATCGCGAAGGTCTGAGGTGAGCTCCCGCAGCTGTACGGGCGTATCTACATTTCGGGAGAACAGAATGAACCCCCAGGGGTTTGCCTCCCGGAAAAAACTACGCTCCTCTGGGGTCAGAGACGGACCACCGAGTCCGAGTATCGCAGCACGTGCGCTCAACTCAGGTGTTCCGCGCCACGATGCAATCCTGACCACGTGCCTTGAGCGCCTGACATACGGCGCGGGCCTCCGAGCGGTCCTTGAACGGACCGACGCGTAGACGGTAAAATTTCGTACCGCCCGAAACAGTGGTCTGTACCGCTAAGGCCCGGTCACGCAGGATATCCGAATTTGCCTTGTAGATCTGTTGCCATTGCCTGCGGATCTGGGCTTCATCCGGATTAGCTGCAAGTTGAATCTGAACCGCCGAGGCAGCCGCCAGTTTTGCAAGATTGCTTTCGGTCTGGCTTTCCTCAACAGCAGCATCCCGCACGCGTGCGAGAAGATTGGCAGGTCTGCGCGGAGCTTGTGGACTGGAAGCCGGGGCCTGCTCAGTGCCAGTACCACGCGGGATCTCGGGTTCTTCTTCGGCCTTTGTCTCGGTCGTCAGCAGCGCAAGCTGTTCGCCGTCCCCTGTGGTTTCAGACCCCGTTGATTGCGTGGTATCGCCGTTTTCTCGCGCGGTTTCAGTTGCCTGATTGACCAGCCGGTCGATTTCGTTCTGTGTCTCGGTCGAATTTGAAAGGTCAGTCTCGGCCTGAGTGGTATCTGACGGTGCGGCGCTCGCCGTCGTCTCCGCCAATGTCTGTTGCGCTTGCGAGGACGACTGAGATGGCTCCGGCGTAACCACAGCTTCGGTGCGGTCGGTCTGCCGAATGATCGGTTTCGGCGGAGGTGCCTGCTCTGTCGTTGGCAAAGTTCCCATCGCGACATCCTCGCGCCGGGGCGTGGCGGGCGCGGGAGCGATTACAGCAGCCACAGAACTGGCCGGTTCACTTTCGGCCACTTCATAGCTGGTGATTTCCTGATGCGGTGTTACGGCGCCGCCCGGATCGTCGGGCCTGACCTTCGCCGGCTCCAGCGCCGCGCGAATAATCGGTATGTTCTGTGCGTCACGAACTCCGAGCCGGTAGAACCAAACACCGAGTGTCAGCAACAGCGCCAGCGCCACGAAGGCCCCGAGTGCTGTCGAAAGCACACCTTTGAAATTAGCAAAGCGCGAGGCACCCTTCTCGGGCGCATCGAACTCATCCTGAGTCAATTCCGTCATCGCGAAGCCCAGCCTGTTTTCACCCCACATCTTGGGGGTGTCTTCTGCCCTGACCCCTACCCGCGCCTATTGACGTCTCACATTTCACTCATCGGGGTCACGCCCAGAATACCAAGACCTGCCGAAATAACAACTCTCACGGACATCACCAGCGCAAGACGTGCTTTACCGAGTTCAGTGTTGTCCGCCTGAACGAACCTGAGAGACGGTTCATCCTGACCACGGTTCCATTGAGCATTAAAGTCTGACGCGAGATCATAAAGATAGAAGGTCAATCGGTGCGGCTCGTGGTGAGCCGCTGCCGTTTCGATCAGGCGCGGCCATTCAGCCAACCTGCGCATCAGCGCAATCTCACCCGGATCATCAAGCAGAGAAAGATCAGCAGAGGTCAGCTCATCAGCACCCGGCGCAAGCGCCTCTTCAGCCGCGCGGCGAAAAGCGGAATACGTCCGAGCATGGGCGTATTGCACATACCAGACCGGGTTCTCTTTTGCCTGTTCCAGCGCCTTGGTAAAATCGAAATCAAGCGGCGCATCGTTCTTGCGGGTCAGCATGGTAAACCGGGTCACGTCTGATCCAACTTCATCCATTACATCACGAAGTGTCACAAAAGTCCCTGCGCGCTTGGACATTTTGAATTCGGCGCCGTCCTTAAAGAGTCGCACAAGCTGGCAGAGTTTGATCTCGAGCGGCACCTTCTCTTCGGACAAGGCAGCCACCGCGGCCTTCATCCGTTTGACATAACCGCCATGGTCCGCGCCGAGAATGTCGATCAGGAGGTCATAACCCCGGTCGATCTTATCTTTGTGGTAGGCGATATCCGGTGCGAAATAGGTCCACCCCCCATCGGCCTTCATGATTGGACGGTCGACATCGTCACCGAACTCCGTTGACTTGAAGAGCGTCTGCGGGCGTGGCTCCCAGTCCTCGGGCTTCATGCCCTTAGGCGGCTCAAGTACACCGACATAAACAAGGTCTCGCGCCTTGAGTGTTTCCAGGGCGGCCTGGATCGGCCCGTTTCCATAGAGCGATTTCTCCGAGAAAAACCGGTCCATGTGAACGCCCAATGTGCCGAGATCCTCACGGATCAGATCCATCATCGCCTCGGTTGCGAATTCGCGCACTTGTGGCAACCAAGTCTCTTCCGGTGCATTCATGAGCGAATCCCCATGTTTTTCACGCAGGGATTCGCCGACGGGAACGAGGTAATCGCCGGGATAGAGGCCGTCCGCGATCTGGATTTCCTCGCCGTTGGCCTCGCGGTAACGCAGATAGACCGAGCGGGCGAGCACGTCGACCTGTGCGCCGCCATCGTTGATGTAGTATTCGCGCGTCACGTCCCAGCCGGCGAAGTCCAGCAGGCCCGCCAATGCATCGCCAAAGACGGCGCCGCGCGTATGGCCAACGTGAAGCGGCCCTGTGGGGTTTGCAGAGACAAACTCGACGTTCACCGTTTTGCCAGCCCCATCAGTCGAGCGACCGAAGTCACCCCCTTCCATCAAAACCGCGCGGACTACGCTTTGCCAAGCAGCCTCGGGCAGACGCAGATTTATAAACCCGGGACCGGCTACGATGGCCTCGCCGACCGTATCGAGGGTACGCAGTTTCTCAGCCAGGGCTTCGGCCAGGTCACGCGGCTTGGTTTTCGCTTGCTTGGCCAGAACCATCGCGGCGTTCGTGGCCATATCGCCATGCGCCGGATCGCGGGGCGGCTCGACCGTGACGGGACCGAGATTGAGACCGTCCGGTAGGACACCTTCCCCAACCAACGCAGCCAAAGCGCCATCGACTTGAGATTTCATCTCGGCAAAGAGGTTCATATCGGTATCCAGGTTCAGGCGCGCGCACGTGGATCGGTCAGGACCCGGTGCTCTTCCAGCGCAAAGCGGTCAGTCATGCCCGCGATATAGTCGGCGATCACCCGGGCCTGCAATGTCTCGTTTGCCGCGGTCTCGGCGGCGCTCTGCCATTGCGGCGGAAGCAGACCCGGATCGGCAAGGAAAAGGGAGAAGAGATCCCGCACCACATCGGTAGCCTTCGCGCGCATACGCTTAACCCGATAGTGGCGATACATGTGGGCGAAGAGGAAGTCCTTGATCTCGCGGACCATGGCCCACATCGGCTCCGAGAACGCAATCACCGGATTTGGCAAAGCCTGCACGTCGGACATGATTTGGGGGGCCACAGCCGACAAACGCTCTCGCGACTGACCAACCACATCCTCAACCATCAACCCGAATACGCGGCGCAACGCCTCGTGACGCAGTCGCGACAGCTCAAGCCCCGGCCATTTCGCATCGACTTCGGCAAAGCAACGCCCGACCAGCGGCAGATCGCTCAACTCTGCCTCCTGAAGCAATCCGGCCCGTAGACCGTCATGGAGATCATGGTGGACATAAGCGATGTCGTCCGAGAGTGCCGCAACCTGTGCCTCCGCACTGGCCTGGGTGTGCAGTTCCAGATCGTGCCGCCCCGTATAGGACGCAATGAAGGGCGGAAGATCCGCGAGCGATGCCTCGGCAGAGGCCAGAAGCGGACCATTGTGCTTGGCGATCCCCTCGAGACTTTCCCAGGTGAGATTCAAGCCGTCAAACGCCGCGTAATGGCACTCCAGATCGGTCACAATCTTCAAAGCCTGTGCGTTGTGATCAAACCCTCCAAAGTCCGTCATACATTCTGCCAGAACATCCTCGCCCGTATGCCCAAACGGCGGATGCCCGAGGTCGTGTGCGAGTGCAACGGCCTCAGCCAGGTCTTCGTTCAGCCGTAGGGTTCGCGCGATTGTCCGCGCGATCTGTGCAACTTCGATAGAATGGGTCAGACGTGTGCGGTAGTAGTCCCCCTCGTGCTCAACAAACACTTGGGTCTTGTGTTTCAGACGCCGAAAGGCTGAGGAATGGATGATCCGGTCGCGGTCGCGCTGAAATGGAGTGCGATGCAGGCTGGGCGGCTCGTCATGCAGCCTTCCCCGACTGGTTGCCGCATTTGCAGCGAACTTTTCCAGATTTTCCTGATCCATGCCTGTGCGCCGGCGTCCTCTTGTGCCTGATAGGGCCAGTGTTACATACTACGTGCGCTATAAACGATCCCGGAAGGCAGAAAAATGGATCACGCCATTCCAGACCTGAAGTCTCCGGCCACTGGAAGCCCCGGAGGTGTCGTCGTGACCGAACGGGCATTTTCACGCCTTGCCGAGATTGAGGATAGTTCGGGTGAACGCAAAGCGTTGAGAGTTGCCGTACTAGGCGGTGGTTGCTCCGGCTTTCAGTATGAGTTCCTTCTGGAGGATGCCGGCGATGAGGCCGATCTTGTTCTCGAAGGCCAAGGACAGCGGGTTTTGATCGATCCTGAAAGCCTACCATTCCTCTCCGGTTCGGTGATCGACTTCAAGGACGAGTTGATCGGCGCACGCTTCGCCGTTGAAAATCCCAACGCGACATCGACCTGTGGCTGCGGCACCTCTTTCTCCGTCTGACCACTGGCACACTTGACTTCGATCGCGACGGCGTTGACCAAGACGCCATGAAGATTGCGACATTCAACATCAATGGGATCAAGGCGCGGTTGCCTGCCTTGGTGGATTGGCTACGCGAGGCGTCCCCTGATGTGGCGCTCCTCCAAGAAATAAAATCGGTCGATGAGGCGTTTCCTCGGATGGAGATCGAGGAGCTTGGCTACAATGTCGAGACCCACGGTCAAAAGGGTTTCAACGGCGTTGCGATCCTCTCGAAGCTGCCGATCGAGGATGTCAGCCGGGGACTTCCGGGCGATGAGACCGACGAGCAGGCACGCTGGATCGAGGCGACGATCAGTGGAGAAACCAGCGCGGTGCGGGTTTGCGGGCTCTATCTTCCGAACGGGAATCCCGCTCCGGGACCAAAGTTCGACTATAAGATTTCTTGGATGGAGCGGCTCGAGGCCCGCGCACGGGAGCTCTTGGCCTCCGAAGAGCCGGTCGTTCTGGCAGGAGACTACAACGCTATTCCCGAAGATCGCGACGCGGCGCGCCCGGACGATTGGCGCGACGATGCATTGTTTAGGCCGGAAACGCTGGCGGCGTTCCGCCGATTGCTGAACCTTGGGTACACGGACGCCCTGCGTGAGACCAATCAGGACGATGAGGTCTATACATTTTGGGACTATCAGGCAGGAGCGTGGGACAAGAACGATGGCATCCGCATCGACCATCTGCTGCTCAGCCCTCAGGCTGCGGATTGTCTAAAGGCGGCTCGTGTTGACGCAGAAGTGCGTGGCCGCGAGAAGCCCTCGGACCATGTGCCGGTCTGGATCGAGCTTGACCTCTAGGCTGTGTGTCTTTCGACGGTGAGCCCTAAGCGCGCTGTGGTCGCACTGGCGCCAGTGGAGCCGATTGCGGTGCGTTCTTTGTAGCAGGCGAATCGCTTTGCTCTCTACTTTCGGGTTCCTCAGCCGGATTTGTCAGCACCGTTTGCACCGCTTCCGGAACCGTCGGGACGTCAGTTGCCGGTGCCGGTTGAGGCTCGGGTGCTCCAACACCCAAATCAGGCCGGACCGGCGGGATGACCACACCCGCGATCAGCGTGGCGTTGTCCTTGGCCTCGGCATCCTCCTGCTCCGCCAAGCCGATGCTCTCATCGGAAAGGTCCTCTTCAGCAGGACCACCGAGAGCCGGCCTCGCCGGCGGAGCTGGCCATGTCGATCCGTCGACCTCATTCTCGGCTGTTACAATCAGGGCTTCGGTCTCAAGATCTGAAATGAGCTGCTCCTCAGCCGGATCCAGCGCCCTCGGACGCGGAGTGCGCTCAGCGATTAGCGTACGCTCCTCATTGATCGGCAAGCGGTTGGCTGTGCGAAGCTTGCGGACCTGACTGACAAGGTAGCCCAGCATCTCTTTTTCAGTCATCGGCCGATCACGAAATCCGCTGATCGTCACGACGGCAAGCCGGTCGTTAAGTTCAACGAAGGCGCGCCAGAATTTTGGAGCAAACAGAGGAACCGAGCTTGCGTTCTTGTCTTCAACCAACAGGTAAAGGCTATCCCCAACTTGCCGTGTAGCCTCGACGCTCACGCTATCAGAGTTCCCACCCCGGCCGAGCATCTTGCGCCCATCTGGCGTGTCAAGAAATGCTTGGAGTTCCTCAAGGTTACTGGACGATCCACCGCTGCCAAAAGCAGGCCCGCCAGATACCGATACCGTCAAAAAGCCGGGCAGTCCTTTGGGGAGTTGCAATTCCCCATTTGCGCTGCGGTTTCGAGAACCGCTCGCTTCACTGAGAGCGCAATCTCCGATCAGCGCAAACGCCGAACGTCCGCTGGTTTCAATTGATTCTTCTGCCAGACAGAACCCATTCGCCGGTTCGATCGCCACTTGACGGCCATTGGCGGAGACGACAGCCCGACTATGGTTGGCCGAGATCACTTCGAAGGGTCCCTGGCGCACCCGATCCAACTCAGCCTCACGACTACTGAATCCGCGGGCATCACAGCCCGCAAGAAGACTCGCTGCAAATGCAACCGCACAACAACCGACACCACCACGCAACACGAACTCAAACACTGCTTTGCTCCTCAAAGATCTGCGTAGCAGTGACGTTCGTCCTTGCCGCCGGGATGGGTCACCGCACCCTGTTGTGCACCGCCCACCGTTTGTGCGTACTTCCACAGCGCACCCGCGCCATAAATTGTCTCGCGAGGTCCTTCCCACTCCTTCTTGCGGGCTCGCAGTTCTTTCTGTGTCAGCTTCACCTTGATCGTCCCTTTGCGGGCGTCGATTGAGATGATGTCACCGTTTTGCAGAAGCCCGATCGGACCGCCTACGGCTGCTTCTGGTCCGACATGTCCGACACAAAAGCCGCGCGTTGCGCCAGAGAACCGACCATCGGTGATCAGCGCCACTTTCGAACCCATACCTTGTCCCGAAATTGCCGCCGTGGTCGCCAGCATCTCGCGCATGCCCGGGCCGCCTTTCGGGCCCTCGTTACGAATGACAATGACCTCGCCTTCCTCATAGGCCCGCTTCTGGACCGCCTCGAAGGCATCCTCTTCGCATTCGAACACCCGCGCGGGGCCCTCGAACTTCTGCTTCTTCATACCAGCGACTTTGACGATGGCACCTTCGGGCGCGAGGTTCCCAATCAGGCCAACAACCCCGCCGGTCGGTGTAATGGGCTTCTCGATCGGATAGATGATCTTGCCATCCGCCTCGCCCGCGATGTTGTCGAGATTCTCCTTCACCGTCTTGCCGGTCGCGGTGATGCAGTCGCCGTGCAGGAAGCCTCCTTTCATTAACTCCTTCATGACGATTGGGATGCCGCCCGCCTCATAAAGATCCTTGGCGACATAGGTTCCGCCTGGCTTGAGGTCGACAAAGTATGGCGTGTCCTTGAAGATGTCGCAGACGTCTTGAAGGTTAAAGTTGATCCCGGCTTCGTGTGCGATGGCTGGAAGGTGAAGGCCTGCATTGGTGGAGCCGCCGGTGCATGCGACCACGCGCGCCGCGTTCTCTAACGCCTTACGAGTGACAACGTCACGAGACCGAATGTTCTGTGCGAGCAATCCCATCACTGCCCGCCCCGACGCATCCGAATATTGATCACGGCTCTCGTACGGTGCCGGCGCGCCGGATGATTGCGGCAGAGCCAGCCCGATCGCCTCGGACACGCATGCCATCGTGTTCGCTGTGAACTGCCCGCCACAGGCGCCCGCAGATGGGCAAGCCACACGTTCAAGCACGTCCAATGCCGCGTCCGATAGGGTGCCGTTCTGATGCCGTCCCACAGCCTCGAACATGTCCTGGACGGTCAAATCGCGTGTTGCAAAGTCCTCAGGCACATCGGCTCCGGCGGGCACTTTTCCCGGCAGGATTGATCCGCCGTAGATAAAGACCGATGGAACGTTCAGACGAACCATCGCCATCATCATGCCGGGCAGAGACTTGTCGCATCCGGCCAATCCCACGATGGCATCATACGCGTGGCCGCGCATGGTCAGCTCGACCGTATCGGCAATCGCCTCGCGGGAGGCTAACGACGAGCGCATGCCCTCATGCCCCATCGCAATCCCGTCAGTAACTGTGATTGTGGTAAACTCGCGTGGGGTGCCGCGGCCTTCCTTCACGCCCAGTTTGACAGCCTGAGCCTGGCGGTTAAGCGCAATATTGCAGGGCGCGGCTTCGTTCCAACAAGTCGCAACGCCGATGAACGGGCGATGGATCTCGTCATCGGTAAGCCCCATCGCATAGTAGTACGATCTGTGCGGTGCCCGAGCCGGTCCCTCGGTCACGTGCCGACTTACCAGTTTCGACTTGTCGAAGGTCTTTGCGTCCATTTTTCCGTCCCCGTTCGTGCCGTCACCCGCGCCACCAACCTAGCCCGACGGACTGGGTTGGCTCAAGCGCGATGCGTCTGCCAGACCACGCCGAATAAGGCGAATTCACGGCGAATGCCACTGTTGATCGTGCCATATTGCACCGTTAGTTGAGCATGGAACGCAGCGCATGCCGATTAGGACGTTTCAGATGAATCCACTAGATCGCTTCATCGCCCCTGCCATACCAAAGCGGAATTGGTGGCGAATCCTTTTGGGACTTGTCGTGGTCATCGCGCTCTGGCTGGTCGGAACAATCGTCGTCCTATTGGCGTACACGCTGGTGAACATCGCCGACAGTGGTGATCCTGACGCCGCCCT
>CAYYZH010000001.1:79462-80797 GCA_964475765.1 uncultured Limibaculum sp.
ATCGTCTTCGTTGGCGCCCCAGTTCCTGACCTTTCGGTTGATCGTTGGGCGGTGTTCATCGTTCCGCTTCTGGCTTTCGTGTTCATCCAGGCAACCGCCGAGGAGTTGATCTTTCGTGGCTATTTATTGCAACAACTAGGGGCACTTAGCAGAAGTTGGCTGGTTTGGGCTGTGATCCCTTCGCTGCTATTCGGTCTGATCCACTACAACAGCGATCTGCCCAACTATGGCGGCGTCTACTACGTTCTCATCACCTTTTTGATGGGGCTCGCGTTCTCTGTGCTGGTCTGGCGCACGGGAACTCTTTGGGCGGCAGCGGGACTACATGTCGGCATTAACATCATGGGCCTTGGTGTCGTCGGCACCGAAGGCATCCTGGCGGGCACCCAGCTTTGGCTGTTCGAGAAGGACGATATGATCGGTCTGATGCAGCTCGACCTTCTGGTAACGATCGCGCTGCTTGCTTTTGTAATCAGCCCCTTGGCGCCATTTTCTGATGTAAAGTCAGAAAGCCGGGAAGAAGCTGTCTTCGAGTAATCACCCAAGTGCAGACAGGCGATCTGCCGCCGATTGAAGTCGGCTGATCTCGGCTTCGATCACAGCAAGACGTTCGCGTTGCTCTTCGACGACTTCAACCGGGGCCTTGGCAAGAAATCCCTCGTTCGAGAGCTTCTTGTTGAGCCCTGCTGCTTCTTTACGTGCTTTGTCCAAGCTCTTGTTCAAACGCGCTTTTTCCGCATCAACATCGATCACGCCGGCAAGCGGCAGATTGATAGAGCAATCCTCGAGTACCATAGTAACAGAGCCTTCGGGCGCATGTTCTGCGACTGCACATTCAGAAAGTCGCGCAAGGCGTTGAATAAGGGCGCCATTTCTCAACATCCGAATACCGACTTCAGGCGTATGTCCGGTCATGACCATCTCGATTTTGGCACCAGCGGGCACGTTCATCTCGGCCCGGACCGAACGGATGCCTTCGATCAAACGGATTACCCAATTCATTTCAGTATCTGCGGCCTCATCAGCGAGATTTGACTCGAGAAAATCAGGCCAAGATGTTGTTATCAATGGCTTATCTCGCGCAGAAAGACTCTGCCAAAGTTCTTCCGTGATATAGGGCATAATCGGGCTGAGAAGGATCAGGCATTGATCCAGTGCCCAGGCCATTGTCCCTTGAGTCTCTGTCTTTGCGTCGGAACTGTCACCTTGAAGATGAGCTTTTGAGAACTCGACATACCAGTCGCAAAAGACCTTCCAGACGTGGTCATAGAGGGCCGATGCCGCCTCGTTGAACTTGTACTCGGAAAGTGCTTTATCTACAGCGGCTTGGCAGCG
>CAYYZH010000002.1:0-14167 GCA_964475765.1 uncultured Limibaculum sp.
TACGGCTGCCATACAGGTGCCATACGCCTGCCATACGGGGTGAATCCCAGCGCAAGGGGGAGATCAGGCAGGGTCTCCCGTCGGGGCTTTCTCGATGATCCGGGCCGGGATGCCGACTGCTGACGCACCCGCCGGCACGTCCTTCAGCACCACCGCATTGGCGCCGATCCTTGCATGGGCGCCGATGGTCACGCCGCCGAGAATGCGCGCGCCCGCGCCGATCATCACATCGCCCTCAAGGACCGGCGCGCCGCCGTCCATCTTGCTCGTGCCCAGCGTAACCTGCTGAAATATCGTGCAATTCGGGCCAATCCGGCTGTCGGGGTGGATCACTATGCCAGTTGGATGCGGCAGGAAGAACCCGCCTGCGACTTGCGTTCGGGGCGCGATTTCGGACTGGGTCAGCACCGACCAGAGCCGGTATTGCATCCCCCAGAATTTGCCCGAGACCCAGCCGATGGGCCCGCCCCGGCGGCGTGCCGCCTGCCAGCCACGCATACACGCGGTCAGGCGCCGGCCGCGGTTCCAGAACCCGCGAATACGCTCGCGGCTCCAGTCGGGCTCGGTTGCCGAGATCTCGTAACTCATCGCAATGCTCCGCCCGAGGCTATTTGGGGGCCTGCTCTAGTCATATACCGAAAGAACGGCAAGCATGCGGCACTCTCGGGCAACCTGCAAAAGGTCACATTGAGGCGCTAGGGCGGGACCTGTATCAAGAGGCCAGGTTATCGCAAACGGGTATGAGTATGGGGTTTTCCGCGGTTCTGGTGGGCGATCAGTCGCTGCTGATCCAATGCGCCGAGATCCTGCGCGCAGAGGGCCACACCATCGCCGGTGTGATGAGCACGCGCGCCGAGATCCGCGCCTGGGCCACAGGCGAGGGGCTACCTTTTGCGGATCTCGAGGACGTCCGCGCCACAGGTGAGACCCCGGGGATCGCGCCTGCCGACTGGCTGTTCTCGATCGCCAATCTGACGATGCTGCCGGAGGGGCTGCTGGCCCTTGGGCGCACGGGCGCGGTCAATTTCCATGACGGGCCACTGCCGGGCTATGCCGGGCTGAACACTCCGGTCTGGGCGCTGATGGCGGGCGAGACCCGGCACGCGATCACCTGGCACATGATGGAGGCGGGCGTCGACACCGGCGACATCGTCGCCACACAGAGCGTTGACATCGCCCCGGACGAGACCGCGTTCACGCTGAACGCGCGCTGCTATGCGGCAGCGCTCGAGAGCTTTCCCACGCTGGTCGGCCAGATCGCAGCGGGCCACCTGACCCGGACACCGCAGGAGCCAGGGGCTGCCCGGCGTGTTTTCACGCGCCGTCAGCGGCCTGAGGCAAACGGGCTTCTGGATCCGGCCCGACCTGCCGAGGACCTCGCCCGTCTGGTGCGCGCCCTCGATCATGGCGGCTACTGGAACCCGCTGTGCCGGGCCAAGATCGCGCTTGGCGGCGAGGTCTATCTGATCGGACAGGCCACGCCCGGTGACACGACGCAGGCCGCACCGGGCACTGTGATCGCGGCGGGTCCGGACAGCCTGACACTTGCGACAGGGAATGGCGCGCTGATGCTCTCGGGGCTGAACAATGCCGATGGCGGCCCAGCCCCGGATCTCGCAGGCTTTGCCGGACAAAGCCTTGATGCCCCGGACCGCGCTGCGCTGACGGAGGCGTTGCAGGGACCTGCCCGCCATGACGGACACTGGCGCAAGACCTTGACGGCGATGGAACCGGCGGCCCTACCCGCTTCCCTTTGCGGCGCGCCAACTGGCGCAGGTGAGACCCTGACCCAATCCATCGCCCTGCCCGGCGGTCTGAAAGACGCTTGTGCAGCGACTGCGCTTTGGGCCGTACGTCTCTCGGGACAAGCAAAAGCAGCTCTGGGCTGGGCGCCCGCGGCCATTACCGAGGCAGCCAAACGACATCCCGGGCATCTCTCGTCCTGGGTGCCGGTGACCATCGGGGTGAGTGCACCGGATACTCATGGAGCGCTAAAAGCGGCACAGACCGCCCTGCAAGAGGCCAGCATCCATGGCAGCTTCGCCCGTGATTTAGTCGCCCGCGACCCAGCGCTGGCAGGATGCCAACCTCCACCGATCGCGCTGGCAGAAACCGACGCCCCGGTAACGGGCGCGGCGCTGACCGTTTCGGTTGGGACAGACACCATCACGCTCCACGGCGATCCCGCACATCTGGACGCCGCAGCTCTGGAAGCGCTGGCAGAGCGGCTATCCAGATGGCTTGGCGCGCTGGCAGAAGACCCGTCTCGCCCGCTGGCCGCGCTCTCTCTTTTGACCGAGGCGGAGGCCGCAGCCATCGCCAGGGCCAATGCCACAGAGGCAACGCTCCCCGAGGGAGCCTGCCTGCATCAGGCTTTCGAGCATCTGGCCGAGACCAACGCGCAAGCGGACGCCATCCTCTTTCGCGACACCACGCTCAGTTATGGGGAGGTCGAGGCCCGGGCCAACCGGCTGGCGCACCGCTTGCAGGCGCTCGGGGTCGGGCCGGACACGCCGGTGGGCCTGCATGTACCGCGCGGACCAGACCTGATCATCGGCGCTCTGGCGATCCTGAAAGCGGGCGGCGCCTATCTCCCGCTCGACCCTGCCTATCCCGCGGACCGGATCGAATTCTACCTGACCGACAGCCGCGCACCCGTGGTGATCAGCCATTCGCAGGTGGCAGCCGATCTGCCCAAGACCACCGCCGAAGTGCTCGAAATCGACACCCTGCCCGATGATGGCCCGGAAACGCGTCCGGCCTCTCCGGCAGGCCTACAAAACCTTGCCTATCTGATCTACACCTCCGGCTCGACGGGCAAGCCCAAGGGCGTGATGGTCGAGCACGGGAACGTGGTGAATTTCTTCGCCGGCATGGATGCGGTCATCCCCCATGACAGCGCCGATGGACAGCCGACCTGGCTCGCGGTCACCTCGCTCTCCTTCGACATCTCGGTGCTTGAGCTGTTCTGGACGCTGGCGCGCGGGATGCGCGTGGTGATCGCGACCGAGGAGGACCGGCTCGGCGGGGCCATGACCGGGTCCGCGGGCGATATGGCGTTCAGCCTCTATTACTGGGGCAACGATGATGGCCTCAGCGAGGACAAATACCGCCTGCTGCTCGATGGCGCGAAGTTCGCCGACAGTCACGGGTTCACGGCGGTCTGGACGCCGGAGCGGCATTTCCATGCCTTTGGCGGGCCCTATCCGAACCCCGCCGTCACAGGCGCGGCGGTGGCGGCTGTCACCGAGAACATCGCCGTGCGGGCAGGCAGCTGCGTCGCCCCCCTGCACCATCCCGCGCGGATCGCCGAGGAATGGGCCGTCATCGACAACATGACGAACGGGCGCACGGGGCTGGCCATGGCCTCGGGCTGGCAGCCTGATGATTTCGTCCTCAGGCCGGAGAACACACCGCCCGCCAACCGCGATGCGCTCTTTGCCACCATCGAGCAGGTGCAGCGGCTCTGGCGTGGCGAGGCCGTGGCCTTCCCCCGCGCCGATGGCGAGATGCACGAGGTGGTGACCCAGCCGCGCCCCGTTTCCAAGGAATTGAACCTCTGGGTAACCACCGCGGGCAACCCCAAGACCTGGGAGGAGGCGGGCACGATCGGGGCCAATGTGCTGACGCACCTCTTGGGCCAGACGGTCGCCGAGGTCGAGGAGAAGATCGGGATCTATCGCCGCGCGCGGGCCGAGGCAGGCCATGCCGGTCCCGGCCATGTCACGCTGATGCTGCACACGTTCCTGGGCGAGGATCGCGAGACAGTGCGCGAGACGGCGCGCGGCCCGATGATCGCGTACTTGCGTTCGGCGGCGTTCCTGATCAAGCAATACGCCTGGGCGTTTCCGGCCTTCAAGCGCCCGGAAGGGGCGGCGAGTGCCTTCGATCTCGACCTCTCGGATCTGGCGCCGGACGAGATGGAGGCGGTGCTCGACTTTGCCTATCAGCGTTATTTCGAGGACAGCGGCCTCTTTGGCACCGTCGCGGATGCCGAGGCGCGGGTGGCCCAAGTCAAGGCCGCGGGCGTCGACGAGGTCGCCTGCCTGATCGATTACGGCATCGCAGTGGACACCGTGCTGGAAGGATTGAAACCGCTCGCAGAGGTGGTCGCAGCCCATAAGGGCGAGGCCCGGGATTTCTCCCTGCCCGCCCAGATCCAGCGCCACGGCGTGACCCATCTGCAGATGACGCCCGCCATGGCGCGGATGCTGGCCGAGGAGGGGGAGGCCAGCGGGCTCGACCGGGTGCGCCATCTGATGATCGGCGGCGAGGCGCTGCCCGGCGCGCTGGTGGCCGATCTGAAGGCACTAACCGACGCGCAGATCCTCAACATGTACGGCCCGACCGAGACGACGATCTGGTCCGCGGTCGGACCTGCTGGCGACGGCACGGACGAGGGCGCGGCCCCCTTGGGGGCGGCGATCGCCAACACGCAGCTTTACATTCTGGACGGGGCGGGCGGTGAGGCCCCGCCGGGGGTGCCGGGTGAGTTGGCCATCGGCGGCCTCGGCGTGACGCGCGGCTACTGGGAACGCCCGGAGCTGACGGCCGACCGCTTCCGCCCGGATCCCTTTGCAGGTGATGCCGGGGCGCGGATGTATTTGACCGGCGATCTGGTTGCCCGGCAGGGCGATGGCACATTCACTTTCCTCGGGCGCACCGACCATCAGGTGAAGATCCGTGGCTATCGGATCGAGCTGGGTGAGATCGAGGCGGTGATCGGCATGCAAGCCGGCATCACCGGGGTCGTGGTGCTGGCCCGCGAGGACACGCCCGGCGATCAGCGTCTGGTGGCCTATGTGACGCCCGCCAGTGCCGACAGAGACGCCATCGCGGCGGCGGTGGCAGACCGCCTGCCGCCCCAGATGCAGCCCCAGCATATCGTGGCGCTTGATGCCTTCCCGCTCACGCCCAATGCCAAGATCGACCGCAAGGCCCTGCCGCCGCATCAGGCGGAGGCAGCAGCCCCCGCGGCCACTGCCCCGTCCGCGCCTGCAACAGCGCCCGCAGGTACCGACGGCGATCCGCTGCCCCGGCTGATCGAGATCTGGGGAAATGTCCTGGGCGTGACCGGGATCGGGCCGCAGGATCATTTCTTCCAGCTTGGCGGGCATTCCTTGCTGGCGGTGCGGGCCAGCCGCGAGATCCGGGCGGCCTTCGGAGACGCGGCCGTTTCGATCACCGATATCTTCCGCTTTCCGGTGCTGGGCGATCTGGCCCGGCATATTGGCGGTGGAGACAGCCCGAAAGGGCCGGATAACGCGCCTCCCTCAAACGAGGACCAGGCCGAGATCATGTCGCAGCGCCGCGCCTTGCGCGCCCGGCGCGGGGCGGGATGACCAGACCCGATACTGCGCTGGCCAGAGCGCTTGATGCGCATCTGCCTGCGGATATTGGATTGGGCATGGCTGATCCCGCAGCGCCTCCGACCGGGCTCTGGCCGGAGGAGGCCCTGCCCAAAGCAGTCGAGAAGCGCCTCTGCGAGTTCGCCGCCGGGCGCCGGGCCGCGCGCCAGGCCATGTCCGCCATCGGAATACCGCCTGCCGCCATTCCGGCTGGACAGGACCGCGCGCCGGTCTGGCCCGATGGCGTGCTCGGCAGCATCAGCCATGGTGGCGGAGCCTGCCTCGCGCTGGTCGCAAAAAAGCACACATCCTGGGCGCTGCTTGGGATCGACATCGAGGCGGACACATCGCTCGAGCCGGAACTGTGGGAGACGGTTCTGACCCCGGAGGAACGCGCATCCCTGCCGGAGGGGCCCGCCGCAGGGCTTCAGGCCAAACGGATCTTCAGCGCCAAGGAAGCGACCTACAAGGCGCAGTACCCGCTGAGCAGCACCCTTCTGGAGTTCCAGGATCTTGCGGTCGGTCTGGAAAGAGATGCCTTCACGGCCCGCTTTGCCCGGCCGGCCGGGCCATTGCGACAAGGCACTGTCCTGCGCGGGATCTGCCTCGCAGCGTGTGGTTTGATCCTGACCGCGCTCTGGGCCCGCGCCGACGAGATCAGTGGCTCGGTTCCAGAGCCTCCTGCATAGACGGCACAGCCCTACCCGATGCGGCCGACCTGACCGCGCATTGCCGACGATAGGCCAGATAGATCCAGCCAACGCTCAACGCCCCGCCGCCAAGCCAGGCGATCAACACGCCCAGAAGCGGATTGTATGCGGACGCGATCAGCAACCCGATCGCCCCGCCAATGCCATATCCCAGAAGACAGTAGCGCAAGACCATCGCCGCACCCTCTGCATAGAACCCCCGGATAGAGGGTGACGCGAAGATTCTTGCGAAAACACAGCGAGTCTTTGGCGAGAATGGGTCCCGCGCCCTGCAAGGGGACGGGAAAGCGGCCTGATGCTCAGCCGCTGAACATCAGAGGCAGATCACTATAGCGAAGATGTATCCGACGGATCCACCAGCACTCCGTGCCGACGATAGGACCAGAGGCTCCAGAGTATGCTCAGGATACCGCCCCCGAGCCAGGCTACCAGAAACCCTGCCACAAGGCTGAGCCAGATCGCTACGGCAAGCCCTGCGACGGTGGCGAAGCCGTATCCGAACAGACATGTGCGCAGTAGCGGCATCTTCTCCCCTCTTAATCTTCTTTTTGGTTTTTTTTCTGACTGATTCAACCAGCCTTTACATGACCTTAGCGAAACTCTCCCCAAAGGTGAATCATAAGATTCAATAAAACGGTCACATATCGATGATGCTAACGTGGTTTCAGAGTCACAAAGCCCAATATCGTGGTTCCGGAGTCACTTCCCCGTGGTTCCAGAGTCGCCTGAGCGTGGTTCTGGAGTCGGATCAGCGTGGCTCTGGAGTCAGACCTTAGAGAAATTCAGGGATTATCCCCGTGAAATCAAAGGGATGACAGAAACGCCCTGGCCCTTAACACAGACTCTAACAATCTAATTAACGACATATAACACAAGCCCTGATCCGGTGATCAAACCCCGGCATACTCCCATCCTGAAACCCTCGGCGCAGGGCCCATCAGATCCCTGCACAAGAACGGGACCAGACCTCTCATCCGCTGAACCACACTGACTGGAAAATTGGCACCATGAATCACCCTTAGGCTGAGGCCCCGCCTCGGAAAAGTCACAGATCAGGGATAATCTTCGCATTATGCAGACTTCGTGGTTTCACTGACAGGACCGGCGATATCGTGGTTTCACTAACGAGCCCTACCCCTACGGATTCAACCAGCCATGTTTGTGATCCCACGGGAGACACGCAAAGAGATGCGATCAAATGGCAGCTTCAAATCGGGGGCCGGTCTGACTATAGCAGACGCCAATCGGCACATGCCCTCTTATGGGGGCGCTCCCGCCACTCACGTTAGTTTTCAGTAACCCAGAGTCTGACTGTCCGCACCGGACAGGAAAAGATGCGTAATCCGGAGAGACGGGCATGATCAGAACAGGTGTTGTCGGCCTTGGTAAGATGGGGATGTCCCATTTCGCCCTGGTCAATCCCCATCCCAAGACGCTTGCGATTGCCTGCGACGCGACCGGCTTCCTGATCGATGGTATGTCGAAATACATCGATAACCCGACCTGGCGCGATTACGACAAGATGATCGAGGGCGAGAAACTGGACGCCGTTGTCATCGCAACGCCCTCTCGAGCACACGCACCAATGGTACGCAAGGCACTGGAGCGCGGCATCCATGTCTTTTGCGAAAAGCCTTTCTGCCTCGACTGGGAAGAGAGCTATGCGCTGGCGGACATGGCCGAGGAAAAGGGTCTGGTGAACCAGGTCGGCTATCACTACCGCTTTGTCGGCGCGTTCCAGGAGATGAAGCGGCTGCTGGATGCAGGCGCCATCGGCACCGTCACGCATGCGACCGCCGAGGCCTATGGCCCGGTCGTGCTGCGCCCCAAGAAAGGGTCATCCTGGCGCACCACCGCAGAGGAAGGCGGGGGATGCCTCTATGATTACGCCGCCCACCCGATCAATCTTCTGAACTGGTTCTTCGGAGAACCGGTCGATGTATCCGGGTCGATCCTGAACTCGATCTTCTCCGCCGAGACTGACGATGAAGTCTATTCCACGTTCCGTTTCGATGACGGGATCAGCGCGCAGCTCTCGGTCAACTGGTCCGATGAGAGCCACCGCAAGATGTCGACCAAGGTCACGGTCTTGGGCACCAATGGCAGGCTCTATGCTGACCGTCAGGAATGCCAGCTCTACCTGCGCGAGCCTGTCGAGGGGCTCACCGGCTACGACAAGGGCTGGAACGTGCGCTACACGACCGATCTGACCCGGCAAAGCTGGTACTATATGCGGGGCGAAGAGTACTCGAACCAGCTCGACGATTTCATCACCGCAGTCGCGGACGGCACCGGCAAGGCGGTCGAGAACGATTTCCGCTCTGCCGCCCAGACGGACAAGACGATCTCGATGATCCTGGCCGACCGGGAACGCGATCCCATGGCGGAGACCGCCGCCCGCCCTGTCGTGCAGAAAAAGCGCGGCTGGTTTTCCCGCGCCTGACCGGAGGAGGTTCTTATGGCTCACCAGATGGATCGTCTTCTCTTTGGCGACAACCAGTTCTTCGGCATCAACCACATGTCCGAGGAGAAGGCGCGGGCCCAGTCCATGCGCTTTCAGGAAACCGATGCCATCATGGAGGTGTTGGACAACGCCTATGACGAAGGCATCCGCACTTTCATGTGCACGACCCATGATCGCATTTCCGAGATCTGCGACCGGGTCCGCGCGAACCCCGACCGCTATGGCGAGTTCATGTTCTATCCGGGCATGCCTTATGCCCACAAATATGCGAACGCGGTGACCGATCACGGGATCCTCGGCGCGATCCAGCACTTCATGCCCGAGGATGGTCTCTTCAAGACGGCGCTGCGCGGGGTCACGTCTCTGGCCACCAAGGACATCGAAGGGATCATGAAGATCCTCGTCGATGCCGAGATGAAGATGTTCCAGGGCTGCAAGACCCCGGTGATCTTCCTGCAGAACGTCATTGTCGACATGATCATGGGCATCGGCGCGAAAGACGCGTTCCGGATGTTCGACGATCATGTGCGTGAGAAATACGGCGTCGAGCCCGGCTACATCACCATGAACATGCCAGCCCTTGTGGACATGTTGGAGAGCGTCGGGATCGAACGCCCGATCATCTGCTCGAATATCAACAAGATCGGTTTTAGGACCTGTGGCGGGCTGGATCTCTATCGCGAGGTTCTGGCGTCCGGCCGGGTCCGTGCGGTGGCAATGTCGATCTATGCGTCGGGCGCGATTCCACCTGAAGAGGCCATCGAATGGCTGGCGGGCCTGCCAAATATCGAGGCGATGGTCTTCGGCGCCTCGTCGCGGCGCAACATCCAGCACACGCGCCAGTTGGTCGACAAGTACTTCGAGACCCGGTCCGCCGCCTGATCTGGCACTACAGGAAAGGGCTGACAAGACAGGCATCTGCGGCTAGAGAAGCGGGCAAAATGAGTAAATCAGGCGCCGGTGACATCGCATCATGAAGATCGGCTACATGATGAATGTCTATCCTGTGATTTCAGGGACATTCATACGCCGCGAGATCCACGCGCTGGAGCGTCTCGGTGTCGAGGTCGCGCGCTATTCGATCCGCCGCGCCGAGCATGATCTCGTGGATGCCCGTGACCGCGAGGAACAGGCGCGCACCCTGTACTTCCTGTCCGGACACATGCCCAAGCTGATCGGGCGCACGCTGCTTGAGACGGTGGTCAATCCGGCAGGTATGGTGCGTGCGCTCGGGGCCTGGGGTCAGTTGGTCTGGAACGCTGGCGGGCGGATCATCCCGCATCTTGCCTATCTGATGGAGGCGGTCTCGCTGAGGCGCCAAGCCCGCCGGGACGGGATCGAGCATATCCACACGCATTTCTCGACCAACCCTGCCGCGGTGGCGATGCTATCGCACCGGATGGGTGGGCCGTCCTACAGCTTCACGGTGCACGGCCCGGACGAGCTGATGGATCCCAAAGCTTCGTCGCTGGCGATGAAAATCAACGAGGCCGCCTTCGTGGTTGCCATCACCAATTACTGCCGCACGCAACTGGCGCTTTCGGGGGGCATGGAGGTCTGGGACAAGATCCATATCGTGCGCTGCGGCCTTGATCTGGCCGAGTTCGAGCCTGGCGATCCACCTGGCGCCGAGAACGGCACGCTGGTCTGTGTCGGGCGGCTTTGCCCGCAAAAGGGTCAGGCGCTGATCCCCGAAGCGGTCGCGGCAGTGGCCGACAAGCACCCCGATTTGCGCGTTGTGCTGATCGGCGATGGCGAGACCCGGCCCGCGATCGAGGCTGAGATCCGGCGGTTGGGTCTCGAGGGGCGCATTGAACTCATGGGCTGGGCTTCGAACGCCGAAGTCACGGACGCGATCAAGCGCGCCCGCGCGCTCCTGCTGCCGAGTTTCGCCGAAGGCCTGCCGATCGTCCTGATGGAGGCGCTGGCGCTCAAGCGTCCCGTGATCACCACCTATATCGCGGGTATCCCGGAACTGGTCGATGCGGGTTGTGGCTGGATCTTCCCGGCGGGATCCGAGGACGGTCTGGTGGCGGCGCTCGATGCGGTGATGACGACCGCGCCCGAGGAACTTGCTGCGATGGGGGCCGAGGGCCGGACCCGGGTTGAGGCCCATCACGACCAGAATGCCAATGCCGCGCATCTCAAAGCGCTCTTTGCCGGATATGCCGCCAGCGCCGAGGCCCCTGCCCAAGCCCCTGCCCAAACCCCTGGCCGGCCCGAGACACAGCGGACCACGCCTGCGCCTGCAGGCCTCGTGCATGACGAGCAGCAGCCATGACCGCGGCTCCCAAACCTGCGCCCACTCCGGCTGTGGCTATTCCTGCCGCCGCCTTTGCTGAAGCCCCGGAGGGTGCGCCGGCCTTTGAGCTGCTGGTCTCGGTCATCAATTACCGCACCGCCGAGATGACCATCGACTGCCTGAAATCGACACTGACCGATCTCGACGGGCTCAACGCCCATGTGGTGGTAATCGACAATCTCTCGGGCGACGGCTCGGATGATGAGATCGAGGCCTGGATTGCGGGCGAGGCGCATGGCGACCGGGTCAGCCTGGTGCGCTCGGCCACGAATTCCGGCTTTGCTGGTGGGCACAACCAGACGCTGGCGCTGGCCGCTGAGATGGGCGGGGCCGAGTTCGTCGTGCTCTTGAATTCGGATGCGCTGGTGCGCCCCGGCGCGTTCCGGGCGCTGCTCGAGGCGGGCCGGGCCGACCCGGAAGCCGGTCTGATCGCGCCCCGGATCGACTACGAGGACGGTGAGCCGCAGATCAGCTGTTTCCGCTTCCACGGTCCGGTCAGCGAGTTTCTGCGCGGCGCCCAGACCGGGATTCTGACCCGGGCGCTCAACCGCTTCAACATCCTGCTCGGCACCAATCCCGATCCCGCGCGCATCCAGTGGGTCGGCTTCTCCGCCGTACTTCTCCGTCGCGAGATGATCGCCGAGATCGGCGGCATGGATGAGGGCTATTTCCTCTATTTCGAGGATTGCGAATACTGTCTGCGCGCGTATCGCGCGGGCTGGAAGGTGCGCTATGTGCCGGAGGCCCGCGTGCTGCACTATTCCGGGGGCTCCGGACCGGTCGAGGCGAACATCTCGGCGCGCAAGCGCCTGCCCGCCTACTATTTCGCCGGTCGCAACCGCTTTCTTTATCAGGCACATGGCCGGCTCGGGCCGATCCTCGCCAATCTCGGCTGGCATGCCGGGCGCTGCATCGCGCGCGCGCGCGTCCTTCTGGGCAAGAAAAGCCCGCGCGCGATCGAAGGGGAAGCGGTCGATATCTGGATCAACGCGTTCGACCCGCTCGGGAGTCGCCGGGCCCCCGACGAGTGAACCGGGCGCGTGATCCCGAAGAGCAATCCATGACAGGTGCATCATCTTCCCATGAAGCCCGGATCGCGGCGGTCCTGATCGGGCGCAACGAGGGCGCCCGGCTGGTCCGTGCACTGGCCTCGGCAAAAGATGCAGGCGTGCGCATCGTCTATGTCGACAGCGGCTCGACCGATGACAGCCTCGCAGAAGCCGCCAAGGTTGGCGCGGATATTGTCGAGCTGGATATGTCCAAGCCCTTCACCGCGGCGCGCGCGCGCAATGCAGGGGTCGCCCGGCTGAAGGAGACGGGCGCCCTGCCCGACTATATCCAGTTCATTGATGGCGATTGCGAACTGGCCGAGGGATGGATCGCCACGGCTTTCGCGTTCCTCGAGGAAAACCCGCAGGTCGGCGCGGTTTGCGGGCGCAGGCGCGAGCGTTTCCCTGAGGCGACGGTCTACAACCGGCTCTGCGATATCGAATGGGACACACCTGTGGGCCGGACCAAGGCCACCGGCGGCGATGTGATGATGCGCGCGGAGGCCTTCGAGGGCGTTGGCGGCTTCAACCCGACACTTATCGCCGGAGAAGAGCCCGAGCTTTGTGTGCGCCTGCGCGCCGCGGGCTGGGAGATCTGGCGGCTTGACCATGAAATGACCTTGCACGATGCCGACATGACCCGGTTCGGCCAGTGGTGGAAACGGGCCCGGCGCGGCGGACATGCCTTTGCCGAAGGGGCGGCCATGCACGGGGCCCCGCCAGAACGCCATTTCGTACCGGGCACCGTGCGTGCGCTCGTGTGGGGTCTGGCGATCCCGCTTTTGATCCTGCTGGCCTGGATCATCATTGGGCCAGTCGCGCTTCTCGGTCTCCTGATCTATCCCGTTCAGGTCGTGCGCCTTGCGCTCCGCGGGGACGCCTCGCGGCGCGAGACATGGGAAGAGGCGTTTTTCTCCATGCTCATCAAGTTTCCCGAAACCCTCGGGGCGCTTGAATACGGGCTTGGGCGGCTCAGCCGTCGCCCCAGCCAGTTGATCGAGTACAAATGACCCTGCCTCAAAGCCCGATCCTGTCATGCTGAAAAAGGTCATGACTGCGATCCGCAACCCGGCCTCGCTGGGAGAGCGGGCGCTCAACGCGAGCCTCTGGCAGGTGGCTTCCGTCGGGGTGCAGTATCCGCTCAGGCTTGCCTCGAACCTGATCCTGACCCGGCTGTTGCTGCCCGAAGCGTTCGGGATGATCGCCATCATCACGGTGCTGCAGGTCGGGCTCTACCTCTTCACCGATATCGGCCTGATGCAAAGCGTGATGCGCGACAAGAGGGGCGCCGAGCCACAATACCTGCGGGTCGCCTGGGTGGTGCAGGTCATTCGCGGCATCGCGATCACGCTCCTCATGGTCGCGGTTGGCTTCCTGATCATGTGGCTCGGGCCGAAGCTTGCCGCACCGAACACGATCTATGCCGACCCGGTGCTGCCCTGGCTGATTGTCTTCTCCAGCCTGTCGCTCCTTTGCAAGGGGCTGGAATCGACCAATGTGCTCTTGGCGATGCGCGAGATGCGCCAGAAGCAGGTCGTCGGCATCGACATCGCGGCCCAGCTTCTGGGTATCGCCATCATGGTACCGCTCGCCTGGTACACGGAATCTGTCTGGGCGCTGGCGATCGGGTCCGTGGCCTCGAGCGTGCTGCGCCTGATCCTTACCCACACGATCTTCCCTGGCCCCCGCATGGCCGTGGTCTGGGACCGTGAACAGTCCTCCGAGATGTGGACCTACGGGCGCTGGCTGATCGCGTCGTCTGCGGGCGGTTTCATGCTGAATTTCGGCGACCGGCTGATCTTGTCTGCGCTGATGGACAAGCATTACTTCGGTATCTACTCGATCGCGTTGGTCTGGATCGAGATGGCGCGCAACCTGATCCAGAAGATTGCCGGCTCGACGCTGGTGCCCGCGATCAGTCAGGCGATACGCGAGACGCCGGAGAAAGTCCGCCGGGTGCTCTCGCGTTTCACTGGCGCGTTCGAGGTCGTGACGCTGGGGATCATCATCGGCATCTTCGCGACTGCTGATCTGATCTTCGGTTATCTCTATCGGGATACCTATGCGCCCGCCGCCGATCTGGCGCGGCTGAACGCCTTTAAGCTCCTGATCTCGATGAGCCTGCCGGCCCGCCATTTCGTCATGGCCGCGGGCAACTCGTTCCACTACGGCATGGCGCATATCCTGGGCGCGATCTGCTCGGTGACGGCGTGCTATTTCGGGTATGTCCATTTTGGATTGGAGGCGGCGATCCTCTTCTCTGCGCTCGGCGCGCTGATGATGCCGATGGTGAT
>CAYYZH010000002.1:14267-23571 GCA_964475765.1 uncultured Limibaculum sp.
CAAAGGCCGGGCTCTCGCGGCAGATCTTCAGCACCCGTTCGATCTGGTCCGGCGCCATCTCGTCTTTCCACTTGCGCGCGGCGACGCCGGGATTGCGGGTCGTGTCGTGATAGCCGGAGGCGTCGCCTGTGGCCGCCAGCGAGGCCTGCAGGAACCCCTCGACGCGGGGTGCCCAATCCAGCCCCACCCAGTCAAAAAGCCCGCGCGCAACACCCAAGGGATCGTCGCAGAGATTCTCATAGGACACCACGCGCACATGGTCCTGTCCTTTGGCGAGACGCACCATCAGCCCGTTGATGATCCGCCAACGCCACGCGAACGCTTCGAGGTAATCGAGATCGGCCCCCGCCACCTCGGCCGCGAGATCATCGCCCAGAGCCGGACGCATCAGCCAGGGTTGGGGCAGCTTTGGCGGGACCATCTTGCCCGCCTCGACACCGCGCAGGTTCGAGTGGATGTTCCCGCAGGGATGGCGCACCAGATAGAGGATCTTCAGCCCCGCTGCATGCTCCGGGTTTGCGATTACCTCGGCCAGCACCGGCTGGCGCCCCACCGATTTCACCGCCACCAGATCCGATGGCCCCGCCAGATCCGGCACCGGCCAGCGATCGCATTTGCGTCCGAAGGGTTTCGCCGCCAGCGCCATCCCGTAGATCAGCCCTTTGCGCAGCGCATGGGCGGGGGCCGAGCGATAGGCCTTGGTCATGATCGGACGCGGGCGCATGGCGCGCAGCGGACGGCCCCGGAACATTGCATCGAGATAGGGAGCGATGATGTCGGGCGCTGGCGCTTCCTCCGGGTTGCCAGGCTGGGGCATGGTCAGCTCCGGCTCGTGGCTGCAGAAGGTCCCGGGATGGTGGTCGAAGATCTTCAGCATCCAGGTCGTGCCGGAGCGACCGAGCCCGTGAATCCAGAGCCGGTTCGGGCTGTCTGCGCTCATGTGGCGGTCTCTGGTTTCAGACAGATGAAAACGGCGTCGTCGAAGAGACCATAGCGGGTGGCCTCCTCCGGGCTCATCGCGCGCACCGGCCAGTCCAGCGTCACGTCAAAGCCCGCCGCCGCGATCCGGTCTTTCAGGTCCTGACCATAGACGCGGACATGATCGAACTGGCCGAACTCACGTTCGCGTTCGGCCGGATCGGTGATGGAGAAATCCTCATAGGTCTCGGCGCGCTCGCGCGCATAGGGGACCTGCACCAGAAGACAGCCGCCCGGGCTGAGCACGCGGTAGAGCTCGGCAAATGCTGTGGCATCGTCGGGGACGTGCTCCATCACATGGGAGCAGAGGATCAGATCATAACTGGCATCTGCGAGATCAAGCGCGGTGATGTCCAGGTTGAGATCGACGCCGGGGGCTGCGATGTCCGTGGTGGTCAGCCGGAGTTCCGGGCGCGCCCTCAGCCAGGCCTCGACGCCGGGGTCCGGTGCGAACAGGAGTGTGCGCAAGGGCGACGTTCTCTGCGTTGCCATGGTGCCCAGACGCTGCTCGAGATCGAGCACCATCAGCTTCTGGCGTGTCCACGATTCGCAGTTGGGACAGGCGCCGTCGATGGTGCCGCCAAGCCATCCGGAAAAGCTCCGGGAACAGACGGGACAAAACACCTGGTCGCCACGGTGACGCCAGATCCGCACGGGCCTGCGCAACCGGTGGTAAAGCCCTGAGAGCACGGGCACATGACGATATGGGGTGGTCTGGAACATGGCTGGTTTCATAAGCGGTACGGGGTCGTACTGCACGCCAATCTTTCAAGTTTTCTTAAACTTTGCTCACCAGTTTCGAGGGTGAGACGGACGGGGGTCATGAAGGAGACCCACCTTGGATCAAGACCTCAGACTTGGCACGGACTCTCTTGCAGGGGAAGAGATCCCGGGGAGCCTTGACAGTGCCGACAGCGGGCCGACCGGCCGGCCCAGCACGTCGCTCGCGCCAGGTATGGAGCTGCGCGCCCGTGCGCTTGGCCAGCGTGGTCACTGGCGTCGGCTGATGCTGGTGACAGGGCCCGGCGATGTCGCGGGCAGCCATGCACACTGGCGGGCCGGGTGCGATGATCCGTCGATCCCGTCGATCGCCTATTCCTCGCAGATCTACGAGCTGGCCGAAGCGCTCGGGTCCGATCTGACCGTGCTGCACGAGACCGCGGCCCCCGCGGATACGCCCGCCGATGCGCGCATAAGGTTTCACCAGATGCCCCCGCCCAAAGGGTCAGGCATCGGCTTTCATCTCGCCGAGATCGGTCATGCGCTCGGCACGGTCGCCCGCGCGGTCTGGACCCGCAGCGATCTGATCATCCTGCAACGCGGCGCGGTGCACTTCTGGCCCTTGGCGCTGGCGCGGCTGTTCGGATGCCGGATCATGGTCTCGATGCACAATACGCTCTGGCCTGCGCATCGTCGCCAGTCTCGGCGCGAACGTCTGATCAACCGCCTGAACGGCTGGTTCTTCCGGCGCACCGACGGGGTCGTTGCGGTCTCGGACGCGGCAAGGCGTCAGGCGATTTCGGTCTCGGGTCCCGACCATAACGGCGCGCTGCAGCAGGTGCCGCAATATCAGAGTGCGCTGGCCCGGGCCTGGCGGCCACGTCCCCCGGCGCGCGGGCTGGAGCAACTGCTCTATCTCGGCCGGATCGAGGAGGACAAAGGCGTCTTCGACCTGCTCGATGCCTTCGCCATGATCGCGCCTGCCCAACCGGATCTCAGGCTTCGCTTTGTCGGCACCGGTAGCGATCTCGACCGTTTGCGGGGGGCTGCCGAAGCCATGCCCCATTCGATCGCCCGTCGTATCGAGATCCCCGGCCCCGTGCCCGGCGCCGAGGTCTTCGAAGAGCTTTCCCGCTCGGATCTGCTGGTCTGCCCGACCACCGGCCGGTTTGCCGAGGGCCTCGCCAAGACCCCGGTCGAGGCGGCAATCATGGGTGTGCCCTCGCTGATCACCTCTGTTGTGCCCGTGGGTGAGCTTCTGGGCGATGCGGCGTTGACCATTCCCGCAGACAATGTCTCGGCCATGGCGATGGCGTTGACCCGGCTTGGCCAGGAGCCCACGCGGCTTGCGGCCATGGCCGCGGCGACGGCGCCCTGCCGGGACCGGCTTTTCGACCGGTCGCAGTCGCTCGCCAGTCGACTTCTGGTGCTGATGGAGCGCACCGCTGAACGCCACCCCCTGCCAGAGCGGGAAACCAATGCAGCCGTGCTCGGGCGTGCGCTGAGATCCGGGCTTGCCCTGGTGCGCCGCGCCTTCCCCCGAATGCTGCGCTCGGGCGACTGAGCGCAGAAGTTTTGACCAGAAGGTCAGTCTCCCGCCATCCGTATCGAATGTACGGGTGGCGGGGGTAAAATTTTTCAGGCCCGCCCTTCGGGACATGGCATGATCCCAGACGGCTCTCCCGGTTATCGCCTCCTTTTGAACATCAGCGACCTCTAGAGCCTCGGGAGCTCCTCGGGTGCCAGACGCGCGTACGACGTAGTTCGTCCTGTGTCGGGCGTATCTTGGCGTTGTCTGACATGGGGTCCGTTCTGTGATATTCCCGCTCTCGGGTCGCCGTACCGGGTCCGAACCCTCGTGTGCCCCAGCCGGAGCAGACCTTACCCCATGCTGAACAAGCTCATCGCCGCGGTTCGTAATCCTGCCTCGTTGGGGGAGCGGGTGCTGAATGCCAGTCTGTGGCAGGTCGCGGCGGCGGGCGTGCAGTATCCGCTTCGGCTCGCCTCGAACCTGATCCTCACCCGGCTTCTGCTGCCCGAGGCGTTCGGCATGATGGCGGTGATCATGGTGCTGCATGTCGGGCTGCATCTGTTTACCGATATCGGCGTCACCCAGAGCGTGATGCGCGATGCCCGCGGGGCCGAGCCGCGCTATCTCCGGGTTGCGTGGTTGGTGCAAATCCTGCGCGGGCTGGCGATCTGGGTGCTGTTGCTGTTGCTGGGGCTTCTCGTGATGATCTTCGGCCCGGCCTGGGCCGGCCCCGACACGGTCTATGCCGATCCCGTGCTGCCCTGGTTGATCTGGTTCTCGTCGATCTCGCTTCTGTGCAAGGCGTTCGAGTCGGCCAATGTGCTGCTGGCGATGCGCGAGATGCGTCAGAAGCTGGTTGTCTCGACCGAGATTGCGGAGCAGATCACGGCGCTTTTCCTCATGATCCCGCTGGCCTGGTACACGGGCTCGGTCTGGGCTCTGGCGGCAGGTCCGGTGGCGGCCAGCGTTCTTCGGCTTGTGCTCAGCCATACGGTGTTCCCGGGCCCCCGCATGGGACTGGTCTGGGACCGGACGCAGGCCTCCGAGATGTGGACCTACGGGCGCTGGCTGCTGGCTTCGTCGGTCGGCGGTTTCCTGATCAGCTTCAGCGACCGGCTGATCCTTGGCGCGTTGGTCGACAAGCACGTGCTCGGGATCTACTCGATTGCGCTGGTCTGGATCGAGATGGGGCAGAACCTGCTCCAGAAGATCGGCAACTCGACCCTGGTCCCCGCCCTCAGCCAGACCCTGCGCGAGGCGCCGGAGCGCGTACGTGCGGTGCTGGCCCGTTTCACCCGTGCCTTCGAGGCCATGGTTCTGGTGATGATCGCGGGCGTTCTGCTGACCGCCGATCTGATCTTCGGGTATCTCTACGAGGACACCTATGCGGATGCCGCGTTCTATGCCCGGCTGATTGCGTTCAAACTGATGTGGTGGCTGAGCGTGCCGAACCGGCATTTCGTCGTGGCCTCGGGCAATTCGCGCCATTTCGCGATCGCGCAGTTGCTGGGCGGGGCGCTGTTCGTTGCCGGGTTCTATGTCGGTTTCGAGCTCTACCGGGTCGAGGGTGCGATCCTGTTCTCCGTCCTCGGCGCGCTGGTCATCCCGCTGGTGATCTGTTTCGAGGGCCGACTGGTCCGGGAAATCCCGCTGGGCCGGGAACTGGCGAAACTCGCCCTCTGCGCTGTTGTGATCGTGGCGGTTCTGGTGGGCCTTGAAATCCCGGAGGTCCGGCGCCTCTTCGAGATGGGCTGAGCGGTCTCATGATCCATGCTGTGCCTGCAGGTTTGCTCTCCTCTCTCGCGGGGGGTATGTGCTGCGTGCTAGGCAATATCGGAGCGTATCGCTAATCCATGGACCTATGATCAAGTTCGTCGAGAAACTCAAATATGTCGCCTGGATCACCAAGAATATAGGGCTGGGTTCTGCTGCACATCTGCTCTGGCTGAAGCTGGCCGGACGCACCCGTCCCGTCCGTCTCACCTGGAAGGGCACGGCCCTGACCGTGCGCTCGAGTACGCCTGATCTCGATGTGGCGATCTCGACGCTGGGGCCTGAATTCAAACCGCTCGAAGGGGTGCTCGACCCGGATTTCGATGGCCTGATCGTCGATGCCGGGGGCTATATCGGCACGGCGGCTCTGGCGCTGTCGCGCCTGTTCCCGCAGGCGCGGATCGTCACCATCGAGCCCTCCAGCGAGAACCTTGAAATCCTGCGCGCGAACATTTCGGACAGTGCCAATATCGACGTGATCCCCGCCGCGCTGACCGCCACACCGGGCCGGGTGACCCTGTCCAATCGGGGCACGGGCCAGTGGGGCTATACCATCATCGGGGCGGACCAGTCCGGTGCGACCGATGAGATCGAGGATGTCGAGACCATCACCCTCGAGGAGATCCAGGCGCGCTATGCCGCCCGGCCAGTCGGTCTGATCAAGATGGACATCGAGGGCGGCGAGAAGGTGCTTCTGGACAATCCCGGCCCGGTGCTTTCCGGCGTGCCGGCGCTCTTCATCGAGTTGCACGACCGGATCCTTCCCGGGTGTGAGGCATCCTTCACCGCGTTCGCCGAGGGTCGCACGCACCAGAATTTCGGGGGCGAGAAGTATCTCTCGCTGCGCAGACCGGAGGCTGGGTCCGCGGGGGCCATCTCGTGATCAGGCACAATCTGGAGCGCCTTCAGCGCTTTTATTCCTATCTGCGCACCCGGCTGGCGTTTCGGCATATCTCCGGTCCGACCTTCTTCGAATTGGGAGAGGAGGAGGTCGTTTGTGTCATCCTCGGCAAGGATATCGAATACTACCTGCCCTATCTGATCGCGTGGCATCAGGGTCTGGGCGTTGGCAAGTTCATCTATGTCGACAACGCCTCGACCGACCGGTCGCTGGATATCGCGGCGGAGCACGAGAACATCATCGCTGTCCGATGCACCGCGCCCTACAAGGCCTATCAGCGCCATATCCGATACTATGGCGCGTCGCTGTTCTGCAGGGGCGGCTGGCGGCTGGTGGTCGATGCGGATGAGCTGTTTGATTATCCCGGCTCGGACCGGATGCCGATTGAGGCGCTCACGGCCCGGCTGAACCGGACGGGCCAGACCGCTGTTGTCAGCCAGATGCTCGACATGGTGCCGCGCGAAAGCCTGACCGCATTGGGCCCGCTCGGCTTCGAGGACTCGGTCGCGCGCTTTTGCTGGTATGACCTCTCGGCGGTACAGAAGCTCGATTATCACGATGACAACATCTACGACCTGTCCTGGTTCTTTCAGAAGAACGAGATCACCAACGAGGACATCAAGGTCTATACCGGTGGTATCCGCGGCTTGCATTTCGGCGAGCGCTGTCTCCTGACCAAGCACCCGCTCTACAAACCGGGCCCCGGTGTCATGCCCTTTCATCCGCATGTGACATCAGGCGTGCGGTGTGCCGAGTTCTCAGGCGTGCTCCGGCATTACAAGTTTGCCGGGGATTTCATCGCCCGCGAGACCGAGCGGGTCGAGAAGGACAACATGTACACCCATAACGAGGCGGAACTGCGGGTGGACAAGTTCACCCGGGATCCGGACTTCAAACTCTACCGGGACAGCTGCGCGCAATACGGCGCCGTCGTCGATTTGCTCGACAACGGGTTTCTGGTGATGTCCGACACGATGCGCGCAGACTTGGATCTGTAGGTCTGCCTGGTTGCCTCTCTGAACCGCTGCGCCAGAGGGCTCAGAGATCCGCCTTCCAGAACCGGAACCTTGCATGGCCCGTCAACTCGCGCACCAGCCCAAGCGCCTCGAGCCTGTTCATCAGGGTGCGCGCCTGTACGGATGAGATCCCGAGCGTGGTGGTCACATCGCGGGCCGAGACGATCGGGCGCGCGGCCATCAGTTCAATCAGCGCTTTTGCCCCCTTGCCCTTCATCCCGGCGGCGCGCTCGTGGGCCCGGGTCTGCCAGCTCTCGATCCGGTCGAGATGCATCTGTGCCTGTCCTGCGGCGCGGCTGAGAACCTCGAGCCAGGCCGCGAGCCGTGCGCCCGCGCTGCCGCCCGCCTCGATCCCGGCGGTGGACCCTGTCCCCAGCGGGCAGGCGGCAATCCCGCCGCGCGCACGCATTGCCGCAATCCGGCCCGCAATCACGCCGGGCTCGAGCCAGGCGCGCGGTCCTGCGAGGCCGAACCCGCGCCAGAGGTGAAACCCTGCCGCCGCCCGGGTCAGCGGATGCGCGTCCGCCAGCGCCGCCATCGTCTGGCACCAGCGCGTGGCTGCCCTTGGGTCCGGTCCGCCGGGCAACAGCGCCTCGGGCAAGGTCTCCCAGGGATCTTCCCCGTCACCACTTGGCGTGCGGCCGAGAAAGGCCATCACCTGATCGGCGTTCGCGGGCAGTGCGTCTGCCTCCTGCGCTGGCCGGGTCAGACGGCGGCGCGCCCATTGCCCGCGCGCGATCACCTGATCCTCATCCTCCGTGCGTCCAACCCGCCCGGCATCGGCCAGCGCCAGTGTTTCTGGCCTCAGCCGCACGCCCTCGGCCCACAAAAGAGCTGAGATGTCCTCGAGCGCGAGCCGCTCGCGCCACGCCGTCTGCAGTGCAGGCGGAGCCCGGCGCAATCGCTCATCGAGCCGGGCGACGGCTTCCGCTGCGTCGACCAGCAGGCGCCCCGCCCCGCCCTCGGCTTCGACCCATGCCTGGGGCTCGAGCCAGTCGGGCGTGCGCTGCGCCATCGGGATCGGGGGGGCGAACGGGTCGTCTTCAACCGCGTCATCTCCGGCAGGAAACAGACCTTCGGGTTCGCTCTCCGCGTCCTCATCCCAGATCGAGGGAAGCTGCGGCGCCCAATCCGGGTCATCTGGGGAGGTTGTCTTGCGCGAGATCATGGTCGGAAAGTATATTATATATCAGAATATTAGCATAGGGAAATAAGGATATTTTGTAATATAATCTCTACCCAAGCAGTTTCTCCCCTGCTTCTTCATTCCCGATAAGATCCCCTTATGAGGACTCTTGCTTTCGGCCCTCTGTTTGGCTCAGATGCGCGTCATGATCGATACGCCTGACCATATCCCGTCGGCCTTGCCTGCGGCGCTCCCCGAGGATCTGACACAGGGGCTGGAGGATCTCTTCGTGCGCGGCACGCCGGAGAACACGCTGCGCGCCTATGAGCGGGATCTCGTCTACATCACCGCATGGAAGCGGGCGACATTCGGCGCGGCACTGGTCTGGCCCGAGCGCGAGGATGTCGTGCTGCGCTTCGTGCTCGACCATGCCCGTGATCTGGCTGAGGCCCCGCCGGAGGACCCGGCCCGGCGCGTCGCCGAGGGGTTGATCGCATCTGGTCTGCGCCGCGCGCTGAAGGCCCCTGCCCCTGCGACGCTGGACCGGCGCATTGCCTCGTGGCGGGCGTTTCATCGCATGCGTAATCTCGAGAACCCGTTCGATGCGCCGCTGGTCCGTGCCGCTCGCCAAAAGGCCCGCCGCGCGGTCCGTCATCGGCCCGGCAAGAAGTCTGCCCATGCGATCACCCGGCCTGTGCTCGAGGATCTCATGGCGACCTGCGGTTATAACCTGCGCGGCGTGCGCGATCGGGCGCTGCTGGCGCTGGCCTGGGCGTCGGGCGGGCGGCGACGCTCGGAGATCTCTGCCCTCATGCGCGAGGATGTGGATCTGAGCGAGTTCGAGGAAGGCGGCCTGATCTGGCTCGACCTGATCGAGACCAAGACCACAGGCGTGGGCGAGACGCCGCGTCTCGTCCTTAAGGGCCGGGCCGCCAAGGCGGTCGCGATCTGGATCCGCGAAGGGGATATCGCGGACGGGCCACTCTTTCGTGCGATCTCGAAAGCCGACCGGGTGTTGCCCCGGCGCCTGACCCCCGACGGCGTGCGCAGTGTGTTGAAGGCCCGGCTGGTCGCCGCAGGCTATCCCGCCGACTTCGCCTCACCCCATGGGCTCAGGGCAGGTTTCCTGACGCAGGCGGCCCTCGATGGTGCCCCGGTGCAGGCGGCCATGCGCCTCTCACTGCATCGGTCGGTCAAACAGGCCATGGCCTATTACGACGATGTCGAGATCACGGACAATCCGGCCACGGATCTGTTGG
>CAYYZH010000002.1:23671-31115 GCA_964475765.1 uncultured Limibaculum sp.
GGCACGCACACCCCATATACATGCCATGAACAGACGTAGTTTTATCCAGTCGCTGGCCGCGGTGTTTTCCGTGCCGGCCCATGCAACCCTGTCCCTGCAACCCGCAGCAGCGGCCATCCCCACAGCAGCCGCGGTCCCGGCAAAAGCGCGGTTCTGGGCGATTTACATGTCCGGCCTGCACGGCCAATGCACGCCGCAGACCCTGCAAAAGTTGCTGCACATCCCTGAGGCCGACGCTAGGACCTATATCGGGCGATTGACCGCTGATGGTGTCATCAAACCAAATCCGTTTTTGCAAACCCAGGTATCCCAGGTTCTGAAAAGCAGCGAAGACAGCCTTGTGCAGGAGGTCAAAGACCGCCTGGGGCCGAAGCCGCAGTCGCCTGCAACTGAGATTGCTGAAACGGCTGGCCCGGAAGAAAAACCGGATGGCGCGCTGGAGCTGTCGGAAGAGCGTCCTGAGGAGGGCTCCCAAGGTGGCGAACACTCCGACGCCCTGGAGCTGGAGACCCAGCTTTGCGGCGAGACAGATGCCCGAGGACAGGGCGGCGCAGAAGAGATTTGGGTCGGGTAGGCCGACCCGTATTAGGGTTTGCGCCCACGGAGAACCCGGCGATGGATCTGTTGGGGGGTGACACCCGGAGAGTTCTGGGCCTTAGGCCTCACGAGTTCAGATAGCCTCCCAGGATCGCAATAAATGCCCCGACATGCACGATCATGATCGCCCGGTCTTTCCACATCACACCGACCACGAACCACAACACGATGCCGACGATGAAGGCGAACACGTTCCAAGGCACGATGTTCAGCCCGGTGAGCGCATAGCCGATCAGCTGAATGACGGTGGCGATCCATTTTACGATGTCGACCTTCTTCAATCTGGCTCTCCAATGATGTGCACTGGCATTCCTCTGATATGAGTTTACGGGATCAGTGCCTATCGCCTTTTCAGGTCGGTACGCCGGATTGGATTTAACCCTTCATTCAACGTCACGCGCGCGTGACGCGGGCCATTGCGCATGTTAGGGTCGGACAAAATACAAAAGACGTCCGAGCAGAACCCTAGAGGCAAAAGCCCATGAACATTCAGTCGAAGACCCAAGTGCCACCCGGCGCGCCGGGTGATGATCTCGTGCGCGCTCCGATGCAGGTCGACCCCGCAGAGGCGCTGGCCGCCCTGCCCCCGCGTGCGACGACCGATCGGTTCACTGTGGCGGCCGATATCTGCGCCCATGCCCGCGACGAGCTCTCGCGCCGAGGCTACAAGCCCGATGGCGACAAGGTGCTGCGCCGCTTCAACATCTGGGAGATCACCCAGTACATGCTGCCACTGGGCCCGGCCCGGTTTCGTGAGGCTTTGAGATTACGCCCTGACCTGCCCCAGGGCGAGGCGGCGCCGGGGGGCACGCGCTGGTTTACCCTCGACGAGGTCAATCAGATCCGCACTGCGCTTGAGGCGACGCGGACGCCCGATGCCCCGTCCTTCCTGCCCTATCGGCCCGAGGGCGCGCCTGCCAAGATCGTGACGCTCTCGAACTTCAAAGGCGGGGTCGCCAAGACCACCACGGCGGCGCATCTGGCGATGGCGGCGTCGCTGGATGGCTACAAGGTGCTGGTCGTCGATATGGACAGCCAGGCCTCGATGTCGACGATCTTCGGCACGGTGGCCGAGCACGAGGCCGAGACGGCTTACGCGGTGCTGGCCCGCGACCGGGCGCGCCATGCCGAGCGGTCGGGCCTCGCCCTTGATGAGGATATGAAGGCTGCATTGGAAACCCGCGCCGACGATGTGGTCCGACCGACCCACTGGCCCAGCATCGACATCCTGCCCGCGCAGCTCAATCTCTACTGGGCCGAGTTTCAGGTGCCGGTCTGGATGCAGACCAACCGGTCCTGGCGCTTCTGGGATGCACTCAAGACCTTCCTCGATGAGGAAGGATTGCTGGATATCTACGACGTGGTGATCGTCGATACGCCGCCCGCTCTGGGGTACCTCACCATCAACGCGCTGAGCGCCGCGGATATCCTCCTGATCCCGGTCGGGGCCTCGTTCATCGAGTTCGACTCGACGGGGCGGTTCTTTGACATGCTGTCGACCAGCTTCGTCTCGATCGAGGAGAGCATGGCGCGGCTGACGGATACGCCGCCGAAATTTGCATGGGATGCGGTGCAGGTCCTGATGACCCGCTATGACGCGAGCCAGCAGGAGGATCTGGCCCATGTGATCGACGCCTATCTCGACGACTTCGTCTCGCCGCATCGGCAGGGCTACACGGCGCTGGTCGGTCAGGCGGGCGAGCGGGTCTCGGGCATCTATGAGGCCGCCCATGGCGACTTCAACCGCGAGACCTACCGGCGCGGGCGCGAGACCTTCGATGCGACCTATCTCGAGATGAAGAAGTTGGTGATCGGCGCCTGGGAGCGGGACCGTCTGGACGCGCAAGGGGGTCAGCCATGAGCCGCAAACGCCTGGGCACGATCGACCCGTCACGCGCGCGTGACGCCCGCAGTGAGGCCGAGGCGGAGGTGCGCGAACGCCGCCGCTCCGCCATGGGATCGGGACCGCCCATTGCCCAGATGGCATCGGAAGTCGGTCAGAACATTGATGCGGAACTGGCGCGGTTGCGCGATGAGAACGCGGCGCTGGCCGAGAAGGGTGCAGACCATGACCGGGCCGCCGCCGAGGGGCGGATCGTGCTCAGTCTCGCGCTCTCGGACATCGACCCCCATGCGATCCTGCGTGACCGCCGGGTGCTGGACCGCGAGGGTGAGGACTGGACAGCGCTCAAGGCCAGCATTCTGGCACGCGGTCAGCAGACGCCTGTGGATGTGATCCGCAACACCGGCACAGGACCTGCCTTCGGGCTGGTCTCGGGCCTGCGCCGCTGGTCGGTGCTGGAGGAGCTTTATCGCGAGACCGGTGATGCGCGGTTCGGTCATGTGCTGGCCTTCGTGCGTCCGCTCGATGCGCCGGTCGACAAGCTGGTGGCGATGATCGAGGAAAACGAGATCCGCCAGGACACCAGCTATTTCGAGCGCGGGCGGATCTGTGCGCTGGCCGCAGGGCAGGGTGTGTTCGCGGATGTCGACGACGCCATCGCGACGCTCTTCGCCGCCTCGAACCGGAACCGGCGCTACAAGATCCGGGCCTTTGCCAGCCTGCATGATCTGATTGGTGACTTGCTGGTCTTTCCCGAGGCGATTGGTGAGCGGTTGGGGCTTGCGCTGGTGAAAGCCTTGCGCGGGACAGGGCAGGTCGCGCGGCTGCGGTCCCATCTGGAGGCGCGTGCCGCCCCATGTGCCACCCCGGCGGAGGAGTTGGCGGTGCTCGCCGATTTCGCCGCTGCCAAAGGTGTCTTTGCCGAGGGGGCGGTCAAACCGGTCCGGGAGAAACTCACGGCTGAATGGCGGGGCGGGCAGGGCGCCCGCGTCCGGGCCGAACTGCGCGGCAAGAAGGTCGCGCTGACCATCGAGGGGCTCGAGGACGTGGACGCGGCCGGGCTTCAGACGCTTTGCGATTGGCTGGGCGGGCGGATGCAGAAGGGCGGCAAGAACTGATTCTCCCGGAGCCGCCGCTGGCCTGATTCCGTGAGATCGGGATTTCGTCTTAATCCTGATCTTGCGCGCGCGAAAACGCCCATAGATTGTATATTGCCCTGATATACCCGTGAAGCTTTGCGGAATGCAAAAATCCCGGGCGCACAGCCCTTAACCTGCCCGTAAGCCATCTTTTTTGCGCCACGTTCTGATGGCCATATCCAAACCGTGGAATGAGCCAAGACGCAGTCGTTCGCTTGATGGTGGGGATCACACGCGAACAGCCTTTAAGAGTTTCTAAAGGTTCTGCGACGAAAGCTCAGGGTGAACATGGGGTTCGAAAATGCTGCTGAGGTCTTTCATCATCGGATATGCGCTCGGTGCAATCGTCGGCCTGGCTATGATGCCGTGGCTGGGTCTTGCGAACGGCGCGATCGCGGCATGGCTTCTCGGAGCGGTCTTCAGCGTGGGCTGGATTGTCGAGGCCTACAAGCGTGCTGACGAGGCACCTGTCAGCGCCATGGGCACTCCGGAATACGGCGTCTGATCCTGGATCAGACCTCTCTGGGCGCTTCAGGCATAGACCTGCTCTCTCAGTGATAAACAGCGAGTGGCGCGCCAAGCGCGTCCTCATCGGGATGCACCCCGAGCCCGGGCTCTTCGGGCAGATGCAAATGGCCGCCGCGATTGCGCGGCCCCCGTCCTCCGGCAATATCGACAGTCAGCATATCCTGGCACGCCCAGACAGCGTGGCAGTTCGCGTCCGGAACCGTGGCCGCGAGATGCAGTGCTTCTGTGTCCGCCAGTACCGATCCGCCGGTCGCCATGACGAACATGTCGATCCCGTGCGCCAGCGCCACGTCGCGCATTCGCGCCGCCTTGGTCAGCCCTCCGACCCGGTTCAGCTTGATGCCGAAGATCTCGGCAATGCCGCCCTGCGCGATGCGGGCGGCGTCCTGTAGCGTGACGAGGCTTTCGTCCACCGAGACAGGTGTCGCGTGCAGGGGCGCAATGGCGGCGATGTCGTCGAGGCTTTCGCAGGGCTGCTCGACCAGCACGGCCATGTCTTCGACCGCGCGCATGACGCGCAGCGCCTGTTGCCGGGTCCAGCCGCGGTTCACGTCATAGAGGATGATGTCGCCGGGCTGGCGCTGTGCCTCGACATCGCGGATCCGGGCGATGTCGCGGGTCACGTCTCCGCCGATCTTGACCGAATGGGCGATATAGCCCCGTGCACGATAGCGCGCGATCACCGCGCGGGTCTCCTCCACGGTCTTGGCGCCCACCGAGGAGGCGATCGGGCGCGGCGTGCGCGAGCCCCCGCCCATCAGATCGGCAATGGGCAGGCCCGCTGCCTGGCCCGCGATGTCCCAACAGGCCATGTCGACAGGGCTCTTGGCATAGAGATGGCCGGGCAGGGCGAGGTCCATGGCGCGCTCGACATCCAGCACCCGGCGCGGGTCGAGGCCGATGAGAAACGGTGCCATGGTTTCGAGCCCTGCACGGATGCCCGGCCCGTGGGCAGGCACGTAAGTATGACCCCAGGGCGTGCCCTCGCCCCAGCCGGTGAGGCCCGCGTCCGTTTCCACCTTCACCAGAGTCGCGTCCAGGGTCTCGAATTTCAGCCGTCCGCCCGACAGCCAGTAGGGATGCTCAAGCGGCAGGTCGATCTGGTAGACCGAGATGTGGGTGATCTTCATGGGTATGTTGCGCTGTTGGGAGGGGCCAGCTGCTGACGTGTCATCGCCCCCGGCTCCAGCCTGCCTCGCGCCCCCCGAACTTTACCATCAGCATCACCGAGACATAGACCACGTAGCTGAGCGGCGCGCCCGCGAACAACTTGGCATGATCGGCCAGCGTGACCGGCGGTTTGCCCTCGTTCTCGAAAAGCTGGGGGAACTTCTCGCGGATCTCGCGCCCGCCCGCATCCTGACGTCGGCGTACGCGCACCAGAGCTCCAAACCCCTCGACAGGTGGCCAGAAGTAAGCTGCCTCTGTGCCGCGGCGCTCCTCCGGGCTGAACTGCAGCCGCACATAGGTGTCATCGGCGATGATCGCGGGGAATTCGCCCCAGCGCGCGCGCCCCGCAGCGTTCACTGCGAAGAGGCCCGCACCTGTGACGCCCGAGGCGGTCATGTAAGGCACGCGCCGCCAGAGATGCATGAAGCGCCGGGTCACCCAGCTCCGGGCTTGCGTCACCACCATGCGGCCCGAGCCATAGGCAGGCTCCGGGCGCGACAGCAGCGGCACAAGCTGGGCAAGGAGCGGCGTCTCCATTTCGATATCGGCGTCGAGATAGACCCGGATGTCGTCCGCACCCATCTCGCCTGCAGCTTCGTCGCCCCGGTTGAAGGCATTGGGCTTGCCGCCCTCTTGGATATCGAGCACTTCGAGGTGCCAGCCCGCGGCTTCGGCGTCTGTACGCATCGCCTCGGCCTCGGCCACGGTGGTGTCCGTGCACCCGTTGGCCGCAACCACAGCCGTAAGCCCGCCTGTCAACTTGGCCTCGATCTCCTGAGCGAAGACCGAGGCAAGGCAGGCCCCGATATAACCGGCCTCGTTATGGGCGGGGATGATGACGACAAGCATATCACTTGCCATCCAGAATGGTGGCGCGCACGGCGTCGATCAGGCTCTGCTCGGCATAAGGCCCCAGCGGCGGTACCTCGAGCCCGTTGGCCAGCATGTCGTCGAGGGCAGGCGCCAGTTCTTCCGGCTCCATGATGACGCGAATGCCGGGGCGGTCGCCGAACTTGGCCACCGTCTCGAGCTGGTGGTCATTGACATGTTCGCGCAGATCGTGGCGGCGCGGCATGATCAGGAGCGGTTTGCCTTGGGTCAGCGCATCGACAATGGTGCCGATGCCTGCATGGGCGACGATGACTTCCGCGTTCGAGATCCGGTCGCGGAACTCGGCAGGCGCCAGCCGCTCGGCCCAGCCGAAATGCTGCGGGCGGTAATGCTGCGGGCCGAGATCGTAGACCTGACCATAGACCTCGCACTCGGGATGTGCTGCCGCCCAGTCATCGAGCGCGCGCGCCATCCGGTCGAAGGGCAGGATTGTGCCGACGGTGAAGAAGATCATGGCGATATCCCTTTGGGGCCTCCCACCTCCCCACACCCCCACCCATCCCCCAATGGTACGCTCGGGGCGGATGGGTGGGGGTGTGGGGAGGTGGGAGGTATGACGCCGGTCACAACACGCTCCCGTGGTAATGTGGGCCTTCGGGTTTCGCCAGATGCTCCCATTGCGTCAGCCAGAGATCGGCGTGCTTGCCGGCGAGCTGGCCCGAGAGCGACATGCCTTCGGTGTCCGCAATCGATTGGATCCAGATGGTGCGCGAGCCGAGCAACATTCGTCCGAGACGCACGGCGAAAAACCCCGGCGAGGACCCGGTCGAGACGATCACATGCGGGCGCACCCGGATCAGGATCCAGATGATGCCGGCGAGCTGGCCGATCATCCGGACCTTTTGCCAGCGATTGGCCTCGAGAAACGAGAAGAAGCGCACGCGCCCGCCGCCCGGATCGGGTTCGGCCTCGACCTCGGCCCGGTAGCCGGGATGGGCGGTGGCATAGGCGACATCGCAGCCTGACCAGGCCGCGCGCAACCGGCGCAGTTCGACCCAGTGTCCGCCGCCGGACGAGATCGCCAGCACCCGCTTGTCGCGGGCGGTGGATGTAGAGCCTTGCGCTGCGGAATCGGTCGCCATGGTGCTGGGTATTCTCCGGTTAGGGCGTCCGGCGCAATCGGTCCAAGTGCCGCGTCAGCTGTCATATCCCCTTCGAGGGACCGGCCTCGTGTGAGGTCGGGTTTCAGGTCTTGTTAATCATGATCTCCTTATGTGGCGACAATCCGAACCACGATGGAAATATCCGATGCGCGCCATCCCTCACCTTGCCTGTC
>CAYYZH010000002.1:31215-37887 GCA_964475765.1 uncultured Limibaculum sp.
CGTACTGGTCCTGAGCCTTGTTCTGCCAGCGTCTGCGGCGGCGGCTTCTACCCTTGTGGTGTTCTCGGCCAGTGAGTTCGTGATCGATAGCATGCCCGCGGAAGGGCTGATCAGCGGCACGCTGGAGGCCGAGGATCTCAACGGCGACGGCACGATCACGGCCGCCGAGGTGCAGGCGTTCTCGTTTGTCTCGGAATTTGCAGGTACCGTTCTGGATGGTGCCGGGGATCTCACCAGCCACACGGTTTTCGATCTTCCGGGCGTGACCGGCCCTTCGCTGGTGCTGGCGCCGGGGCTCGAGACCCGGGGGTTGGGGTTCATCGACACCGGCGGTTTTCCCGGCCTTGCCGGGGGGCTGGGCAGTTTCAGCCTGCTGACGCTGGCCAATGGGGTGCTGGGCTTTGCACAAGGGGAGCCTCTGGGCATCTCCGGGGCGTCCCTGATCTCGGCGGTCAGTACCGATCTTGCTTTTGCGTCACAGACACCGCTGCCGGTGCCGTTGCCGGGGGCTGCCGGGTTATTGCTGATCGCAGTAGCAGGGCTGGCGATCTGGCGGCGCCAGCGGGTCTAGAGCCGCAGCCCCTGCCACCGCGCGCTCCCGTGCGCGCCAGCGCAACACCCGAAACTCCAGGCCTATGCTCGCGGCCATCCGATTCGAGCGGGGCAGGGCCCCGCCTTGCCGCTTCACGGGAAGGGTTGCGCCATGACAGACATTTTCGAAGATCACAGTATGGGTCTCGAGAGCCCGGGCTTTCAGGCGGCGGCAGTCGTGCCGTCGGACAGCACCGATCTCGGCACCGTCTCACGCGCGCTCTATATCGGCTTTGGCGGTGATCTCAGGCTGACCACGGCGGGCGGTACCACGGTGGTGCTGCGCAATGTTGCCTCCGGCATGTTGCCGATCCGGGTGGCCCGCGTCCACGCGACCGAGACCACGGCTACGGACATTGTCGCGATCTGGTAGGGTGCGGAGCCGGGCGCTCACAATCTGAGTCAAATGCTGAGCATGTGCCGCCAGAGGCCCGGGCGCGGCAGGATCGAAGATCCTTCCTCCTGCGCTCTCACAGATGCGTGTTTGCCTCATACCGCACTGCACAGTAAAATGGCACCCATCAGCCTGGGTTCGGCAGGCTGCAGGTTGTGTGGAGTGGTGCCGGTGGATCGCATGGACATACAGCGCCAGGACAGTCTGGCGGCCAGCGCGGTGATGTCGCCGGGCTTTCTGTGGTTGCTCCTTGCGATTGCGGCAGGGCTTGCGTTCTTTGCGCCGGGGCTCGCTTACCTCTGGCAGGAATGGCAGACGCCCGAATACAGCCACGGGCCGCTGATCCCGCTGATCTCCGGCTATCTCTTCCTGCGCCAGCTGAAAACGGTGCCGGCCCATACCGGGGTGGTCTCCGACCGTTGGCCCGGTGCCGTGCTGATGGGGGTGGGCCTCCTGATCGGGGCCGCCGGCATTCTCGGACGTATCGATCAGGTCATCGCCTATGGGCTGATCCTCTGGGTCGGTGGGCTGGTCCTGACCAGCTTCGGCTGGAAGCGTGGACGCGGGCTCTGGCCGCCGGTCGTGCATCTTGCGTTCATGCTGCCACTGCCGGGGCTGTTTTACTGGAAGGTTTCAATCGCGCTCCAGTTCATCTCGTCCGAGCTTGGTGTCGCGATCATCCGGCTGATGGATATCTCCGTCTTTCTCGACGGCAACATCATCGATCTTGGCGTCTGGAAACTGCACGTGGCCGAGGCCTGTTCGGGGCTGCGCTATCTCTTCCCGATCATGAGCTTCACCTACATCTTCGCCGTACTTTATCAGGGTCCGATCTGGATCCGGGCGGTGCTCTTGCTGGCAGCGATCCCGATCGCGGTGGTGATGAACTCGATCCGCATCGGCTTCATCGGCGTGATCGTCAACAGCTATGGCATCGAGCATGCCGAGGGCTTCATGCACTTCTTCGAGGGCTGGGTGGTGTTCCTGCTCTGCATCCTCGCGATGATCGGACTGGCCCGTGCGATGCAGCGGCTTTCAGGGGACCGGCGCTCCTTTGCCGAGGTCCTTGATCTCGATCTCTCCGGGCTTGGCGAGATGGCAGCCCGGGTGCGCGACATCCGCCCCTCGGGCGCGCTGGTTGGCATGAGCGTGGTGTTCGCCGTGGCGACCATCGTGATGCACAGCCCGCTCGTGCGCCCGAAACCGCCCGAGATCGAGCGCGAACCCTTTGCGCTGTTCCCGCGTGCCTTGGGGCCGGAGGGCGAATGGCGTGGGACGCTCAGGCCCGACCTTTCGCCGGCCATCGCCGAGATACTGAAGGCAGACGACTATTTCTCGGCGGGTTATGTGCGCCCGGGTGCTGCTGCCCCTGTCGATCTCTTCATCGCCTGGTATCGCGATCAAACCAAGGGCGGCATTCACTCGCCCGAGATCTGCATTCCTGGAAGTGGCTGGGAGATGTCGGCCATCACACAGACCGAGATCATGGTCGAAACCGGCAGCCAAAGCATGATGATCCCGGTCAACCGGGCGATCATCCAGAAGGGACTTGAACGCCAGCTGGTCTATTTCTGGTTCGAGCTGAGCGGCAGGCGCCTGACTTCGGATTACGCGGCCAAGGCCTGGCTGGTCTGGGATGCGCTCAGACACGGGCGTACCGATGGTGCGCTGGTGCGCCTGATCACCCCAATGCCGGCTGGTGAGCCCGAAGTTGATGCTGATGCCCGTCTTTCCGAAATGATCGGGGTCGCCATGCCGCAGCTTGATCGCTTTATTGAAATGTCGCGGGAGTAAAGTCGGGGTCAGATCTCGCCATCGGCGATAGAAAAGGGAAATGCACAACCGCAAATATGCATCATTTGAACTGATTCATTCATGCCGCATCCCAATTCTGCCCAGAAGAGACTATAATAACGCAAATTCGAGTTAAATTGGGAAACGGGCGAAGAGGTTCCCAGTTTATCTGTGCTCTTCGCTCTCGGTCCCTATATAGGGCCCTCGTGTATAGGGTCCTTGTATAAGCGGATCTGCGTAGTTGGACACAGGAGCAGAGTATGGAGCAGCTTCAGATCGTCTTTGAGTTCTGGCGCATGATGCGCCGGCGGATGACGCTTATCGCGACGATCAGTGTGCTCGGAATCGCGGCTACTCTGCTTTTTGCCCTCATCCTGCCGGCTAAGTACCGCGCCGAGGCGCGCATTCTGGTCGAGCGCCAGCAGATCCCCGATCAGCTTGCCCGCTCGACGGTGACCGTCGATGTCGGCACCCGTCTCCAGCAGATCCAGGCTCGCCTGATGGCGCATGACAACATGGTGCGCATGATCGACGAGATGGATCTTTACGACGACCGTCCGGATCTTGAACTCTACGAGAAGGTCGATCAGTTCCGCTGGGCAACCCGGTTCCAGACCACCAATGCACCGCAGCCCGGACGGAATGTGCGCAATGTCGACATCTCGGCCTTCAACATCACCGTCACCTATACGGATGCCAAGAAATCCGCGGACATCGCCAATGCCTTCGTGACCCAGGTGCTCGAGTTGAACCTCGGCGTGCGCAAGGAGCAGGCGACGGAGACGCTGGGTTTCTTCGTCGCCGAAGAGCGCCGGCTGGCCCGGTCGCTGGCCGAGGTCGAGACCCGCATCACCCAGTTCAAGCGCGAGAACGAGGACACGCTGCCCGACAGTCTGGACTATCGCCGGGACGAGCTCTCGCGGCTGGCCGATCAGATCCTGGAGCTGGACCGGCGTATTCTTGAACTGGAAGACATGCGCTCGCAGCTCATTGCCGAGCTGTCGCAACTGGCCGAAGGCACGGGAGCGCCAACCGAGAGCCCCGGCGCGGTCGAATTGCGCCGGCTGCAGGCACTGCTGATCCAGAAGAAGACCATCTTCTCCGACACGCATCGCGAGGTTGTTCAGCTCAACGGCCGGATCAAGGCGCTGGAGGAAGCGCTGGGTGTCGTACAGAACGACGGGGCGCCTCAGAGCGAAGCCATGGCCATCCGCGAGAAGGGGCTGCGCGACCGGATCGCATTGATCGACACCCAGATCCTGACAATGCGCGACCAGATCGCCGCGGCTGAGCGCCAGCAGACCGATATCCTGGCAACGATCGAGGACACGCCCAAGGTCGAGATGCGTCTGAACGGGCTCGAACGCCGCCATACCGAGCTGCAGGAACAATATGCCAATGCCGTGCGCAAGCGTGCCGAGGCCGAGACCGGCGAGCGTCTCGAGCTGAACCAGCAGTCCGAACGCTTCGAGGTCATCGAGAATGCGCTTCTGCCAGAGGCGCCGGTCTCGCCGAACCGCAAGAAGATCATCCTGATGGGCAGTGTTGCCAGTCTTGGGCTGGCGCTGGGGCTTGCCTTCCTGCTTGATCTGATCCGGCCTGTGATCCGCTCGCCCGCGCAGATGCAGCGCGCGCTCGACCTGCGCCCGGTGGTGTCGATCCCGACAATCTCGACGCGGGCCGACCGCCAGCGCGCCCTGATGAAGTCGATCTTCTGGATCCTGTTCCTGGGTCTCGCGATTCCCGGAGCGCTCTATCTGTTTGACCAGCACATCATGCCGCTCGAGTTGCTGATCGAGAAGCTGATCGAGAGATCAGGCGCCAGCGATTTCCTGCGCATGCTTCAGCAGCGGTTCTGAGGGCTGTCGGAAAACTTGTGAAACCGGACGGAGACCGGAAGACCGTCATCCGGGGGATATGACGGCAGAGTTCTGAAGGCGCTGAGGAGGGCGCTCGAGTGTAATGTACGAAGAGTTTTTCAAATTGCGGGTCAAACCGTTCCAGGTCAGTCCTGACCCGGCGTTCCTCTATTGGTCGGACAGCCACTCCATGGCGTTCACCATGCTGCGCTATGGGATACTGAATTCCTCGCCCATCACCGTGATCACCGGCGAGGTTGGCGCGGGCAAGACGACGCTGCTCCGGCAACTTCTGCAGGAGTTCCCGAACGAGCTGGTCACCGGGCTGATCTCGAACATCCAGCCGGGCCGGGGCGAGCTTCTGGAATGGATCCTGATGGCCTTCGACCAGCATTTCGACGGCAGCCATATCCACCGCTTCCAGCGCTTTCAGAACTTTGTCATCGACTGTTATGCCTCCGGCAAGCAGGTCGCGCTGATCATCGACGAGGCGCAGAATCTCGGGGTCGAGTATCTCGAGGAGCTGCGCATGCTCTCGAACATCAACTCGGATCGCGACCAGCTTTTGCAGATCATCCTCGTCGGCCAGCCCGAGCTGCGCGACATGCTGCACACGATGGAGCTGCGCCAGTTCGCTCAGCGGATCTCGTCGGACTTCCATCTCAGCGCGCTTGGCGAGGACGAGGTCCAGAAATACATCCAGCGCCGTCTGGCGGTGGCCGGCACCGAGCGCGAGATCTTCCCGCGCGCGACCTGCGATCTGATCTTTCACGCGACCGGCGGGGTGCCGCGGCTGATCAACGTGCTCTGCGATCTCTGCATGGCCTACGGGTTCTCGGCCGAGCGCGATGTCATCGATGTCGACATCCTGCGCGAGCTGATGAGCGGCATGGAGCGCAACCGGGTCTTCAACCAGTTCGCCTCGCTGAACGGTCCGCCAAAACTGGTGCCGACCGGAGGCGCAGATGACGAGGACGACGATGGCCCGGATGCCGACGACATGGACGGTCCCCGCCAGCAGCGCTGGACGCCGTCATGAGCGAGATGTGGCCTCGTTTTGTGCGATATGGTTGAACTGTGGTAAGATGATATCCCTGCCGGAGAGTGCATGTCAGGGCTTTGAGAAGGTAGAGTATTATGGTTGAACGTCTGAAGATTGCCGTCGACAAGGCCCGCGCACAGCGCGCCATGACCCAGCGTGGATCCGTGCAGATGCCGCCGCCGGAATTTGACGGCGAAGCCGGCTCGCGCGGAGGCTTTCTTGGCACCGGTGCGCCGCTCGTCCAGGACGCCCCGCCGATGCTGTCGGCCTGGGAAGGTCTGGAGCAGGTCGAATTTGATCCGCGCCATCTCGAACGCAACCGGGTGATCACCAAGGACCGCAAGGAGCCCGCGCATATCGCCTTCGACGTGCTGCGCACCCGCATCGTGCGTGCGTTTGCCAAGCATGGCTGGACCCGGTTGGGGATCACCTCGCCGACCCAGGGCTGCGGCAAGACCTTCACTTCGGTCAATCTGGCCTTCAGCCTGGCGCGCCAGCGCGACAGTCGTACCGTCCTGATGGACATGGACCTGCGTGCCCCGTCGGTCGCCCGGGTGCTGGGCGTCGAGGATGCCGACCGCATGGCGAATTTCCTGGCCGGTCAGGTGCCGACGCGGGAATATCTGCGCCGCTCCGAGGACAATCTCGCACTTGGGCTGAACACCGGGCGTATCGCTGATCCCGGCGAGGTGATGCAGTCACCGCGCACGGCGGCGGCGCTTTCGGTGATGCTCGAGGAACTGGCCCCGGACATCGTGATCTACGATCTGCCGCCGATGTTGTCCTGCGATGACGTGCTGGGCTTTCTCGGCCAGCTCGACTGCGTGCTGATGGTCGTGGGCGGGGGAGAGACCAAGCCCGAAGAGGTCACCGAATGCGAGCGGCTTCTGGCGGACAACACCCATCTGCTCGGGGTGCTGCTGAACCGGGCCGAAGGCATCAATACCGAGCAATACAACTACGATTACGCCTGATTTCAGGGTCTGGTTTCT
>CAYYZH010000002.1:37987-44224 GCA_964475765.1 uncultured Limibaculum sp.
CGGGAAAACCCCGAGAAAACCCCGAGAAAACCCCTGGGATCAGCGCCCGAAGGCGCCTGTCGCGAACTATTTATGTTGCGACGCAACATAACCTATGGCTGTATTGTCTTATATTGGAGCGATCTATAATTGTATCGAAGTCCCCTGCGGGGTTTTCATCATTCAAAAAGCTTGTGGGGAATGCCTCTGCTTGACCAACATTTGACCTTATCTCTCGCCGGGTTCGTGGTATGACTTGATGCAGGGTTAGAAGCTGAATCAGGACTATGCGGATCGGGGCGGGCCGGGGTTTGTGGCCGAACGTTCCGTCAGACGGTCGGTGAGGCGCGATCAGGGTGGCACATGATGGGGGCTTTCGGACAGGCTCAAGGCCGCTAAGGCCACCTCTCCCGTGCTGCTCGGAAAAGGCGTTTCGGGTCGATAGGCTGATGATGCAGGGTACGCAGAAGGTCAAGTTCCGGCACGGCAGCGTGCGGCGTACCCGGCAAGTGATGGTATAGTGTTATGTTCGGTGCGATGGACCAGGTGGGAAAGTGAACCGGTCGGGTATGAGTACGGGTGACATCGCCATTGTTGGCATGGCCGCGCATCTGCCGGGTGCGGGCTCGACCCTGCAGTATTGGCAGAACCTCTGCGCCGGTGTCTCCTCGATCACCAAGCTTGACCGCGAAGAGCTGCTGGCCGCCGGTGAGGACCCGGCCCGTCTCGACCGCTCGGATTATGTGGCCGCCGCCGCGCCTCTGGATGGCATGGCCGCGTTCGATCCCGCCTTCTTCGGGTTCGGCCCCAAGGACGCGGCGATCCTTGATCCCCAGCACCGTCATTTCCTCGAGGTCGCCTGGGAGGCGTTCGAGGATGCCGGCCACGCGCCGGGGCGCAGTCTCGGCCCTGTCGGTGTCTATGCCGGCTGCGGCATGGGCAGCTATTTCTATTTCAACATCTGCTCGAACCCGGATCTCGTCGACGAGACCGGCATGTTCCTTCTGCGCCATACCGGCAATGACAAGGACTTCCTGGCGACCCGGGTCAGCCATATCTTCGACCTCACGGGGCCTGCGATCAACATCCAGACCGCGTGCTCGACCTCGCTGGTGGCAGTGCATTACGCGGTGCAGGCTCTGGCCCGCGGCGAGATCGATATGGCCGTCGCCGGTGGGGTCACCATCGAGTTGCCAGAGCGTCGCGGTTATCTCTACGAGGAAGGCGGCGTGCTGTCGCCGGATGGCGAATGCCATGCCTTTGACCACCGGGCCAAAGGCACGGTCTTCGGCTCGGGCGCGGGCGCGGTGGTGCTGCGCCGCCTCGAGGACGCGGTGGCCGATGGCGATCATATCTGGGCGGTGATCAAGGGTTCGGCCATCAACAATGACGGCGCGGGCAAGGCCAACTATCTCGCGCCCAGCCTCGACGGGCAGGCCAATGCGGTGGCGGCTGCCATCAAGGACGCGGACGTTCCGGCGGACAGCATCGGCTATGTCGAGTGCCACGGCACCGGCACCTATCTTGGCGATCCGATCGAGGTTGCGGCGCTGACCGAAGCCTTCCGCCGTACGACCGATGCGCGGGACTTCTGCCGCATCGGCTCGGTCAAGACGAATATCGGCCACCTCGATACGGCGGCAGGGGTGGCGAGCCTGATCAAGGCGGCGCTGGCCGTCCATCACGGCAAGATCCCGCCGAGCCTTGGATACGAGAAACCCAACCCGGCGATCGAGTTCGAGACCAGCCCCTTCCGTGTCGCCGACACGCTTGCGGACTGGAAAGGGCAGGGGGACGGGCAAGGCCCGCGCCGGGCCGGCATCAACTCGCTGGGCGTCGGCGGCACCAATGCCCATGTGATCCTTGAGGAGCCGCCTGCACAGAAGGCCGGGGCCCTGTCCGACTGGCCCTTCCAGGTGCTCTGTCTTTCGGGGACCAGCCGCGCGGCGCTCGATGCGAACGCGGCGGCGCTGGCAGACCATCTCAGGGCCAACCCCGATCTCGATCTGGCAGATGTGGCCTATACGCTGAAGGAGGGCCGCACGGCCCATGCGTGGCGCCGGGTTCTGGTGGCCGAGACCGGTGCGGAGGCTGCCGATCTGATCGAGGCTGGCGATCCGCGCCGCATCTTCACCCACGAGGCGGTGGATGACGCGCCCAGCGATGTGCCGGAGGCAGTGTTCCTGTTCCCCGGCGGCGGTGCGCAATACGCGGGCATGGCGCGCGATCTCTATGAGACCGAGCCGGTCTTCCGCGACTGGATGGACAAGGGGCTGACAGCGCTCGAGGCGCATATCACCTATGACATCCGTGCGCTTTGGTTGCCTGCAAAAGGCGAGGAAGAGGCGGCCGATGCCAAGCTCACCAAGCCCTCGGTGCAATTGCCGCTGATCGCCATTGTCGAATATGCGCTGGCCAAGCTCTGGATGTCCTGGGGCGTGCAGCCCGCAGCTCTGGCCGGGCATTCCATGGGCGAGAACGTCGCCGCCTGTCTGGCGGGCGTGATGCGCTTTGAAGACATGGTCGGCCTCGTGCATCTGCGCGGCGCGCTCTTCGATACGATCGCGCCGGGCGGCATGATCTCGGTCGAGCTGTCGGCGGAGGCGCTGAAGCCCTATCTCGAGGCCGAAGATCTCGATCTCGCGGGGGTCAACGCGCCGGAGCTGTCGGTGGCCTCCGGTCCTGCGGCGGCGCTGGACCGTCTTGCCGACCGGCTCGAGAAGGACGGGATCGAATACCGGCGCATCGCCATCGACATCGCCGCCCATTCGCGGATGCTCGCACCAATTCTGGATCGCTTCCGGGCTTATCTCGACGGGATTGATCTCAGCGCGCCGACCATTCCGGTCATTTCGAACCGCACCGGGCAGGCCCTGACGCCGGAGGAGGCGACCGATCCCGGCTACTGGACCGAGCACCTGCGCAACACCGTGCGCTTTGCCGATTGTGTCTCGACGCTGGCCGCCACGCCGGGGCGCATCTTCCTGGAATGCGGACCGGGCACGGCCCTGACCTCGCTGGTCAAGGCGCATGGCAAGGTGGCCCCGACGCGGGCGCTCAACGCGCTGCGCCATCCCGAAGATGCCATTGCCGATGACCGTTTCTTCCTCGCGACGCTGGGGCGGCTCTGGGCGCTTGGGCTCGAGGCGGACTGGTCTGCTGTCTGGGGCGAGGCGCAAAACGGGGTGCCCGCGCGGCGGCGTATGCCGCTGCCGACCTATGCCTTCCAGCGTCAGGATTACTTCATCGCGCCGGGCAAGTCCCGGGCCGATGCGGGGCTGGAGATCCAGCGCCATGACGACATCGCCGATTGGGGTTGGCGCCCGGCCTGGCTGCCTGCAGCCGCGGCCTGCGAGATCGATGCCGAAGAACAGCTCACGCGCAAACCGGGCCAGACCTGGCTGATCTTCATGGACCCGGCAGGGCTTGGCCAGCGGCTGGCGGCCCGCCTGAAAAGCGCGGGCCAGACCGTGGTCGAGGTCCATCAGGGCGACACCTTCGTGCAGCACTCGCCCAAGCGCTATACGCTGGCGCCCGAGCGCGGGCGCGACGGCTATGATGCGCTGATCCAGGATCTGATCGCCCAGGGCATTGTGCCCAGCCGGATCGTCCATGGCTGGCTCGCCAATCGCAAGGAATGCTTCCGGGCGGGCTCGAGCTTCTTCCACTATGTGCAGGAAAGCGGGTTCTACAGTCTGATGTTCCTCGGTCAGGCGATCGGCGAGGCCGGGCTGCCCGGACCTATCGACATCACGGTGCTGACCGCGGGTGCAGTGCAAGTCCATGACGAGCCGCTGCCCTATCCGGAAAAGGCCGCGGCCCTTGGTCCGGTGCAGGTGATCCCGCGCGAGTTGCCCGGCGTGACCGTGCGATTGATCGATCTCGCCTGGCCCGAGCCCGGCGGCATGCCGGAATGGGCCGAGCGGATGCTGGGCCGTGAGCAGGCGATGCTGGACCGGATGGCAAATCAGATCCTCGAGGATCTTCTGGCCGAGCCCGGCAATGCAATTGTCGCGCTGCGCGGGGAGCGTCGGTTCGAGCAGAGTTATCGCCGCTTGCCCCTGCCGGTGCCGGCGTCGGCGGAAACCGCGCCCGATCAGCTTGGCATCCGTCCGGGCATGACCTGGTTCATCACCGGCGGCTTTGGCGGCATCGGGCTCAGCGTGGCCGAGGCGCTGGCCAAGGCGGGCCCTGTCAATCTGGCGCTTCTGGGGCGCTCTGACCTGCCGCCACGCAAGGACTGGCCGGACTATCTGCGCCGCTCCGGTGGGCAGACCCAGATCGCGCAGCGTATCCATGCGATCGAAAAGCTCGAGGAGTTGGGCGCCAAGGTGCTCTCGCCTGTGGCCGATGTCTGCAACAGCGCGGAAGTGGCCAGCGCTATCGAGGCAACCCGGGCCGAGTTCGGCACGATCGACGCGGTGATCCACGCGGCCGGGATGCTCGATGAAGGCCCGCTGATGACCAAGACCCAGGCGAGCGTCGAAGAAGTCTTTGCCTCCAAGATCCATGGCACCCAGGTGCTGGCCGATCTTTTCCCGGACGGCTCCATCGAGCAGATGGTGCTGTTTTCGTCGAGCTCGACCGCCAGCGCGCCAGCGGGTCAGATCGACTATGTCGCGGCGAACCAGTACCTGAATGCTTTTGCCAGGTCGCGTCGCGGGGCCAAGACCCGGGTGCTGGCATTGAACTGGGGCATCTGGCGCGATGTCGGCATGGCGACGCGCAGTGCCTCAGCCGTGGCGGCCCAGCCTGCGGTGCCGGTCAACCTGCCGCTGATCGCGGAAGCAACCAGCGATGCCGCGGGCAACCGGCTCTTTGAGACCCGGATCGGGCCTGAAAGCCACTGGGTGCTGAACGAGCACCGGCTGGCCGACGGCACCCCGACCCTGCCGGGCACGGCCTATCCGGAACTCGCGGCCGAGGCCCTGGCCGCAGAGCGCGCCAGCGGCACCTTCGAGATCCGCGATCTCTTCATCATGCGGCCCCTGACGGTGGCCGATGGTCGGGAGGAGACGCTGCGTCTGCGTCTGACTTCGTCTGATGAAGGCTATGTGTTCTCGGCCCAGAGCCCGGTCACGCTCGATGGGCGCGAAGGCTATCAGACCCATGCCCAGGGACGGCTTGCGCTCAGGGCCATGCCGCGGCCTTCGCCCATTCATCTCGGTGCCATTGCCGGGCGCTGTCCCAACATTCGCGCCGAGAACGAGGCTGCGGGTGTTTCCATGGCGCAGGAAGCGCATCTCGATTTCGGCCCGCGCTGGCGTGTGGTCAATGCGATGCGCTTTGGGTCGGGCGAGGGGCTGGCACGGCTGTCGCTCCCGGAGAGCTTCCGCAGCGATCTGGCGGCGGGCTTCCAGCTGCACCCGGCGCTGATGGATATGGCCACGGGCTGGGCGATGGACCTGATCCCGGGCTACGAAGCGCAGGCGCTTTGGGTGCCGGTTTTCTACCGCGCGCTCCGGGTCTATGCGCCGCTGCCGGGTGAGATCACGAGTTGGGTACGTCTGACCGAGGGCAGCACGGCCGAGGGCTTTGCCAGCTTCGACATCACCATCACCACGCTCGATGGGACGGTCTGTGCCGAGGCGGAGGGGTTCTCGATCCGCCGTCTTGCCGACATGCAGGCTTTGGGCGAAGTCGCGCCGCCGCGCCGCTCGGAGGTCGAGTTCCGCGATACAGCGGGAGCGGCAGGACCGGACACGCCGGTAGTCCGCCGGTTCCGCCAGATGCTGGCGCAGGGGATTGGCTCGGGCGAGGGTGCGCAGGCCTTCTTCCGCGCGTTAGCCGTGCATCAGGCGGATGGCCATGCCGACCCGGTGGTCACGTCGCTTGATCTCGAAGACCTGATCCAGGCCGCGGACATGGCCGAGGCTGAGGCCGATACCCCGGCAGGACGCGCCGGGAGGCCCGAGACCGGTGCCGATTACCGCGCGCCGGAGACCGATATCGAGCGCACGCTGGCGGGCTTCTGGGAAGAACTGCTCGGCATCGACGGGATCGGCGTTGACGACAGCTTCTTTGATCTGGGCGGGCACTCGCTGATCGCGGTGCGTCTCTTCGCCCGGATCCGCAAGACCTACAATGTCGATCTGCCGATCTCGGCGCTGTTCGAGGCACCGACGATCGCCACCTCGGCAGAGACCATCGCGGCCCATGTCGGCCCGCGCAGCGAGACCAACACCGGCACGGAACCCGCCGAAGAGACCCGGACCCCGGCGCGGCGCTTCACCCATCTCGTGCCGATGCATGAGGGGC
>CAYYZH010000002.1:44324-56154 GCA_964475765.1 uncultured Limibaculum sp.
GAGACCCGGACCCCGGCGCGGCGCTTCACCCATCTCGTGCCGATGCATGAGGGGCAGGGCGGGGCTGAGAACCCGATCTTCCTGGTCGCGGGCATGTTCGGCAACGTGCTGAATCTGCGCCATCTTGCGCATCTGATGGGGTCCGACCGGCGCTTCTATGGCCTGCAGGCGCGCGGGCTCTATGGCGGGGACATGCCCCATACGCGCTTCGAGGAGGCGGCCGCCGATTACATCGCCGAGTTGCGTCAGGTGCAGCCTGAAGGACCCTACATTCTGGGCGGCTTTTCGGGGGGCGGTCTGATCGCCTGGGAGATGGCGCACCAGTTGACGCGCGCCGGCGAGGAGGTTGCGCATGTGGCGCTTCTGGATACGCCGATGCCGGTACGGCCCTACCTCTCGAAACGTGACAAGCTGATCATTCACCGTCAGGAACTGATGGCGGAAGGCCCGCGCTATCTCTTCCGCTGGGCGCGCGACCGCGTCCAGTGGGAGATCGACAAGATCCTGCGCAAACTGGCCCCGCCGCCCGAGGTGACCCAGGCGGCCGAGTTCCACAACGACACGATCGAGGCGGCTTTCATGACCTCGTCACATGCCTATAAGCTGGCACCCTGGGACGGGTCCGTGACGCTGTTCCGCCCGCCGCTGCCGAAACGCTGGCAGGTCTCGGAAGGGAAATGGGTCAGCCCCGAGCTGCGGTATATCACCGAGGACAATGGCTGGGCGGAGTGGGCGCCCGGGCTCGACGTGGTCGAGGTCAGCGGTGATCACGACTCGATGGTGCTCGAGCCCCATGTTCGGGTGCTGGCCCGCGCCATGCGCCGGGTGATCGAGGCCGCCGAAGCGCGCCAGCGCAAGCCCGGCCAGACAGGTCCCGAACTGGTCGTCATCTCAACCGCGGCGGAATGACATGAACGCCTCCGTCTCCGATCCCGCCGGGACGGCGCGGGTGCTGACCGTCGTGCTGAACTACCGCACGTCCGATCTCGCGTTGCGCGCGGCAGGCGCGGCCCTTGTCGCCATGGACGGGATCGATGGCGAACTGATCCTCGTTGACAATGACAGCGGCGATGGCTCCTTCGAGGCGCTGGAGGCCGGGGTCGCGGAACGCCGCGCGCAAGATCCAGCCTGGGCTCGGGTCCGGGTGCTGCAGACTGGCAGAAACGGTGGTTTCGGCGCGGGCAACAATGCCGGCATCGCGGCGGGCCTCAGCGACGGTAGCGCGCCGGATTACATCTATATCCTCAACCCCGATGCCGAGCCCGAAGCGGAGGCGATCCGCACGCTGCTCGATCATCTCGAGGCCAACCCCCGGACCGGGATCGGGGGCAGCTATATCTATGGCGGAACGCACCCCGAAGGGGAGGCTGACCGCGATGCGGTACCGTCGAGCTGGTCCGAACCTGTGGGAGAGGCACACAGCACGGCATTCCGGTTCCCCTCGATCTGGTCGGAGATCGAGACCTCGGTGAAATTCGGGCCGCTCAGCCGGCTCCTGAAGCGTTATGTCGTGGCGCTCGAGGTTCCCGGCGAGACCATCAATGTCGACTGGGTCGCGGGCGCGAGCCTCCTGCTGCGCCAGACGATGCTCGATGAGATCGGCGGGTTCGACGAGACGTTCTTTCTCTATTTCGAGGAAACCGATCTTTGCCTGCGGGCAAACCGTGCGGGGTGGGCTGCGACCTATGTGCACGAAAGCCGGGTCAGCCATATCGGTTCGGTCTCGACGGGGATGAAGGACTGGACCCGGGTGCCGGGCTATTGGTTCGACTCGCGCTGGTACTATTTCTCGAAAAACCACGGGCGTCTTTATGCCGGGGCTGCCACGGTGCTCCATGCCCTTGGTGCGACCCTCTGGCGGGTGCGGGGATGGGTCGATGCCAAGGCCCGGGCCGACGCCGGTCCGCGTCATTTCGTGCGCGATCTCATGTCCCATGCGCTGGGGTTTGGCATCCGGCAGGGCTGAGAGGCCGCTCACGCCGCCGTGTTGTATCGGCCGGATCTGCCGCCAAACGGTTGCAATTAGGCTTTATTCATAAGAGTCCTGACGTGATGTGGACATGTGGCGCGTCCGGGGTATGTGGGGAGGAGCGCCAGGCCATTGGGCAATGGCCTGCACGGGATGTGTCGAGGAGGCGTTGGATGCGGTTTGCAGGGTTCTGGCCGGTGCGGTTCTTGTCGGGGCGGTGGCTCAAGGCTTTGCTCCTGATGGCATGTATCGGGCTTGCCGCCTGTGACAGCGTCGAGGAGCGGATCACCAAGCATTTCGAGCGCGGTATGGCGCTGGTCGAGCAGGGCAATGACGACAAGGCGGCGCTCGAGTTCCGCAATGTGTTGAAGCTTGACCAGGCGCATGTGCCCGCAACCTATCAGCTCGGCCTGATCTTCGAGCGCCAGGGTGTGCTCGGCAATGCCATGGGCCGCTTCGAGCGTACGCTCGGCATCGATCCCGATCACCAGAACGCGCGGGTCAAACTGGCGCGCTACCGGCTGATCCAGGGCAATCTGGATGCGGCAGCAGATCTGGTGGGCCCGGTGCTGGAGAAGACGCCGGACCGGGTCGATGCGCTTTTGGTGCGCGCTTCGGTGGCGCTGCGCCGCGAGGATCCGGACGCGGCCCGGCCCGATCTTGACCGGCTGGCCGAGCTTGACCCCGACAGTGCCGATCTGGCGGTGGCCGAGGTGAGTTATCTGGTGGCCCGGGAAGATTTTCCCGGCGCGCTGGCCCGGCTCGATACAGCGCTTGCCGATCATGGCAGCACGTTCGAGCTTTACATGATGAAGCTGCGGCTTCTGGAGAGCATGCAGGACAGCGCCGGGCTGGGCACGCATCTGGGTGCGATGATCGAGCGCTTCCCCGATCAGCTGCAATTGCGTGAGGCTCGCGCCCGCTGGGCGCTGGAGACCGGGGACACCGCGGCGGCGCGCACCGAGCTGGAGGCGCTGGCCGATGCCCAGCCCGAGGATGAGGAGGCGATTGCCGCCCTGGTTCGGTTCCTGCGCCAGCACGAGGGCGACGAGGCCGCACGGGCAGCACTGGAGGCCCGCGCGGCGGCACCCGGCGCGCCGCGCATGCTGGGGCTGATCGTTGCCCAGTTCGATATCGAAACCGGCCGGGCAGACCCGGCTCGTGCCCGGCTCGAGACTCTGATCGCCGAGGCCGACAAAGCCGAGGACAGCGAGACCGGCGATCGAGCCCGCCTGATGCTGGCCCGCGAGCTGTTGCGCGCGAACGAGCGTGAAGCTGGCTATGCGCTGGTCGACCATGTGCGCGAACGCAACCCGCGCAACGTGAACGCGACCCGGCTGCACATCAATCGCCTGATCGAGGAAGAACGCTTTGACGAGGCCATCGCCGATGTCCGCACCGCGCTGGCTGGTGATCCGGAGGATGTCGGCCTTCTGATGCTGGCCGCGCGCGCGCATGATCTGGCGGGCAATATCGATCTCGCCAATGAACAGCTTGCCCGGGCCGTCCGCGCGGATGACTACAATGCCGATACCGTGGGTCACTACGCCCGCTTTCTGGTGCGCAACAACCGCTCGGGGGCCGCCGAGACCGTGCTGATCGAGGCGGCCGAGCGCCAGCCCCGGAACGTCGAGCTGCTGGTCCAGCTCGCCCGACTTCAGCTGCAGCGTCAGGACTGGCTGGCGGCTGATCTGACCGCGAGCCGGCTGGTCCCGCTCGACCGTGGCCGGGCGTTGCAGATCAGGGCGGCCAGCCTGATCGGTCAGGACCAGACCGAGGAGGGCGTGCTGCTGCTCGGCGATCTGCGTCAGGATGTGCGCGTGCGCATCGCTTCTGCCGCCGCGCTGATGCAGGCGCATCTGGCCGAAGGCAACGCCGAGGCCGCGCGCAAAGTGGCTGAGGGCCTGCTGGTGGATCAGCCGGACAACCCGGCGGCCCGGATCCTGCTGGGCAATCTGCAGCTGGCGGTTGGTGACCGGGAGGGAGCACGGGAGGCTTATCTCAAGGTGCTCGAGAACAATCCCGACCATGGCGGGGCGCATATGGCGCTGGTGCGCCTCGAGGATCAGGGCGGCGACAAGACCGCGATGATGGAACGGCTCGAGGCAGGCCTGTCGCTGGCGCCGGGTAATGTCGCGCTGTTGATCCGCCGGGCTCAGGCCTATGAGCTGGACGGCGAGTACGCCTCGGCCATCGAGATCTATGACCGGATCTACAGCCGTCTGCCGGACAGCTTGGTGATCGCCAACAATCTGGCGAGCCTTCTCTCGGATCACCGGGCGGACGAGCCGGAGATGCTGGACCGCGCCTATCGCATTGCCGGACGGCTGGCCGATGTCCCGCAGCCGCATTTCCGCGACACCTATGGCTGGACGCGCCATCTCAAGGGCGAACACCAGGAGGCACTGGAGGCGATTTCCTATGCGGCCGAGGCACTGCCGGACAACCCCTGGGTCGCCTATCACCTTGGCATGGTGCACAAGGCGCTGGACAATCCGGACGAGGCCCGTGCGGCGCTCCAACAGGCGCTTGTGTTGAGTGCGGGCGATGCGTTCGGCCCGCGCGCGGCGGTCGAGATGGCGTTGAAGGATCTGGACGGGTAGGCGCCCGGGGGGACTTCAGTCAGACGGTCGGGCTGAGCGTTGGTCAGCCGCGCGGCTCTTACAGCGCTTTAATCGAGCCGGTGCTCGAGCGACAGGAACACCCGGTGGCCAAGCCCGGTGCCATCGTCATCGCGTTCCATCCGGAAGAGATACCCGACCGAGAGATCGGTCTGGCGGTCGAGCGCCAGTGCGTAATTCGGCCCGATGCTGAACGTGTCCAGTGTGTCGTCATCGCCTGAGAGCGGGCTGCGCCGTGTGTAGCTGGCCGAGGCGGACAGGCTTTCGCGGTCGTTGATCTCATAGCTCATGCGCCCGCTGGCGCGACTGAAGGCCTGCAACTCGCCGGCATTGCTGGGCTCGACCGACTGGTTGAAATCGAACCCGGCGCTGATCGCGCTCAGCCGGTAGTCAAAGCCGACATTCCCGGTGAAGCCGAGATCGAAGTCCTGATCGCGCACGCCGGCCACGCTCTGGCCCGTGCGCACAAGGCTGACCCCGCCGCCCAGCCGAACGGTGTGGCGCGGTGTCCGATCGCTACTGAGGCTGACCGAGAGATCAAGCACCTGGCTGCGGGTCGTGGTGTCGTTGTCGGAGGCAAAGAATCTCAGCCCGCTGGCATAGGTCAGCGTGCTGATCTCGGAGAGCGCGTGATCCCATTCGGCGCTGGCGCCGATGGTCCGGGTCGGGCTGAGCCCGTCGATATCCTCGTCGAAGGTGATGGTCCGGTTGCTCAGCTCGAGGTTCATCGCATGGCGCGGGTTGAACCGGTAGAACAGCCCCAGCTCCTGCGATCCGGTGATCTGGGTCGCGTTCACATCGGTGATGCCGGTGTCGTCTTCCTGGGTCTGGTCGGTCGAGCTGAGATCGACCGAGGCATTGGCGCTGAGCTCGAGCCCTGAGCGGCGCACCACCGCGCCGATGCTGGCGCGCGGGTCGAGACGGCCGGTCCCGGCCCGGCTGTCGCTGCCTTCGAAATAGGCCGCCGTCAGGCCAAGCTCGCCGGTCAGCAGCCTGCGTTCGGTCTCGGAGGTCAGCACCAGACCGGCATTGAGCGCCTGGGTCAGCAGGATGTCATCGGAAGCCGGATCGCTGGAGGGCGCGAGTTGGCGGTTGGTTTCTGCCGTCAGCGTGGGGGCGAGCGAGATCACCGCGTCCCAGCCCGAAGGCAGGATCTCCGACGGCCCGGCACAGGCCGTCAGCCCAAGCGCACCCGCAAGGGTCAGAGCCCGCGCGCAGGAGGCCACAGGGCTTTGCTCCGGTGATATGGACATGGCGGCCCGCGCCCCGTTCTTGTCGCGTCTACTCGAACAGACCGCGTTCAGGTACGACGATCACGGTGTTGTCGCTGAGCACATCGAGATCGCGATCGGTATTGATGATCCCATCCTCCATGGCCTCATAGTCGAACAGCCGCAGCGTCTCGACCCCGTCTATGCGCTCACGCACCTGAATGCGGCCGCGCGCGGCGAACGGTCCGACACCGCCAGCCAAGCTCAGCGCCTCGAGCACTGTTACCGGCTCTTCGGGGTCGATCTCGTAAAGCCCGGGCCGGGTCACTTCGCCCAGCACGTAGACGCTGAACTGTTCTTCGTCTTCATCCTCGTCGTCCTCGGCGAGCGAGGTGAGCGTGACGGTTACGGTGGGCGGCGAGACGAAATTGCCGGCAAGGCGGCTGCGCACGATGCGCTCGACCTGTCCCGGTGTGCGGCCCGCAGCGCGGATCGTACCGGCCACAGGCAGCGAGATCCGGCCATCGGGCAGGACCAGGACCTGAGCGTCCAGCTCGGGATCCTCGAGCACGTTGACGACCAGCACATCCCCGGCGCGTACCCGGTAAAAGCCATCATCTCCAACCCCTTGGGCCAGAGCCGGTCCGGCCACAAGCCCGATCAGGATCGCCAGCGCAATGGTGATCCGCCGGGCTTCGCGGCGCAGTAATACCAGATAATTCCCCATGACTGTCCCTCGCTCTTGTTCAAGAAACGACTATGTTTCGTGGCATGGTTGTAGTTCAAGAAACCACCGTACCATACTGCTTTGAAACTGTTTATTCCGTTTGAGAGTAGATGTCACCAATCTTGTTGACCCCATCTTTGCATGCGTGGCTTTCCGGCGACAGACAGCTTTAGACTTAAGATAAACTTTACCCGGCGCCTGCAACGACCTGAAGGCCATGTCCGTGCCTCTCCCCGCCCTGTCCGCCAGCTGCCCGGCCCGGCCCGATATCGTGCTGATCGGGGCGATGAAATGCGCAACCTCGACGGTATCCGCCTGGCTCGAGGCGCATCCGGATGTGCACATGGTGGCAGGCCGCGATCCCGACTATTTCAGCCGCGACGAGATCTGGGATCAGGGACCGGAGGCTTATGGCGCGCTCTTTGCCGGGGCACGGCCGGGGCAATTGCTGGCGGAGAACTCGAACAGCTACAGCTGGGCCGCGCTTTATCCCCGCACGGCGGAACGTCTCGCGGCGGCCTGTCCCGGGGTGCGGCTGGTCTATCTCGTGCGCGATCCCATGGAGCGCATCGTCTCGCACTGGATCCAGGCGCGTGCCGATCGCGGCGCGGAGGTGCCGGACACCCCGGACCGGGCGGTGGCCAAGCAGCCCGCGCGCTTTGTCGATCCCAGCCTCTACTGGCGCCAGTTGCAGGTCTGGCGCGCGCATGTTCCCGACGCCCGGATCCTGATCGGCTTTGTCGAGGAGCTCGAGGCCGATCCCGAGGTTTTTTTTAAAGGTCTCGCGGCGTTTCTGGAGATTGCCCCTCAGGCCGCGCCCCGGGTCGTGGTCAATCCCAGCCGGGGCAAGGCCCTGCCGGGGCCGCTCTGGTCGCGGTTGCGCGCGCTGCCTGGTGCCGGGGCCACAGCGCGAATCATGCCCGCCCGGGTAAAACAGTCGCTGCGCCGGGCGCTCTCGATCCGTCCCCGGGAGAAGCCCCGATTGTCAGCGCCCGTATTCCGGGAACTTTCGACCCATATCGACCCCGATAGTGCCGCATTTCTCGCGCATACGGCGCGTCCACCTGATTTTTGGCGCAGAAATCGGCTATAATAGAAGTTGTAAGCCGGACAGTGCCGGAGCGTGTGTTTGGGGGTTCTACGTGTCGTCTTCGAGTGAAAATGCTTTAAAGGATAGTACCTTTACCTATTCAGCCGTCCCGCCTATGCCAAAAGAGCAGCGTAGCGAACGCACGCTGAGTTTGGTTGGTCAGGCTGCGATGCAACAGGATGATGGGGCGGCGGAGACCATGGGCGGTGCTGCGCCGGCGGCATTGTCTCTGGCCTATCTGACCACCGAATACCCCAAGGTCAGCCATACCTTCATTCGCCGCGAAATCCTCGCGCTTGAGGCGCAGGGGCTCAAGATCCGGCGCTTTGCGCTGAGGGGTTGGGACACACCGATCGCCGATGATCAGGACCGGATCGAGCGCGAACGCACGCGCTATGTGCTGGGCGACGGGGCACTGCCGCTGATGAGCGCTGTTGCGCGCATGATGGTGCGCCGGCCGGGCGCTTTCCTCTCTGCACTCGGGCTTGCGTTCCGGCTGGGACGGCGGGCGCTCAGGCCGATGCCCTATCACTTCGTCTATCTCGCCCATGCCTGTCGACTTTACGAGTGGCTGGAGAAAGACCCGGTCGACCATCTGCACGTCCACTTCGGCACCAACGCCGCCGAGACGGCATTGCTTCTGCGCCAGCTTGGTGGGCCATCCTACAGTTTCACGGTGCACGGGGCCGACGAGGCCGATCACGCGCCCTATCTCAAGCTCGACCTCAAGACCAAGGCGGCCAAGTTCGTCGTTGCCATCAGCTCCTATCTGCGCAGCCAGATGCTGCGCCAGTTGCCGCCCGAGCAATGGGACAAGGTCAAGGTCGTGCATTGCGGCATCGACCGCACGTTCTTTTCCGAGGTGCCGGAGCCGTTCCCGTCCCGTCCGCGCCTTGTCTGTGTCGGACGGTTCTCGACCGAGAAGGGACATCTGGTCCTGCTCGAGGCTTTTGCGAAGACCGCAGGCGATGCCGAGCTGGTGCTGGTCGGCGATGGTCCGCTGCGCGGGGAGATCGAAGCGCGGATCAAGGCGCTGGGGATCGAGGATCGCGTGCGCATCACCGGCTGGGTCTCAAGCGCGGATGTCCGGGCCGAGATCATGTCCGGGACCGCTCTGGTGCAGCCAAGCTTTCAGGAAGGTCTGCCGGTGGTGATCATGGAAGCCATGGCGGTCGGTCGCCCCGTTATCTCGACCTATGTGGCCGGCATTCCCGAACTGGTGCGCCCGGACGAGACCGGCTGGCTGGTGCCTGCCAGTGATGTGCCCGCACTGACCGAGGCGATGGACGCCACCATCACGGCCACGCCCGAGGAGCTGGGTGCGATGGGAGAGGCGAGCATTGCCCGTGTCCGTGCGCGCCATTCCATCGATGACGAGGCCGTCCGGCTGGCCCGGCTTTTCAGCGGGACCGAGACCGGGGGTCATGGGCGCTGAAGGAACGGGCGCCCGGGCGGCGCCCTTCCTGCGTTCAATCTCCCAATGAAATCGCTTGTGAAATCGCTGGCACGCACTGCGTTGGGGTCTGGCCCGGGCCTGAGCGTGCTGCGCGCGCGGGCGGCCCGGGGCCGACCGATCACCGTCCTTTGCTATCACACGATTGGCGCGGACGGTGTGGACGAGGCGGCGTGGGTTCGGCTGGCACTCTCTGATTTTGCCGACCAGATCGCCTATGTCGCCCGGCACTGGCAGATTGTCAGTCTGGATGAGGCTGTCCAGACCGGACCGGGGGCGGGGGGTGACAAGGCGCCAGATAAACCTTTGGCGGTGATCACCTTCGACGATGGGGAGGCCGGCCTCTCCCGCCATCTCCTGCCGTTTCTTGCGCACACGCCCATTCCGGTGACGGTCTATGTCGCCACCGGTCATATCGAGGCACAAACACCTTACTGGTTCGACCGGGTGATGAGCGCGCTGGAAGGCACGGCGGAATTGGCGATCGATCTCGGGGGCCCACCGATCCGCGTCGCAGGCTCAGGCGCAGCGCGTTGGCTGGGGATCTCGGACGTGCTGGAGACGATCAAGTCAGCCGAACCCGGGGCGCGTGACGATCTGGCCAACAGGGTTCTGGATCAGGCCGGGGAGGGAGCCACGGGCCCCGACAATCCCTGTCCTGACGGCCCGCTCCGCCCGATGACGCGGGACGAACTGGCCGAGCTTGCCGCCCATCCCATGGTCACCATTGGCGGGCACAGCCATTGCCACCACCTGCTCGATCGCATTCCGTTGGATCAGGCCGCCGCCAGCATCCGCACCTGCCGCGATCTGCTCCGCGACTGGACGGGTCAGGCGGTGGAGCATTTCGCCTATCCCAATGGCAACTGGAACCGCTCTGTGGCGGGCGCTGTGGCCGATGCCGGGTTCCATACGGCTACCATTCTTGGCCAGAGCCTCTGGCGCGATGGCGCCGATGCCTTTGCCTTGCCTCGGGTCGCGGTCGGGCGCCATGATGCGCTGGACCGTGTGCGTCTTGCCCTGGCGGAGATCTGATGAACGCCCCATCCGCTGACCAGCCCCGGGTGATCCTGGTCTCGAGCTTTGCCGACCTCTCCGGCGGCGAGGCGATCCGGGCGCTGCAGTTCTTCGAGCGTCTGGCCGCGCAGCGCGACGATGTCTGGCTGATCACCCATGAACGGTCCAGACGCGATATGGAGGGGCGGCCCTTTGCCGATCGCGTGCGCTATGTCGCCGATGGCAGGCTTCAGAACTGGCTCTGGCGGCTCAGGCTCACCAAGCTCAACCTGCCGATCTTTCACTGGATGACCCGGGCGCTGATCCGCGATCTCGCGCTGCCGGACCGGGGCCATATCGTGCATTATGTCTGCCCGATCTCGCCCGTGGCCCCACGCTTTCCGCCGAAGGGTTATCGGCTGATCATCGGGCCCTTGAACGGTAACATCGCCTATCCCGATTGTTTCGCCGCGCGTGAGGGCCGGGCGGCCCGGCTGCGCCACAAACTGCATTTCCTGACGCAGCGCCTCTTGCGCCTGACCGGTGAGAAGCGGCGCTATGAGACGGTGCTGGTCTCGGGCTACGAGCGCACGCACACCTCCTTGCGCGCCGCTGGCGTGGACCCCGCGCGCATGGTCGACGTCGCCGATGTCGGTGTGCCCGAGGCCTGGCGCGATGCGCCCCGGCTGACCCATGCGGGACGGCACACGCGGTTTGTCACCGCCTCCCGGCTGACGGATCTCAAGGGCATCGACCTTGCCATCCGGGCCGTGGCCAAGGCGGGGCCGGACATCACGCTCGATGTTTTTGGCGAGGGCGAGGCGCGTCCTGGATGGGAGGCGCTGGCCCGTGACCTTGGGCTGGAGAGCCGCGTGCGCTTCCTCGGCTGGTGCGCCCATGACGATCTCCTGGCGCGGTTCGCCGACTATCGCGGGTTCGTCTTTCCGACGCTGGCCGAGGCCAATGGCAATGTCATGCAGGAGGCGATGCTGGCGGGCCTGCCGATGATCGCGCTCAATTGGGGCGGGCCGTCCCGATTGGCGGATGCCACCAGCGCGATCTATGTCGAGCCGAACGCTGAGGCCCAGATCATCGCCGATTTCGCAGCGGGCATGGACCGGTTGGCCGAGGATCCGGAGGCGGCCGAGGAGATCTCGGTCAATGCGCGCCGTCTGGCCGAGGCGCGCTTCCCATGGGACCGGGTGATCGAGACGTGGACCGCCCCTTACAACTCGGCCCCCTAAAGAACAGCTCCCGCCAGGTCAGCTCTGCCAGATCAGCCCGGCCAGAGCACCGTGTCGGGATGGAACTGCGACCAGGCGAACCAGAACGCCTGATGGCTGCCAAGATCCGCGCCGCTGGCATCGACGGCCTTGATCCCGCCAGCATCAAGCTTGAGCCGCACGTTCTCATAGGCGATCTCACCGCCGTCCTTCAGCGCGAGATAGGCCTTGCTGCGCTGGAACGCGACGGGTTGGCCTGAGGCGGTCACCACCCCGATGATGTCCTCATGCACGCTGAGGCGCGGGTCGACATCGCCGACGGGGAAGATCGGCCCGTTGGCATCGCGGCCATTGCGGAAGTCGAAATCGCGGCCAAGGGCCAGTTCCTCGATCAGCACCGTGGTCTGCGGATGCTCCGCCTTCCACGTGCCCCAATCGGTTGTGACAACGCTCGCCTGTTTCAGCTTCAGACCCTTCTTCGACAGCGGCCCCGTGACCGCATCGCCGAGGAAGGTGTCGAACACCGAATAGGTGTTCACA
>CAYYZH010000002.1:56254-74974 GCA_964475765.1 uncultured Limibaculum sp.
CGGCCCCGTGACCGCATCGCCGAGGAAGGTGTCGAACACCGAATAGGTGTTCACATCATACATCACCTTGTTCGAGCGGATCAGCAGACCTGATGTGCGCAGCACCGGGCGTGAGATGCCTTCGGGCAACTGGTCGGTGAAATAGGCCTGCGCAGCCCCGCACAGCGTGCAGTAGGGAATGCCGAGGGTGCGCCCGCCAAGCGTGTCGTTGACCATCTCGCGCACTTCCATGATGCGCCGGGGATAGGCCCGGGCCTCGCCGTTGACGACAACGCCGAAGACGATGTCCTCGTCCTTCAGCCATGTGGCCTCTTCGGCGGTGCTGACCTCCGGATTGTCGGCGGCGGGGATGCAGTTGCACAGCTCGTCCGTCGTGTCATAGGCGCGGTCGTCGATCAGCACCCCGCCCCAGGAGACATGGCGCCAGTCGATATTGCCCTCGACGAAGATCTTGTCCCAGCCCGGTACGATGCTGGTGAAGATCGCCCGCTTGACCGGCAGGTAGCCCGGCGGGGCGGGAATGTCCCAGGCGATGAGATGATCCGTCACCGCGCCCCAGTCGTTGGCGGCGGGCGCTTCCTTGTCCAAGAGCTTGAAGGCGCTGTAGGCGAGCGACGAGTGAAATCCGGGATCGTTGATGAACCGCATCAGGTCGCTGATGATCCAGACGAGGCGCGGGTCCTTGGAGGCCACCACCGTGTCCAGTGCCTCGATCTGCTCGACGCCCCAGTTCGAGTCCACCACGCTGTCGACAAAGGCGGTCTGCACAGCGGCCGCGAGGTCCGGTGAAAGCTGCCCTTCCGGGATCGCCGGGGGCGCGCCGAATTCAGCGATCACGTAATCGGGCAGGGTGTTTGTCTCCGCGATGGCGGGGGCCGTGCCCCAGACCAGAGCAAACGCCGCCAGCGCCGAGAGCGTCATGTTGCGAGAATAAGAGCTGATCGCCGATATCATATCCGGGCCTTTCGCCTGTCGTTTCCGTTCCCTCGTCCATTCCCTCGGCGCGGAGCCCGCGCCGATGCTGTGCGCTGGACAGCCCCGTCTTTTTCGCAGGGACCGGCGCACGAGCTTGGTCTCGGGAGTATGTGCAGCATATCCCGGCCCGCCAATCACAGGCCCATCAACAAACGGTGCGTGATTGAAGGATATCAGGGGGGCTCGAGCGATTTCGGATTGATCCCAAATCGCTTTACCCCTCTATCGCTGCGCCGCCCTTGGGATGGAAGGCGACCAGCGGCTGGCGTCCGGGTGCGGGGCGCGGGGCCTCGCCGTTTGCGATCTGATCGGCGGTGATCGCACTGGCGGGATCATCGACGAGGCTGACGAAATATTCCGGGATGGTCTGGCCTGCGGCGATCTTCTTCAGCTTGACCTTGAAGTTTCTGAGCTCGTCCTCGCAGCCGACTTTCTCGTACAATCGCTCCAGCCGGATCACGAATTTAGGCTGGCGCCCGCAATGACTGCGGGCCAATTCATACAATCGCCGCTCGATGGGTCCCAGCGCGAAATAGCGGTGGTCATAGGTCAGGATGCGCAGGTCCTTCAGGATCGCCCGGTGCATCCAATTACACAGACGCACGGTGATCGCCTTCAGCCGCTTCTCCCCGCGCGCGCCTTTGACGTAAGCCACCCGCGCCTCGGCGATCCAGGAGAACCAGCCGTCCTCGCCCTCACCGCCCGCTTCGATATTGGTGCGGATCTGCGTGCCCTGCAGCCGCTCAAGCGCGCCGGCCACGCGGGCATAGGTCCGGGCTGAGCGGTTGGCCCCGACAACCCTGATGAAATCATGGGCGGTGAAGGTGAACTCCGGCCCCGGCGCCTCGCCCTTGTTGATCTTCTCGACCATCAGCGAGGCGAGATAGAGCAGGATGTCCTTGTCATAGATCGTCGCCAACCCGGTCGAGGAGGGCCGGACCTCGATCCTCGCCGTGCCGTCATCATAGGTGATCGGCTTCATCCGCCGTCCCTTGGCGAGATGAAAGAACGGGAATGCCATCATCGAACGCTCGCCCTTGACCGAGCCGGTCAGCGGGCTGTCATTCAGAGCGGTGATCTTCGGATCCGCGGTGTCCGGGACCTCGATCTCCAGCGGCAGCGTGGCCTGTGTCATGCGATCTTCCCTGCAGCCGAAGTCACGAAGGGGCGGGCTGCGTGTGCCCGTCTGTGGATAACTTGCCCATATGCGCTGCAATCACCAGCCCCGTCCTTCGTGGTTTCACCTGCATGCAGGCGCCGGCACGAATATTTCTGGCCCAGAGCTCTGGATTCGTTCGGTTTCTCCACGGTCTGGCCGCTTGGATTCGTGCGATCGGCTGCAGGCTTGGCCCTGCCCGGTTTTTCAGCCCGCCGTTATCTCTGTTATTTCGGATGTTAAAAGGTGGGCAGGGCGTAACATCTTGAAAAACAGCCCTGAATCTCGCCATGCGCAGCCTCGGGCACGAAACTCTGCAGGCCCTCGCACGAACCCCATGCCGCCCAAGGCACGCAGGTCTGCAGCCCTTTGCACGAAGAGAGCGACACCCATGAAAACGTAACGCAATGCAAAACATATATCTGCCAAAGATACCCCGGAGAAGACCGCAGCCGGGTGTGGCGGGGTTCCGGCTCAAGGCGCGCAGCCCCGGTCCCACAGGTTGCCTTGAACGCGCCTTGGCCGTGGCTTAGAGGTCAGGCGGCGACAAGATCGACCAGACGACGGGTTCACTTCCGGGGAGATGGAGCACGCAAAGGACTGAAAGAGCCGCGCAATCTGTCATCCGGAAATGAGCTATCGGTGTGGAGACCAATTTGGAAAAACGAACGGCATTAATCTCAGGAATTACCGGTCAGGATGGCTCGTATCTCGCCGAGTTTCTGCTGGGCAAGGGCTATGAGGTGCACGGCATCAAGCGCCGGGCCTCGCAGTTCAATACGGCTCGGCTGGATCACATCTATCAGGACCCTCACACCGAGCATCAGAGGTTCATCCTGCACTATGGCGATCTGACCGACACCTCGAACCTCACGCGGATCATGAACAAGATCCAGCCGGATGAAGTCTATAACCTCGGGGCGCAGTCCCACGTTGCCGTGAGCTTTGAGGCTCCCGAATACACCGCCGATGTCGATGCGATCGGAACCTTGCGCCTGCTCGAAGCGATCCGGTTTCTCGGGCTCGAAAAGAAGACGCGGTTTTATCAGGCGTCGACCTCGGAACTCTATGGGCTCGTCCAGGAGGTTCCCCAGCGCGAGACAACGCCCTTTCATCCCCGCTCGCCCTATGCCGTGGCCAAGCTTTACGCGTACTGGATTGCGGTGAACTACCGCGAGGCCTACGGCATGTATGCCTGCAACGGTATCCTCTTCAATCACGAGAGCCCGCGGCGCGGCGAGACCTTCGTGACCCGCAAGATCACCCGGGGTCTCGCCAACATCGCGCAGGGCCTCGAGGATTGCCTCTATATGGGCAACATCGACAGCCTGCGCGACTGGGGGCACGCCAAGGACTATGTGCGGATGCAGTGGATGATGCTGCAGCAGGATCAGCCCGAGGATTTCGTGATCGCCACCGGCCTGCAGTATTCCGTGCGCGAGTTCATCACATGGTCGGCCCGCGAGCTCGGGATCGAGCTGGAGTTTTCCGGCAGCGGTCCAGGCGAGATCGCCACCGTCTCGGCGGTGACCTCCGATATGGCCTCCGGCGTGACGCCCGGGGATGTGGTGATGCGGATCGATCCGCGGTATTTCCGGCCCGCCGAGGTGGAAACGCTTTTGGGCGATCCTTCCAAGGCAAAGGAGAAGCTCGGCTGGGTGCCCGAGATCACGGCTCAGGAGATGTGCGCAGAGATGGTCGCCGAGGATCTCAAGACCGCCCGCCGTCACGCGTTCCTGAAGGAGCACGGGATGGAGGTTCCCGTGAGTGTCGAGACCTGAGACGATGAAAATTTACGTCGCAGGGCATCGCGGGATGGTGGGGGGTGCGATCTGCCGGGCGCTCGAGACCCGCCCGGATATCGAGCTTGTCACCCGCACCTCGTCAGAGCTGGATCTGACAGATCAGGCAGACGTCGCCGGTTTCATGGCGGATGAGCGCCCGGACCAGGTGATCCTGGCCGCGGCAAAGGTCGGCGGCATCCACGCCAACAACACCTATCCGGCCCAGTTCATCTATGAAAACCTGATGATCGAGGCCAACGTGATCCATCAGGCCCATGCGGCCGATGTGCAGACATTGCTGCAACTCGGCTCGTCCTGCATCTATCCCAAGCTCGCGCCGCAACCCATGACCGAAAGCGCGCTTCTGACCGGTGTGCTGGAAGCCACGAACGAGCCTTACGCCATCGCAAAAATTGCCGGGATAAAGCTGTGCGAGAGTTACAACCGGCAATACGGCCGCGATTACCGGTCCGTCATGCCGACAAATCTCTATGGGCCGGGGGACAACTTTCACCCGGAAAACTCGCATGTTCTGCCTGCCCTGATCCGCCGGTTCCATGAAGCGCGGACATCAGGCCTGACGGAGGTGGTGATCTGGGGCACCGGCACACCGCGAAGGGAATTCCTGCATGTGGACGATATGGCCGCCGCCTCCCTGTTCGTGCTTGGTCTGCCCAAGGATGTCTACGACCGTGAAACCGAGCCGATGCTGAGCCACATAAACGTGGGCTCCGGCACGGACATAACGATCCTGGATCTGGCCCGGACCGTGGCCCGGGTGGTCGGATATCGCCATCAGATCCTGACCGATCCCGACAAGCCCGACGGCGCCCCGCGCAAACTGATGGATGTCAGCCGCCTGAAGAGACTGGGATGGGAGGCCAGCATCACGCTTGAGGATGGTATCGCGCAAACATACCAGTGGTTCCTGGAAAGTCAGGGCGACTTGCGCGCCTGAGGGCCTGCCCCGGTAAAGTGGAATGAACGTGTGACACGCTATGAATGACAAACCCGGTTCGAGCAGGTCACTGGAAGACTTCTTCGACAGAATATACGTGATCAACCTGCCGTCGCGGCCGGACAGGCTGGCCTCCATTCGCGGCGAGATGAGCAAACTGGGGGTCACGGATCTCGACGCCAAGCTCTTCGTTCCCGAGGCGCCGATCTGCGACGATCCCGGCGGCTTTCCCTCGAAAGGGGTCAGGGGGAATTTTCTCAGCCACCTGCAGAACATCGAGGACGCTCACCAGAACGGGTTCGAGAGAATTCTGGTTCTGGAAGATGACGCGATTTTCCGGTCGCGGCTGTGCACCCCGGAGTATCAGGACTTCGTGCTTTCGCATGTCGAAGCTCATGACTGGTCGATGTGGTTTCCCGGGCACTTTCTGGCGTCGCACCCCAAGGGGGCATCGAAGCCGGTCTATCCCAGCACGGCCGGGTTCATGTGGGCCCATTGCTACGCGGTGCACCGGCGCGGCATGGAGCCTCTGAGAGATTACCTGCGGCTGGTCATCGAACGCCCGGCAGGCCACCCTGAAGGCGGGTCGATGTATATCGATGCTGCCCTGAGCCACTTTCGGAAACAGTATACAGAGCACATCTGTCTGGTCTCGAACCCCGTTCTGAGCATTCAGAAGTCGAGTGACACGAACCTCGGATACACGCAGAACGCGCTCCACACCGGATCGGTGCCGTGGATCAAGAACGTGCTGCGCGATGCCAAGGATGAGTTCTGGCGTCGAACGGGCGTGCGGATCGGCAAGTCGGACGATTCCGGCGAGGATTGGTCGTGAACCCTGACCTCACCCCTGTTTCTACTTTTTCTCCAGCCCGGTCTGCACCCAGTGCCAGTCGGAGGCACACATCTCTTCGAGGCCCCGTTTGGCCTTGAACCCGATCAGCGCTTCGGCGCGGGTGGGATCGGCATAGCAGGCGGCAATATCACCGGGACGGCGTGGCGCGATCTTCCACGGCAGATCGCGCCCGACCGCCTTGCCATAGGCGCGGATCATCTCGAGGACCGAGTATCCCTGCCCCGTGCCGAGATTGACCACGTGGCCGCCGACCTCACCGCCAAGAGCCGCGAGCGAGGCGACATGACCCTCGGCCAGATCCGAGACATGGATGTAATCGCGCACGCCGGTGCCATCCGGGGTGGGGTAGTCATCGCCAAAGACCTGAATCTCGGGCAACAGCCCCAGCGCCACCCGGGCGACGAACGGCATCAGATTGGCGGGCACCCCCGTCGGGTCCTCACCGATCAGCCCGGAGGGATGCGCGCCCGTCGGGTTGAAGTACCGCAGGACGCCGACCTTCCAGCGCGGCTCGGCGGCCTCAGCCTGCGCAATGATCTGCTCCCCGGCCAGTTTGGTGTAGCCATAGGGGTTGGTGTAGCCGAGGGAGACATCCTCGGGCACGGGCACGACCTCCGGGTCGGCATAGACGGTCGCCGAGGACGAGAAGACCAGCCGGAAGATCTCGCGCGCCGCCATCGCCTGCATCAGGGCAACCAGCCCGCCGAGATTGCAGTCCATATAGGCCAGCGGCTGGTCGACCGACTCGCCCACGGATTTCTTGGCGGCGAAATGCACGGCGGCAGTGATGCCATGCTCCTCCAGCACGCGGTCCAGAAACGCCCGGTCGCGCACATCGCCGCGCTCGCAGATCACCTCTCGGTTGGTGATCAGCTTCAGCCGGTCGAGCACCGAGGTCTGCGCATTGGAGAAGTCATCCAGGATCACCACACGGTGCCCGGCTTCGACAAGCGCGAGATAGGTGTGCGAGCCGATATACCCGGCGCCGCCGGTCAGAAGGACGGTCTCTGGCATGGATGCTCCTCAGCATATTCTCGTCCCGCCGATATGCCCGAGCAGGCCCGGTATTTCCATTTAAATGACGTCCCTGGCCCGGTATGAGAATCCGGTGGGCTGATGGGGAGATGAGATCATGCTGGGACGCATACGCCGGCGGCTGACATTGGGGCTCTGTACGCTGCTGGCCGCCTGCGGGATGGTCACGCGCTGCTCGGTGCCCGAGCCGCTGGACGGGGACGCGCTGGAGCGGCTTTACGCTGAACGCCCGGCACCGCCGGAAGCACCGTTGCAGGTCTACCATCTCGGCCATTCTCTGGTCGGGCGCGACATGCCCGCAATGCTGGAACAGATGGCGGAGGCGGGGATCGGATCCGGCCATGCCCATGCAAGCCAGCTTGGCTGGGGGGCGTCCCTCAAAGCCCATTGGGAGCCGGACGAGACGGTCAACGGCTTTGACGAGATGAACGGACATAACCGCCACCGCCCCGCCTATGAGGCGGTCGACAGCGGGGAGTACGACGCGGTGGTGCTGACCGAGATGGTCGAGATCAAGGCCGCCATCGAATGGCATGCAAGCTGGGATTACCTCGCCCGCTGGGCAAAGCGCATCTGGGCGGCAAACCCCGAGGTGCGGGTCTACTTCTATGAAAGCTGGCACCCGCTGGATGATCCCGAGGGCTGGCTTCTACGCCTCGACCGTGATCTCGGAACGTATTGGGAAGGCGAGATCCTGTTCCGCACGCTGGCCGCCGATGGGGTCGATCGGCCCATCCATCTCATTCCCGCGGGTCAGGTCATGGCGGCATTTGCGCGCCGCCTGGAGGCCTTGGGCGGCATTGGAAATCTGACCAACCGTGAGGATCTCTTTGGACGCAGATCCTCTGACGGCACGCTCGATCCGATCCATTTCAGCGATGCGGGGGCCTATCTGGTGGCGTTGACCCATTACGCGGTGCTCTATGGGAAAAGCCCTGTGGGTCTGCCTCATGCCTTGCTGCGGGCCGATGGCAGTCCTGCCAAGACGCCCGGGCCGGAGGCCGCCCGCGCCATGCAGGAGACGGTCTGGGACGTGGTCACGACCACACCGCGCACAGGGCTTTGATACAGGGCTTTGACACTGCGCGCGTCCAGTGTGCCGCGACCATCGATCCGAACGCGGCTTAAGCATCTTTAAACCCGACTCGGACTTATAATAGGGGTGGGAGGACGGAGGCATATATGGTCATCCCGAATCTCTCCTCAACTCACCCCGTCGAACACATAGATATGCGTCGCTGCCGGGCTGATCGTTGCCTTCAGTGCCGGAAAGACCGGTGTCATGCTGGTCTGGTGGATCTGGATATCCTTCGCCTCGGGCTCTGATCCCACAGGCGCCACATTGTGCGACGTATAGTGATGGTTGGGGTCAAGCGCCACGTCGAAGGCATAGCGGGTCAGGCTGGAAGCGCTCGCAAAGGGCAGTTGGATATTCAAACTACGCACCCCGTTGTCGTTCGCATTAAACAACGGGTCGGCGGCATCGATCTCGTCGAAAGGCAGCGTGGCCGACGTCACGATATAGCACACCCGATTGCCGTTCCTGGTCTGCCAAACCCGAACGCTGGGCGCGTCATAGACATCCGGCTCGTTGCCTTGACCCGGCACAAACTGAACCGGGACCTTGAGATTGGCGACCCGGCGCACCTCGCCCACACACTCCTCGTTGATCAGCTTGAGCATCTGGAAGAACGGATAGTCCGCCCCGCCCTGATCCCATGTGGCATGCGTTGACCAGTAATCGCCTTTCTTGAACCCGAAAATATCGAGGTCATCGAAGCCCGCCTCCCAGGCAACCATGAAGTTGGCGACATTGCCCGCAGCGCCTGAAATCGATTTGGTCGTGCGTTCCTGTTCGTACTCGTCCTGCGCGGTGACCACGACGCCGTTAAGACCGTTGAGGTTATACCCGGGCCCGCCCTCATAGGTGAACATGAAATGGCCGTTGCCGCCGTTTTCAACCTTGTTTGCCTCGGCCAGCCCGTTGTCGACATAAAAGCCGCGCAATGAAGCGAAGTTGAGCAACTGAAAATACCCTTCCGGGTTTTGCAGCGGCGTGCCGTAGTCGAGCTCCCAGCCCGCAAGATATTTCGCGATCCCGGTCCCGGTCTTCAGGCCCATATCCTCAGCGGGCACATGGGCCCAGGCCCCCTCTGCCCATTGCGGAATTGTGTGGAACCCCCCGATCGCCCATTCCATGCGGTTCTCCACATCAGCCGTCCAGTGGGGCGAGGAGCGCATGATCGATTTGAGGTAGTTGACCCAGAGCTGGTAGTACTCACCGCCCGCGTAATTGGCACCGGTCACGCTGTCGGTGATGGTGTCGGTGATGACAAAGGACCACGGCCGGAAAAGCTGGTTCCAGGGCTCGCACATCCATTCCCAGCGCCAGCGCGGAAAGGCGGTGTGCCAGGGATCGCTTCGGCCCAGAGCGACCCGCTTGTCGGCCCACTGTCCGGCCCCGGCCGGGGCAAACAGGAACTCCATGAGATCAAGGATCTCCTGCTCCGTCAGGCTCGGGTCGAGCGTGACATAGCAAAGCTCCCCGCCCGTGTTCAGCAGGTTGTTGAGCTGCACCGTAATGGTCGCGCCGCCCGTGCGTGTCTCCTTGCGACCTGCAGACCCGCCTTCGCCCGCCGGGTTGGTCAGACCGTCCAGGGTGAACCCTCGATTTGAGCAAAGCGAGTTTGCCTGAAGCCTGTGGCCGTAGATGTTGCCGTGCTGGGCCAGATCCGTGGCCTTCATTTCATAGGGCTTCGCCACACTGTCCAGAAGGTACAACAGCGGATTGGCGACGTTGTAGACAACGCCGTTCGCATCCGAGGTGAGCGCCAGGCGCCAGATCGAGATTTGCGAGCCCGTGGCATGCAGGGCGGCAGGCTGGAAATCGAACGTGAACTGTTGCCAGTCCGTCGTCACGTTGAATGTGCCCTGCGGGTTCACGCCATCCTTGAGATCGGGGTTGAACGTGAGCGTGCGCGGCTCGGAAGCCTTGAGCCAGATCGACAACCGATAGGTTTGCGAGGGATCGAGCACCTCATAGAAGCTCTGCTCTATGGACGCCGCCCAGGCCCGGCCCAGCGTGAATGATTTCGAGTTGTTCAGCGTCACCTCAAGCGAGTGCGAGCCGATCCCGGGATGGTCATTGACCAGTCGCCAGTCGATGTCGGGATCCTCGTCCGGCATCACATCGGGCACGGCATGCAGGGACCGGAAATCCGCGCGCCCGTCTTCCAGGGTCCAGATCCGGGGCGAGACCCAGTTGATCGACGGCCGCGTCACGGTCTTGCGGATATAGATCTTGTCGGTTTGGGTCTGGACCTGCGTGCCGCCATCGTCTTCGAGATCGATGAACACGCCGGTATGACCCGCCGGGTCGGTGTCGGACTGAAAGATGACATAGCCGTCCGCGCCGGCGACCGGATCCCAGCTCAACAGCACGGACGAGCCGTTGCCCTGCGCTGTCGCGGTGAGGTTGGTGGGCGCGGCCAGTCCGGTGTTCTGGCTGAACCCGACCGTCGAGATCGGTGTTGTGCCCCCTGAGCTGCCGGTATTGGTGAGCACCGATGGCGTGGTGTAGGAGATGTGCGCCGTCTGACCCCATTGCAGGCTGCCCTGCACGACAGCGGCCACCCCGAAATGGATCGTGTGATTGGGCTTGGTGAAAACAAAGAAGCCCACCGTGAAACTTGTGCCGGTGATCAGGGGCGTATTGCCCGCACCGATGCGCTGACCGGAGGCCAGCGTCGTCTTCCAGTCATTGACGACATGGCTCACGACCCGGCTCTCGCGCACAAGCTGCAATGCGCCGTTGGTCGCACGATAGACCTGCGCGATGGATGGGTTGAGCGGCTCATCGTCCAGCGCGCCGCCCGCAATCAGATCGAAATTGGTAAGCTTGTTGAAATGGGCATGAATACGGTTGCCCGCGATCTGTGTGATATCGGCGGGATCCAGCCGCTCAGAATAGCGGCACGGCGCATAGCCCCCGGCGAACCGGGTGCCGTTCCCAAAGTCCGAGGCCATGTTGTACTGGATGCCACACATGCGATCGCTCAGGACCGCATCCTGCGCATAGTAGACCGCATCCTCGGCGGGCGCCACGGGCGCCACGAAATCGCCTGTGGCCTGCTGCGCTGCGCTGCCGTCTTCCGAGGCCGAGACCGTGGCCTGGCCGGTCGGGAATCCATCCAGTTTGATCGTCGCCATGATGCGCCCCTCAGCTTGCGATATCGCTCGGCGTGCCGGTGACAGTGATGCCGGTGCCGATCAGGTTGTTGCCGGCGGCCCACTGATCCGCGAAGCCATTGATGAAAAGGTCGAAGTCGACGCCCCCGATGTTCAGCGCACCGCCCGAGATGGCGGGGAGCAGATCCTTCGGGCGATAGTTCAGCTCAGGGTCGGCATTCGGGCCGTCGAAAAGCTCGGCGGCCAGAAGCGCCGGATTGGCCGGCACGTCATTGCCCGCATAAAGCAGCCATTGCTGGAGCTCGGCCTGAACCGCCGGGCTGGACCCGACACCGCCGAAATTGAACTGCGTGTTCTGATAGGGCGAGAGCCCGGTATCGGCCCAGCTCGCGACGATCGAGCCGTTCATCCAGACCTGCGCCGTATCTGCGCCAGGCAGCCCGCCGTCGAGATCCATCGCGAAGATGACCGACAGCGGCGCACCATCGGGGACAAAGGCACCCTGATTGCCGCGCCCGGTCGAAGCGCCTCCGCCAGAGGGGGTGAGGAACTCGAAGACGGTCGTGCCGTTGAAGATCTTCTTGAACGAGAAGAAGCGGGAGAAGATGTACTGCCCGCCATTGGCCGTCACCGCGTTGTCGGGCAGGATCCGGAAGGCCAGCACGCGCCGGCGCGATGCGGCATTCTCGAGAGGGTCGAGCCTGAGATTGGTGGTGGTGTCGAGCAGGACCCGGGCCGGGAACGGGATCGGCACGGCATCGATCAGACCAGTGCGCTGGCCTGCGCCGGTGGTCGCGGTCTCGATCAGGCGCACTCCGAAGGTCGCGTCGATCGCGGTCTGGGTATACGTGCTCCCGAAAACCGTCCCGGCACCGGCGGCCTGCGGCTGCCATTCATAGGTCAGGAGCGGCGCGCCGCCGGCCTCGTCATAGATCCAGAGACCAGGCTGGACCGTCAGCTGATTGCCCGCGCCCTGTACGCCCTCGGCGGCGACGGGCACCAGATTGACCGGGCCAGCGGCGAGATCAGCCAAGGCGATGGTGTAGCTCCCGGCATATACCGCCGGGCTCACGACATCGATGTCGAGGCTCGCAGCGCCAGCACCGACCGTGATCGTGACCCCGCCGCTGCCGCCAGTGACCTGAAAGGTGCTGACTGTCGGCGTCGCACCGGCACTGGCAGAGAACGCGCCGGTGCCGATCCCGTTGACCGCGGCGACCCGGTAGGTGTGGGTCACACCGTTGGTCAGCCCTGTATCGGTGAAGGTCGTGGCCGTGCCCGCCCCGTCCGCGATCTGGGCAAAGCTGCCGGATCCGATGCTCCGCTCGATGATGTAGTCGGTCAGCGCCGAGCCGCCGGTGCCGGGCACGGTCCAGTTCAGCACGATCTGTCCGTCGCCGGGGGCCGCCACCAGTCCCGTGACCTGCTCTGGCACGCTGGTCGAGGCGGCCGGGGTCGCGCTGGCGGTTGCCGAGACCGGCCCGGTCAGACCGGCCCCGTTGCGGGCGGCGATGCGATACTCATAGGTGGTGCCGTTTGTCACTCCGGTATCGGTGAAGACCGTGGCAAGGCCTCCCCCGCCCGCGATGGCGGCAAAGGTCCCGCCGCTGATCCGGCGCTCGATGATGTAATCGGTCAGCGCCGCGCTGCCGGGATCGGCGGGCGCAGTCCAGACGAGCGTCACCTGGCCGTCGCCGGAGGTGGCACCAAGACCCGTGACCTGACCCGGAGCGGTCGCGCCGCCGCCAGCCCCGGCGGTGCGCCAGTCCGCATGTCCGAGAGCGGCATCGATGGCGGCCACGATCTCGGGGCCGGTGAGATTGACCTCGGCGCCCGCGGCGATGCCGCCCAGCTTCGTGCGCTCGGCGGAAGTGATCAGAGCCGCATCGCCGGGCTGGATGGCGGTACCTGCCAGCGTGCCTTGTGCAGACGTAGCGAAATCGCCTGCATCCGACATGGCGGCGCTTCCAAGCCCTGTCACATCCCCGGCCGGGATCTGCGCGCCGGGCTGCAGGGCGGTGCCCGCCAGCACGCCCTGGGCCGCGGTTGCGAAGGCCGAGGCCTCCGACGCTGCGGCAGAGCCTGCATCCATGATGTCGGCCAGCACATGGTCGTGGACGAAGGCCGCCGCCCCGATATCGCCGGGCAGGGCCGGGATCACCGGCTGGCCCGTCAGGTCGCCATAGGCGCCCGAGGTGGCCACCGGCGCGAGGCCCGAGACCTCGCCCGCATCATGGCCGTGCGGCGCCGGCGCCTCGCCAAGAAAGCGGGTGCTGTCCGCCAGATCGGTGGCGATGCTTCGCAGATCCGCCTCCGAGATGGCACCGGTATCGTTGTCCGGCAGCAGGGTCGTGATGTCAGTCAGCAGCGCGGTGCGCGTCTTCTGGGGCATCAGGCAGCCCTCCTGAATCCATGTGAAAATCCGGACGAGAAACCGCCGGTCCCGGCCGCGGCGGCGATGTTCAGCATCAGACCGGTCTGGGCGGACCCGCCGGGCGATGTCGCCTCGAGCAGCAGCACCGCACTCACGGCCCCTGTCGGCACGCCGGAGAGCACGCCAGAGCCGGGATTGATCGCCAGTCCCTGCGGCAACAGATCCGAGCCCGGTGCCAGAGCGATCCCCAAAAACTTGCCTGTAGGATCGCCGGTCACGGCAAAGCCCGCTTTCAGGGAGAGCGGGCCTAAAGGATCACCCGCCCGGCCTTCCGCCGGGCCGAGAAGCCCCGTGACCTGCGGGAGCGGCAGGCGATAGCCGCGCACCTCGAGAAACGCAGCCGCCGGGTCCGCGTTGATCACCGCGGCGGCAAACTCGATATCCGAGCCGACGGAATAGCTGTCCGGCACCGATGTGACGGCCAGATCGAACGGCGGGGACGAGGCCCCGGTCGCGGTCCTCAGCACACAGCCCGTGTAGAGATAGGCGCCATCACCCGGCGGGGCGGTCGCCACCAGCTGCGTCCCGGACGTGGTGAAATGATCGCCGCCCGCCACCCGGGGACCCAGCACCAGGTCCATGGCTTGGCCTGCGACCGTGCCGGCGATCCGGTCCGACAGAGCCAGCGCGGTCCCGGCCAGGGTCAGCGCCCCGATCCGGTACTCGAGAGAGCCCGTGACCACGGGAGAGCTGGCGGAAACGGCCAGCCCGCCCCCTATGGTCAGGGCAGTTGCCAGACCGATCATGCCGCGCCTCCCGGCCGGCGATCCGCCAAGGGATCAGCCGGCAGGCGGTGCCGCGTCGGGGCGGCGAAAGTTCTGAAAGCCTGTCTCGTGCACCAGCACATGGGCGTTTTTCCGCAGAATTTGCTCTGTTCAGTGGCCTCAAAGAATTCGCGGAGAAGATAGGCCCGGTCCCGGGACTGTTGCGGATCCCCGGGCAGGATCGCGCGCTGGGTCCCCGCCAAGTGGGCGAGCCCAGGCGTTCAGATGCCGTAAGGTCCTGATCTCAAAGCGTTCCCTGCGGCGTGCCCGGTGTGGCCTGCCGGTAGAACAGCGATCATCAGGGAGAGGGAGGGGGAATTTTTTGCACCCGCCAGATCTCCGGCGGGGCATTTTCAGGTGCGCCTGAAGGCGCGAGAGGAATCAGACCTCAGACGCTGCCCGTGCGGAACAGCACCACGCGCACGGTGCGCAAGAGGATCAGGAGATCGAGCCAGCACGACCAGTTGCGGGCATACCAGCGATCGAGACGCACGCGCTCGTCATGGCTGGTGTCCGACCGGCCCGAGACCTGCCAGAGCCCGGTGATCCCCGGCGTGCAGGCTTCGTAGTAGATGAAGTCGTCGCTCTCGGCATAGGCCCTGTCGCTGGGATAGCCATCCACTTCCGGGGCAATGATGGGACGCGGGCCGACAAGGCTCATATCGCCCATGATCACATTCAGAAGCTGGGGCAGCTCATCAAGCGAGGTCTTGCGCAGGAACTGGCCGATCGGCGTGATCCGCGGATCGTTGCGCAGTTTCTGGTACATGTTCCACTCGGCACGTGCCGCCGGATCGGTGGCCAGAAGCTCGGTCAGACGCTCTTCGGCATCGGGGCGCATCGAGCGGAACTTGTAGCACCAGAACCGGCGTCCATTGCGGCCCACACGGAGCTGCTTGAAGAAGACCGGTCCGCCCTCGAACGACAGGAAGGCCGCGAATGTCAGAAGCACCGGCGCCAGAAGCAGCGTGATCAAAAGACCGGCCGCCAGATCGAAGCCACGCTTGACGAGACGCAGGGCCGCGATGCCCGGCGCGCTCGGGCGCATGTCCGCCATCACCGTATCGGCGCCGATCACCTTCTGCAGGCTCAGCCCGTTGCGGGCGAGACCGCGGAACGGCAGCACCACCGACCAGCTGCGTCCGGCCAGGTTCAAGAGCGCGATCGTGTCTTCGGCAGAGGAGATTTCCTCGGCGCTCGGTGCCAGCACCGTGACCACCCGGTAAGCGGGGATCCCGGAATTGCGGGCCAGACGGTCAAGCATCTGGTCCAGAAGCCGCGGATCGCGGGCGGCGATTTTCGAGAATTCGATGCTGCCAAGCAGTTTCACGGGGCCAGCCCGGCTTGCGCGCATCTCGTAGATCAGCTTGTCCGCCTCGACACCGGTGCCAATCAGAATCACGTGGCTGGTCATCGCCTGACGCACCATCGGCAGCGACCGGATCGCCATGCGGCCCAGAATGATCGAGGCGGCCATCAGGGGGTAGGCCCCGAGGAACCACAGCCGCGAAGTATGGTCATCCAGCGCGAATTGCAGCGTCGTATCGAACATGGCGATCAGCGCGACAGCGGCAAGGATGCGCCAGATCTCGTCCAGCTCCCAGCTGGCACGGCGGTAAAGTCCGCCAAAGGCAAAGACACCGACCAGCAATACGGCCAGCAGCACCAGATCCTGGGCGCGGCCCGCAAGCATGGCCAGAACAGGCCCGCCAGTCAGACCGAGCAGATCGCGTGTGACATCGGAAATCAGTGCCCCGGCGGTGAAGCTCAGCGCGACACACGCGAGATCGACCAGCACCAGAAGGCAGGTAAGACGGAAACCCGTATGACCTTCGCGCCACCGTCTCGTTACGGACTGACGCCCCAGGCTGGTCGCGTCGATTCCATCCGAACGAAGGAAGGTTTCCGATAAAGACATTTAGTTACGCTCCACAAACAAACACCTTGCGGGACCCGCTCAAACGACGCGCGGGAACTTCTAGGCGCTCCATACCCAAACAAGCACGACGGACATCTAGCCAGAATGCAAACAGCATGCCCGTCTCACTCTCGTTAACACAGTATATACCACAAACCGCGAGCGCCAATCATCCTTTTCCACGCCGAGAAATCTTTTCGCAGGCGCACAAATTATGGTAAACGACGGTTTAAGTGGCAGTGTGCGTTTGAAGCCACAGTAGAACTTGGGAGAGCGGGGGCTTTGCCAGATCAACGCGAGATTGACCGATTCCTGCTGGGCGGATGCTCTGACGGCAGAATTCGGACAGTATTGTGTTCTGTTTATGAATAGTCTCCTCTCACCTGCTTTAAAGACCACCTCCGGGAGCCAACTGTTCTGGGCTCGCCAAAAGTAGAATTTTCTTTGCGAAAAATGTCAAAAGTACAGAAGACCACATGTCAGTCATATTATTTCGCATAAGGCGAAATTTCGCAGAATTTTTCGCATCTAGCAGCGAAATTTCTAGCCAATCTCTCGAATCGCCCTGTAGGGGTCGTTCGACGAGGGGTGAACCAGTTTCTAAGAGGGTGTTGTGAGGGACCTACTGGGTGAGACGGACGGCTATTCCGGATTGAGCGATCCAACGCTCGCTTTCAATCTGGATTACATGGCCGACTACACTGTCGGCATGCCATTCATCGACATCATGCACATGTCGCGCGAGATGTTTGCGCGGCCGAACGGGACGTTCCAGATGGCAGATCTGGATCCGGCCGTTCTGAACAATGATGGCTGGCCGACCGAACTGCCGAACGGAACCAGTGCCGTGGGGACGATCTGGGACTGGAGCAAGGACGGGCCGCAGACCGAGGGCCGGCTCGGCACCTATGTTGCGACCTGGGAAGGCCGGGGCGAGCTGACCTTCGTCGGCAAGGAAGTCAATATTATCTCGGAGGAAGACGGCAAGATCGTCTTCGAGATCACCGGACCGACATCCCTGCAAATGCTGATGTCCGAGAGCGAGAACAGCACCAATCTGCCGCGCAATGTTTCGATCGTGCGCGAAGAATATGTCGAGTTGCACGAGGCCGGCGCGCTGTTCAATCCGGAATGGCTCGAGCTGATCTCGGATGCCCGCGAGCTGCGCGTCATTCGCTGGATGGAGACCAATCAGGTCGATCGTGACGCTGAAACCGTGACCTGGGCCGACCGCCCGCAGGTCGATGATGCAAGCTGGACCATCGACGGCGTACCCGTCGAGATTCTGGTTCAACTGGCCAACGAGACAGGCAGCGATCCCTGGTTTTCGATCCCGCACAACTGGGACAACTGGTACATCCGGAAATTCGCGGAATACGTGCGCGACAATCTCGATCCCAACCTCAAGGCCAAGTTCGAATGGTCGAACGAGGTCTGGAACGGGCTTTTCGAACAGCACCACTATGCCGCAGCGCAATCCGAGGCGCTCTGGGGCGAGCGCGATGTCTTCGGCTATTACACCAAGCGCGCCGTCGAGATGGCGCAGCTGCTCGATCAGGTCTTCACCGGAGATTCGGAAGACCAGCTTGTCACGGTCTTCGGGGGTTTCACGGAAATCCCCTGGCTGACCGAGCGATTCCTCAGCTCGGAGTTCTGGGCCAATCACGAACCGGGCCAGGCCATCCCGGCAGCCGAGGTCTTCGATGAATTCGCAGTCGCCTCGTATTTCGGCAGCCGCACCCTGCGCGATCCGGAACTGCGCGACGAGTTCGATGCCGTGGTCGTCAATCCCCAGATCGACGAACAGGCCTGGCTCTACGAGAAACTGCTGGATCCCGACTATGAACATTCGGTCCCGGACGTGCTCGCGCGCCTGGCCGAGCAAAAAGCGATCGCCGAAAGCTACGGTATTGACCTGACGCTCTATGAGGGCGGTCAGCATGTGCATCACCAGTTCGGCATCAGTACCGTCAACGGCGATCTGCATACGGTGCTCGCCGATTTCGTGCGCAGCGACTACATGGCCGACCTTTACGACCGGCTCTGGGAAGGCTGGGCGGAGATCGGCGACGGCGCCTTCACCAACTATTCCGCCACAGGCACGATCGGCAATTTCGGCTCGTGGGGGCTTTATGCGGGGCTAGGCGACAGCACGCCCCGATCGGAACTGGTTGAGGAGCGAAATGCCACCACCGAACGGTGGTGGGACGACGATCGCGCCGAGGGCACATTCAACCATGGCGTGCAACTTATTGGCACAGGTCAGAATGATGAGTTGTCCGGCACGCCGGATGTAGATTATATCGCTGGCGGCGCAGGTGACGATTACCTGGCCGGTGGTAAAGGTGACGATGGACTCCATGGTGGGGATGGAACCGACACTATCTTGCTTAACGGGTCTGCGGACGCATACACCTTTCGTTCAGAAGGGGAAGGTATCCGGATCACAGGGCCCGATGGATCTGATTACGTTCTATCTGTCGAGCGCGTTATCTTTTCTGATGGGAGCGAACATCCGATCAGCGACTTCATAAGCCAGGCCGCCCTTGGCGGCGGGGCTGCAGTTGCAGAACCGGATCCCAGTTCAACAGACGGAGACCCCACACCCATGGTGACGTTGAATGACGACATCCTCTTTGTCGGACACAGCCT
>CAYYZH010000003.1:0-72008 GCA_964475765.1 uncultured Limibaculum sp.
GTGGTCCGCTTGGAAGGTTCAGATGAACCGGAATTCAGGAGGACCAGAGAATGGGGGCTCTCCAGTCAGACGCTCGATACACGCCGAACCCAGCCAACTCGGTGTCGTAGATCAGCGTGGGCTTGCCCGGGCTATCCGGCACGATGAGATGCTTGGCGACGGAGGCAGCCGTCAACTTGATCCTGAGTTTCTCCGTTCCTGTCATGATCGACCCTCTTCCCGAATTTCGTAGCAAATACGTAGCAAATCGCTTCCAACTCAGGCTAAGTCCGTACAACGCGTTTTCGGAAAAGCGAATATAAAACAGAGGGTTAGTCAGGTTGATCCAACTGTCTCAAAGTAGATGCAACGAGATCCAAGGCCAGTCAAAAACGCACCGCAATCAGTGCGTCTAAGCCGTTGTAAAGATTGCGCCTTGCGGAAACTGGGCAAATAGCACCTGTTGGGAGCCGCAAACCGCGCATCCCAGAAAATCGCCCAAGGTATTGTGTTTAACAGTGGTGAGCCGTGCAGGATTCGAACCTGCGACCCGCTGATTAAAAGTCAGCTGCTCTACCAACTGAGCTAACGGCCCACGCGGGCGCTTCCTAGTCTGCCCTTGGGACCGGGTCAAGAGTGCTGGAGCAAAGGGCTCCAATGGGTCAGCCGGCATCACCGGAGTAGTCTACGGCGGTTAGATACAGCCCTTCAGGTGGGGCGACGGGACCGCAAGCGGTGCGGTTCCTTGCCTCCAGTGCCGTGTGCACCTGATCGGGCATCCATTTGCCCGCACCGACGCGCTCCAGCGTGCCGACAAAGCTGCGCACTTGATTGTGTAAAAAACTCCGGGCGGAGAAGCGAAATCCGACCTCCGGACCATCCTCCTCAATCTCGACCCGGTCGAGGGTCTTGACCGGGGAGGCAGACTGACAGTGGACCGACCGGAAAGTTGTGAAGTCATGGTGACCGACTAGGTGAGCAGCCGCCAACCGCATCGCCGCGACATCCAACATGAGCGGCACGCGCCAGACCAGCCCTGCCTCCAGCGACAGAGGTGCACGGCGACACTGCACACGATAATGGTAGTGCCGGGCAGTGGCGCTAAACCGGGCATGGAACGTGTCGGGGACCGGTTCAGCAGCAAGAACAGCCACGGGATGCGGTTTGAGATGATGGTTCAACGCCTCGGACAGGCGAAACGGATCCCATGCCCGGGCAAGATCGATATGGGCCGCCTGCCCCCGCGCGTGCACACCGGCATCGGTGCGTCCTGCGCCCTGCACCCGCACGTCCATAGACATCAGTCGAGCGAGGGCCGCTTCGAGCACGCCTTGCACGGACAGCCCTTCTGCCTGGCGCTGCCAGCCCACAAATGGGCCTCCATGATACTCCAATGTCAGCTTATAGCGTGGCATGGCGAGCGCTTTACCGGCAAAGTCGTGTATGCGGCAAGCCACCGGTTGGGTTTCCCAGCCGGGACCCTTAGATAGCGCAGGCAGGGCGGAGACGGCAGGAGGAGCGGATTTGGGCATCGGCGACTGGGCGGATGACCTGGTGCACGGGACCGAACAGGTCTGGCGCGGGGCGGGCGAGATCTTCGAGCCTGTTCTGCGGCTGGGCGTGACAGGCCTGTCCGGGGCGGGCAAGACCGTCTTTATCACGGCCTTTGTCGCGAGCCTTCTGAAACGAGGCCGCTTGCGGCTCTTGAAGGCCGAAGCAGACGGCCGGATCCAGGCGGCCATGTTGCGCCCTCAACCAGACCCGGACGTGCCGAGGTTTGCTCTCGAGGAGCATCTGGCGGCCTTGACTGGTCCCAAGCCCATCTGGCCGCAGTCGACCCGCCAGATCAGCCAGTTGCGGCTGTCGCTGAAGGTCACGCCGGCGGGGTTCTTCTCTGGGCTCACCGGGACGCGGACGGTACATATCGACATCATCGACTACCCCGGGGAGTGGCTGCTCGATCTGCCGCTTCTGGACAAGAGCTACGCCGCCTGGTCCGAGGAAGCCATTGCAGCCGCTGAAAGCCCGGCGCGCAAAGGGTATGCAGAAGACCTGCTGCGGCATCTGTCGCAGGCCGACCCATCGGCCGTGCATGACGAGATGGCAGCGAGCGCGTTGTCGGACGCGTTCAAATCCTATCTCGGGGCTTGCCGGGTGGCAGGGCTGTCGGCGTTGGCGCCGGGGCGTTTCCTGATGCCGGGCGATCTCGAAGGCTCTCCGGCGCTGACATTTGCGCCGCTGCCTGCCAAACAGCAAGGCGGGAGGGGCAGCCTTTACCGGCAGATGGAGGACCGGTTTGAGGCCTACAAGCGCGTGGTGGTCAAGCCGTTCTTTCGCAATCACTTTGCCCGGCTGGACCGGCAGGTGGTGCTGGTCGATGCGCTCGGGGCCTTGGCAAACGGACCGCGCGCGCTGGGGGATTTGACAGCGGCGATGGCGGAGACACTGAGCTGTTTTCGCCATGGCGAGACCTCATGGCTGGATACGATCCTTGGCGGGCGACGCATCAATAAGCTGCTCTTTGTCGCTTCCAAGGCCGATCACCTGCACCATGAGCAGCATGGCAAGCTGACGCAGTTGGTCGAAGCGATGGTCGCAGAGGCAAGTCGCCGTGCCGCCTTCCAAGGCGCCGAGACGGGAGCGATGTCGATTGCAGCGATCCGCGCCAGCGTCGAGCAGGAGATCGAGCATCAGGGCGAAAGTGTCGGCGTGGTGCGCGGCGAGCGAGCAGAAGACGGCAAGGAAGTCGCTCTGTTTCCCGGCACACTGCCCGGCGATATGGCTGCACTTGTCAGCGGAACACCGGCAGCAGATGCGCCCGCCGTCTGGGATGCCGGAGCGGCATTCGCCCGACCGGCCTTAGCCCCGCCACGGTGGAGCAGCGACGGCGAGAACGGCCCGCCGCACATCCGGCTTGATCGTGCCATCGAATTCCTGATCGGAGACCGCCTGGAATGACCCGCGATCCGAAAGACCAAGGCCAGAACGCACGGGGACCGCTGGTGCTCGAGATTGAGCAGACCACGCTGCCCGAAGCTCCCAGTCCCGCAGAAGCTCCCCCGCCGATTGATGAGCCTGAAGCGGAGGTCTCGAGCGCCGAGCGCGCAATCGTGCTGGCGGCGGCCAAGCCTCGATGGGGGCTTGGCAAGCTGTTGCTGGGCCTTGCCGGCAGTCTGGTCGTTCTCTGGCTCGGGATCGCGGTCACCGACTTTATCACCGCGCTCTTTGTCCGGCATGAATGGCTAGGATGGATCGGCGGCGCATTACTGGCGGCGCTGGTTCTTGTTTTGATTATCCTCATCCTCAAGGAGTTGGCGGCGCTGGCACGCCTTGGCCGGGTGGAGATTGTCCGGACGCAGGCCGAAGATGTGCATGAAACCGGCTCGCGTGACGCGCTAAAGCAGGCCATGGCAGGGATCGATCGGCTCTACCGCACACGGCCGGATCTGGAGTGGGCCCGCGAGCGGGTCGAGACGGCGCTCGCTGACACACCGGACCCTGCCGGGCAAATCAGCATCGCCGAGCGGGAATACATGGGTGTTCTCGACGAACGTGCGGAGGCGGCGGTCACGCGTGCGGCCCGTGATGTCGCAGCGGCCACCGCGCTGATCCCGCTCGCCTTCGCAGACATTCTCGCAGCTTTATACTGCAACCTGCGCATGGTCCGCGAGATTGCCGAGATCTATGGCGGGCGGGCCGGCTGGATCGGGTCCTGGCGCCTCATGCGGGCAGTTGCCGCGCATCTGGTTGCGACCGGCGCTGTGGCAGCGACGGACGACCTGCTTGGCCCACTGGTGGGCGGCGGTGTTCTGGGCAAGCTGTCACGGCGCTTTGGCGAAGGCGCAGTCAACGGTGCGCTGACGGCCCGCGTCGGGGTGGCGGCTCTTGAAGTCTGCCGCCCCCTGCCCTTTGTGGCCCGGCCAAAGCCCAGCGCTTCGGGGCTCGTGCTCAAAGCGCTACGATCCTGGCGTCGTGAACCTGACGCGCCGGCGGCATCCTGACGGAAAATCATCTGTTTACGCGGGAAAAAGACTTTTCGCGCTGCCTCTTTCTGCGCAAAACTCTCCAGCAGGGTGGACGCAAGAACCACGAACGGGGAGAGAAATCCATGAAACGCGCGCTGGCCCTGGCACTGACGGGCCTTCTGGGAACGACCTCGCTCGCTGCCGCCGATGGCGCAGCGCTAATCATCGGCAATGGCGACTATGATAACACCCACGACGCGGTGACCGCCGAACGTGATGCCGAAGCAGTTTCGGAAGCGTTCGAGGAGCTTGGCTGGGATGTCACCAAGGGCTTCGATCTCGACCGCGACGGCATGCGAACTGCCCTCTCCGAGTTCTCCGACGCGATCCTCGAAGCCGACGAAATCGTCATCTACTATTCAGGCCATGCGATCCGGTCCGGCGGCATCACCTACCTCGCGCCAGTCGATGCCGAGGCCGAGACACTGATCGATGTCCTTTTCGACGGCGTGCCGTTCGATCATGTTTTGCAACTCGCTGCCGAGAAGGCCGGGCGCGCGGTCGTCTTCATTGATGGCGCCCAGCTCAGAGGTTTCACGCCAACAGACTTTGCGGAGCCCGGGCTGGACCAGCTTGAGGGCCCGGATGGGGTCCTCATCGTGTCAGCGGCAGAACCCGGCCACGCCATCCGCCGGTCACGCTGGCGCGACAGCCGATTTGCACGCCTGATCATCGATCAGTTTCTGCAGCCCGGCGCCAGTGTCATGCAGACCGCCGAAGAAGCCGAGGATCCGACCTTTGTCGCGGGATCGGTCGAAGGCGACTTCATGCTCGCGCCCGCTCCGGAGCCGGTCGCTCAAAGCGAAGGTCTCGAGGCACAGATCGAACTAGCCTATTGGCGAACGGCCGAGCGCTCCGGGGATGTGAAGGACTATCAGGCCTATCTTGAGCGCTATCCCAACGGGACATTCTCCAAGTTCGCGCGCCAACGGCTTGGCATCAAGGATCCCGAAGCCGAGATGCCTAAGGAGCCGGAAATTGATCCCAATATCCTGGCAGAGCGGGAACTGAACCTCAGCCGTATCCGCAAACGCCAGATTCAGGAATGGCTATTGGTTTTGGGGTACAATCCGCGAGGGATCGACGGGCTGTTCGGACGCGGCTCGCGCAACGCGATCGCCGCCTGGCAGAAGGTAAACGGGTTCGAGCGCACCACATATCTGACCGCCGAACAAGTCGAACGTCTGTCGGTTGATGGCGAAGCAGCTCTGGCCGAGCAACGACGAATCGCCGAGGAGCAGCGCAAGATCCGCGATGCCGAAGACAATGCCTATTGGAGCCAGACCGGCGCGAAGTCGACGCCTGAAGGGTATCGCACCTATCTGGAGGAGTACCCCGAAGGCCTGCACTCACGACTCGCTCGCGCGGCCCTGGCCAAAATCGCCGAGGCACAAGCGGATGCGGCTGCGCGCCGGGAACACGGGGTCTTTAAACAGGCCAAGTCTGCGGACACGGCAAAGGCGTATCGCGACTATCTCGGCGTCTATCCCGAAGGCATATATCGAGATCAGGCATTGGCCCGTCTCGATGAGATCGAGGGAGAGGAGCGGCGCGCGGCCCAGATCAAGAAATTCCGAAAGATCGAAAGGGCCCTGGAACTGACGAAGCAGGACCGGGCCTCAATCGAACAGCGTCTTCGCTATCTCGGGTTCGAGACCGGAGAGATCGACGGCAACTTCGGAAAGAGCACCCGGTCGGCGATCAAAGGTTATCAGTCAAGCCGTGGGCTCACAGACACTGGTTTTCTCAACCAGGAAACCGTTGTGACACTCGTCCGCGAGACCAATCAACCGCAACCGCAACAGGGCCAAGTACGGATCGACGGTGCCGAAGTGATCAAAGGTCTCCTCGATGCTCTGGGTGCTGGCCAGAAGGGTACCGAGCAGTAACCGAGCCGCGACGAGAAATATGCCAGAGATCCTTATCACAGAGTTTATGGACCAGACGGCCGTGGATCGGATGTCGGCGGTCCATGATGTCGTCTACGATCCGGGTTTGGTCGATAAGCCGGAGCGATGTGTCGAGTTGATCGGCGCATGCCGCGCGATTGTTGTGCGTAACCGGACGCAAGTGCGGGGCGATCTACTGGACGCGGCACAGAAGCTCGAATGTGTTGGTCGTCTTGGCGTCGGTCTCGATAACATCGATGGCCGGGCCTGTGAGCGGCGGAACATCACAGTCTATCCCGCGACCGGTGCCAATGATCAAAGCGTTGCCGAGTATGTGATCAGCATGGTGATGGTCTTGCTGCGCGGAGCTTATCTCTCGACAGCGGACGTCGTGGACGGGAGTTGGCCGCGTGCGGCGCTGATTGGCCGAGAGGTGACAGGCAAGACCCTTGGCCTTGTCGGCTATGGCGCGATTGCCCGCGAAGTGGCCGCCCGCGCTAAGGCGCTGGGAATATCCGTCATCGCCACTGATCCGTTCGTACCACCGGACGATCCGGCCTGGGGCATGGCAGAACAGACGAGTTTTGAGGCGCTACTAGCCCGGGCAGATGCCGTCAGCCTGCATACGCCTCTTACCGGTGAGACGCGCGACATGATCGGTCATCTCGAGCTTGCAATGATGCGCAAGGGCTCCGTTCTGGTGAACGCAGCGCGCGGTGGGCTTGTTGATGAGATCGCGCTTTGCGATAGCTTGCGGGCCGAACATCTGGCGGGAGCGGCTCTCGACACATTCTCGCAGGAGCCACTGGGCGCCGACTCGGGTGAGATTTTCAAGGATCTGCCCAACCTTATCTTGACCCCGCATATCGCGGGCGTCACCACCGAAGCCAATGTCCGAGTGAGCGCACTGACTGCAGATCAAGTGCTCGCACATCTTTCCGGGAAGTCATGACCGATAACCTCAGTATCGACGCCGCCCACGCCCTTGTTCTTGAGACCCTTGGGCGGTGCCGAACATCCCCTTCGAATGCCGCCCATGTCGCCGATGCGCTGATGGCTGCCGAGTTGGCAGGACAGGTTGGGCATGGCCTGCGCCGAGTGCCATCCTATGCCGGTCAGGCACTAAGCGGAAAAGTCGACGGGAATGCGACACCGCGATCGGAAGAGACACGACCCGGCACGCTGATGGTCGATGCAGGCCACGGATTTGCCTATCCAGCGTTGGCTCTGGCGATGGAAGCCCTTCCGAAAATGGCGCAGGCTCAGGGCATTGCCCTTGCCGGCATCCGCCGTTCGCACCATGCCGGGGTTGCTGGCTGGTTTGTAGAACGGCTGGCCAAGAGCGGTCTGGTGGCGATGATGTTCGCTAATACGCCAGCAGCGATTGCCCCCACGGGCGGTGCAAGGGCGTTGTTCGGAACCAATCCGATCGCCTTTGCAGCACCGGTGCGGAACGCCGCTCCAGTGGTGATCGATCTCTCGCTGTCGACCGTCGCGCGGGGCAAGATCATGGCCGCAGCCCAAAAGGGCGAAACCATTCCCGAAGACTGGGCCACAAATGCACAGGGTCAGCCAACAACCGATCCCGAGGCGGCGCTTGGCGGTATGATGCAGCCCATTGGAGGTGCCAAGGGTGCAGCTCTTGCGTTGATGGTCGAAATTCTCGCCGCGGCGCTGACCGGAGCAACGCTCGCAGCCGACGCAAGCAGTTTCTTTGAAGCGGAGGGCCCAGCCCCGGGCACGGGCCAGTTGTTGATCGCCATAGATCCCGCTGCACTTGGCGGCGCCGAAACCACTGCACAGATCTCCGCACTTGCGGGCGCCTTCGAAGAAAACGGTACGGCACGGTTGCCCGGACAACGCCGTCGCGCGATTGCGGACAAAGTCCGGGCGGATGGCATTCCCGTCGACGCTGCGCTATTGGCCGAGATTGACAGACTTGGGCGGTAGAATTCTAAAATTCACTCAATATTTCAATATACTATTGACCTTTGTTAACAGAAGTTGCACCGCGTTTTGACACCCGCCTCACGGTTTAGTTAGCGATCTTTCAACGGAAGATCTGCACGCGTACGTTCCTCATGTACAGGCGGTGGAGAACGTAAATGGCGAAATCGATAACCTTTCTGAGCGGGTTGATCCTTGCGGCTGGCTTGATGATGGCCGCTCCTTTGGCGGCGCATGCTGACCACCACAATAGCAGTGCGCGATCAGCCCAGTCAGCCGCGGTTGCGAAGCAGTTGAACAAAGTCGACAAACGCATCGATAACCTGTTGTCGATCCGCAGCCCAATCGAGCGCAAGAGGCAAATAGGGAAATTGCGCTCGTCGCTGTCGAAGCTGGAGAGAAAATCCAGCGCACAGCGCGGACGCCGGGCTCGGGTCAATGACGAGCACATCGATTACCTTCAGGTGCGTCTTGCAGACATCAATCGCACGACGGAGCGCGAGTTCAGCCCAGCCAGGATCACAGACCGGCTGGAGCGCATCGAGGACCGCATCTATGACCTGAGAGACATTCGCGATCCAGTCAAAAAGCGCAAACGCATCGACAGCCTGCGCGGGAGCCTCAGCCGCTGGAACAAGGTCTCGAAAGCCCAGAACGGGCGCACGGCACGCTATAACCGTACCTATATCGGCACACTGCGCGATCGTCTAAAGCGGGCGGACCGGCGCAACGACAGGCGCCTGCAAGCGCTACGGGACGGGCAGTATATCGAAAGACGGAACCGAAACGCTGATGCCAACGGTACCCGCCGCAATGGCTACCAAGGCAGCGAACGGTAGTCCCGGTTCCCAATGGAAAAGGAGAACCGGTACCCCCCTCCCGGTAATCCTAGAGACCCTCTTCGCGCCAGCGAAGGGGGTCTCGCCGTTTTCGATGAGCACCCTACTTAGAGGTCGTAAAGCTCGGAAAACTTGGTGTTGAGATAAGCCAACAATGGAGCTTCGGTCGGCACATGCCCGCATACGCCTTCAATGAGCGACACCGGCATGAGGATCGAACCTTTCCTGTGAACTTTCTCACGAAGCCATCTGTTGACGCCTCCAAGCTCCCCCTGCCGGATTTGTGCATCTAGATCGACGAGATCGCGGCGCATCGCTGCCATCAACTCGCCCGCATAAACATTGCCCAGCGCATAGGTTGGGAAATAGCCAAAGAGTCCCGCCGACCAGTGCACATCCTGCAGCACGCCCAGCCCCGCATGTGGCACCGACTGCCCGAAATCTGCAAGGAACCGGGTGTTCCAGGCTTCCTCAAGATCTTCCACCGGCAGATCGTCCGAGATCAATGCACGCTCCAACTCAAAACGCAGCATGATGTGCAGGTTATAGTGGAGCTCATCGGCTTCTGTGCGAATGAATCCAGGCTCGACCCGGTTCACGGACTGATAAAATCCGCGCGCAGAATCAACGCCGAAATCTCCGAAGGCCTGCCTCATCCGCGGATAAAGCCAGGAAGTGTAGGCTTCAGACCGGCCGATCTGGTTCTCACAGAGCCGCGACTGGCTTTCGTGCACCCCCATTGAGACATGCCCACCGGCGGGCTGCCATTCGGTAGCCGGATCGAGACCCTGCTCGTAAAGCGCGTGGCCAGCTTCGTGAATGGTCGAATAGACACAGTTGAACGGGTCCGCCTCGTCAACGCGCGTGGTGATGCGGACATCTCCGCGTGTGCCAGAGCAGAAAGGGTGGAGCACGGTGTCGATACGCCCGGCAGCATGGTCATACCCGAATCCCTCGGCCAACTCATGCACAAGAGAAAGCTGCGCCGCCGCCGGAAACGTACCCGACACCGCAGGCGGAGTATGCGCCCCACCTACGATCTTCTCCCGCAAATCAGTCAGCCCTTCCCGGAGATGTCCGAACATCGCTGCAAGATCGACCTCGGTTGCGCCAGGTTCGAAATCGTCGAGCAGTGCGTCGTAGAGCGCTCCATCCGGAGCAGCCTGGCACCGAGCATACTCTCGGGTCAGTCGCAGGATGTTCTCAAGCGTCGGAGCAAAGGCCGGGAAGTCACGTGCCTTGCGCGCGTCTGCCCATGCGCCATGACCTTCTGACGTCGTGCGGGCCAGTTCCTCGGCGAGGGTCTTTGGCACGCGGCTGATCTTCTCATGGGAGCGCCGGGCCTCTCGGACATTGGCGCGCCCCACTGGGTCGAGCGTGTCTACCTCGATCTCGCTCAGCCACTCCGGGATGCGAGGATCGCTCCAGCGTTCGTGAAGCACAGCCTCGAGCGCACCGGCCTGTTCCGCCCGCGCCTGCGCTCCTCGCGCCGGCATCATTGCTTCCTGATCCCAGGAGAGGAGGTTCGCCGTCAGCTTGAGCGCGGCGATGCTCTTCAGATGCGAGAGCAGCGCGTCATAGGCGTCTTTCGAGGTCATGGGCAGCCTCCCCAGACATGCTCAGCGGTCACGGAAAGCCACTCCGCCGATCCCGTCTCCGCGCTTGTCGCCGGGTGGCGCCCAAGTCTCGGGGTCAGTGATGAGAGCCGCAAGCGCCTCAGCAGCAGCCTCGGTGATCTTTTCGCCCTTGTCGGCATTTGCATTGGTTGGAATGCCAGAGACCCCGTTCCCGGTAAGGTGTGTGAAGGGCCGCCAGCGATAGGATGCACGGCCTGCCTTCAGGAAGCCAACTCCCCTGTCTGTCGCAAGCGCGCCGAGATCAGTATCATCAACGAGGTCCGGCTCCAGCGCCATCATCATCGAGGTCTCCGCCTCGCACGCATGTTGCATCCCGTCCTGATCGTCCAGCAATGCGCCGAGACTGTCACCCATCTCCATGGGATAGGTCGTCGCCACCAGATTGACCGGCATCTCGGGGGCCAGCTCGTCGCAGATCTGGTTCATCGCGACGATGTTTCCGCCATGGGAGTTCGAAATCAGGATGTCACGAAACCCGTGCCGTGTGATTGCGGTGATCAGATCGCGGATCACCGCGCGGAACGTCGCATGACTGAGAATCAGTGTTCCCCCGAACGGCATGTGATGCTCGGAGAGGCCGGACCAGACCACCGGTGTGACCACGGTCGGGCGGGACGTAAAAGCCTTGCGGGCGGCGCGGATCGCGACCTCGTGGCCTAGCCGGGTGTCGGTCATGACCGGCAGGTGCGGGCCGTGCTGCTCGATAGAGGCGATGGGCAGGATGACCACGGCGTTCTGTGCGGCGAGCGCACGTAAATCCTGTGCCTTGAGCCGGGCCCATTCGACTTCGCTCATCTGATGCTCCTTCGGGGGTGAGACGGAGACCACAGGGTGTCACCGTCCACCTCTCCGATGCAAGGGGCAAACCCGCTTGGAGCCGGACCGGCTTGCGTGAGGCTCAGAACATGTTGAAGGGGCGGTGCGCCAGGCGCGACAGGCGAAACGCTTCTTCCCGCGGGTTGGCGAGATCGGTCTTTGACAGCACGGAATGAACGTCTGCGCGGCTGAGTCCGATGTCCGCGAGGGTGCGGTCGTCCTTGTCGAGGATCCTGCGCAGCGCGCGACGCTCCTGCCAGTGAGCAAACCGGGCCTGAAGGGCGGCGATCAGAAGGGTCAGCATGGTCTCTTCTCCTTTTGAACTCGGCATCATTGCCGTCTCTGGCGAGCAATATGGGCAGCACCCATGATTCAGTAAAACTAAAAGAATTGACATGATCTTTCAGTTTTGCTGAAATTATAACATGAACAAGATCGTCACCGAACCCTCCGCCGCCGCGAGTCTCGACCTTGATGTCCTGCGCTCGGTTGTTGCCATCGCCGAAGCAGGCTCCATCTCGGCCGCTGCCCAGCGGATTGGGCGCACGCCCGCCGCCGTCTCTATGCAGATAAAGAAACTGGAGGAGACGCTTGGGCGCAGCCTCTTTGAGCGCATGCGTCAGGGCATGCGTCTGTCCGCAGAGGGCGAGCGCCTGCTGCCCTATGCCAACCGCATGGTCGACCTGAACCGCGAGGCGCTGGATGCCTTCCGCGCGCCTGAACTAACGGGGACGGTCAATGTCGGCATGATCGACAGTATCGGTGCGCTGCGCATGGCACGGATCTTCGCGGCATTTGCCCGCTCGCACCCGAACGTGACGGTCAACGCCTCGATCGGATGCTCCTGCGAACTGGCACCGCGCCTTGATCGGGGAGATCTGGATTTGACGGTCCTCACCCCTGGCAGCAGCACTGAGGCCCGCGACAGCGACCTGCTCCTGCACGAAGAACCGCTGGTCTGGATCGCAAGCGCCAGCGGGCGAGCATGGAAGCAGGACCCGGTTCCGCTTTCGGTGGCGAGCGACGGCTGCGCATGGCGGGCCGCAGCAACACAGGCCATCCGGCGCAGCGGCATGACACCACGCATCGCTTACATCTCAGACCAAGATGCGGGGCAACTGGCCGCTGCCGAAGCGGATCTGGCGGTTGCCCCGATGCCGAGGAGCTATGTCGGCCCCGGTCTGATCGAGCTGGGCGCGCGGGAGGGTTTCCCGCCGCTGGGCACCTCGCGGATCGTGCTCAGGGTGAGCGATGTCGCAGGAGATGCTGCGCGGGCGCTGGCCCGGAGCATCGCGGAGACGTTCGGCAAGACGCTGGAAGACGCCTAAGCCCCCCGGACGAGAAAGGACCGGCGAACCGGCCCTTCACTCACTGTCTGTTTGTTGCGGTCCCTGCGTTCGTCAGACCGTGTCACCGAACGGCATATCCCGGAACCGCCTTCCGGTGGCGTGGAAGATAGCATTCCCGATAGCAGGCGCAATCGGCGCCACCCCTGGCTCCCCACACCCGGCCGCATGCACCGAGAACGGGCGCTCGACGATGTGTACGTTTACCTTCTCCGGGAAGTTGTCCGAGCGCACCATCTGGTAGGTGTCGTAGTTCGCCTCCTGCGGTGCCCCATCCTCGAAGGTGATCGCCGAGTAGAGCGCCGCCGTCATCCCCATGACCGCCGCACCCTGCATCTGGCTCTCGACCCGCTCGGGCATGGCCACAAAGCCCGCATCGACGGCAATGTCGATTTGGGGCACGCGGATGAGCCCATCGACTATCTTCACCCGTGCGGCTGCCGCGACATAGGTCACGAAACAGCGGTGCGAGGCGAGGCCGATCCCTTCACCCTCGGGCAAAGACTGGCCATAGTCCGCCTTCTCAGCGGCCATGCGGAGGACGTTCTTCTGTCGTCCGACCTCCATCGGGTACTCTTCATAGACCTCGCCGTAGTCCCAGAAGTCGTCAGGATAGTTCTCGGCCTTGATGTCGATGGTGCGATCCTCGCCCATGACCTCGAGCATGTACTCCAGCTCATCCCGGCCAAGCTCGGCAGCGACATCCGACAGGAACGTCTGCTGTGCCCATGCCCGCGGGATGTTCGAGACCGCGCGGAACCAGCCGATGCGGGTGTGCGCCATCGCCTTGCCGTTCTCGATCGAGACATTCGGGACCTGGAAGGGGTTATCCAGATGGCCCATGCCGCTTTCGATGAAGAACTGCTGACCGCTGTCGGGCGCGAATGTCGACAGGATCGAGGGCGCCACCGAATTGTGACGGAAGCCTTGCCATTTGCCATTCTCGTCAGTGCCGATCTCCAGTTCTTCGACCGAGGTCGTGTGGTAGAAGCTGTTCTGGATGTCGTCCTCACGGGTCCACTGGACCTTGACGGGTTTGCCGACTTTCTGGCTCAGTAGTGCTGCCTCGATGGCAAAGTCGCCCTGCGACTTGCGGCCAAACCCGCCGCCGAGCAGCGTCACATGGGTCGTGACATCGGCCTCGTCCATGCTAAGCGCTGCAGCAATGTCCTGACGCGCCCCATAAGGCGATTGCAGCGGGGCATAGACTTCAGCCTTGCCGTCCTTCACATGGGCCACAGCAACAGGCGGCTCCATCATGGCATGCGCCATGTGAGCCTGACTGTACTGATGTTTGAAGGTCTTGGCCGCCCCATCGATCGCTGCACGGGCATCTCCGACCGCCCGGAAGACCTTGCCCGGCTTGGCCGCTGTATCGCGCATCTCGGCAGTGAAGGCTTCGGAGTTGTAGCCTGAATGGCGGCTGGTGCCCCATTCAATTTCAAGCGCATCACGCCCCTTGATCGCGGCATCCGTGTTGGTCGCGATCACGGCAATGCCACCCTTCTGGGCGAACTTCGCGGGGAAGTCGGTGACCGGCAGGTCATGGATCTCGAGCACACCGGGCACGTCACGGGCCGCGCTGTCGTCGACGCTGACCGGGCTCGCACCATGCACCGGCGGGCGGGCAACGGCCGCAAAGACCATACCCGGCAGCGTGACATCCGCCCCGTAGATCGCTTTGCCCGTCGTGATGTCGTGCAGATCGTAGATGCCGATCGCACGCTTGCCGATATACCGGAACTCGCTTTCATCCTTGAAACTCAGCGCCTCAAACTCGGGCACGGGCACCTGCATCGCCGCTTCTGCGAGGTCACCGAACCCGAAGGTCTGTCCGCCTGCCATCACCTTGTGCACGCCAACTCTGGCGTCCTTGGGATCGACGCCGGCCTTGTCGGCAGCCGCCTTGGCCAGCATGTGACGCACGGAGGCCCCCATCTGGCGCATGGACTGGATGTGGTGCCGCACAGAGCGCGACCCATCAGTGTCCTGATTGCCGTATTTCGGCTCGTCTCCCGGCGCCTGCACGATCTTCACGCGCGCCCAATCCGCACCCATCTCGTCGGCAAGGATCATCGGGAGCGAGGTCCTCGAGCCAGTGCCCATCTCCGAGCGATGTGCAGTCAGCGTCACCGTGCCATCGGCGTCAATCGCCACGAAGAGGTGCGGGTCATAGCGCAGGCCATGGGGCATGGCATCGCCGCCGGTCTTGTAGCGCGCGAATGCGCTGGCATCACTGGAGAAGGCAGCGACCGCAAAGCCGGCCGTCGAGCCTTGCAGGAAGCCCCTGCGCGAGACATGGACCAGCGACAGTCTCTCGGCAACCTTGGCAGCGGCCCCGGTTGCGGTCATCGCGGCATGTTCAATGAAATGTCCCATCGATCAGCTCCCCGTCGCTGCCTGTCGAACAGCGGCCACGATACGCTCGTAGCAACCGCAACGGCAGATATTGCCAGCCATCCCGTCCAGAATTTCCTGATCGGTCGGGTTCGGTTTCTCCGCAAGGATACTCGCCGCCTGCATGATCTGGCCCGCCTGACAGAAGCCGCATTGCGGAACATGCAGGTCGCGCCACGCTTGTTGCACCGGGTGATCGCCATCGGACGAGAGGCCTTCGATTGTTGTGACGGACCTGCCGGCGACCTCGCCCACCGTCATCTGGCACGAACGCATCGCGACCCCGTCGACATGCACGGTACAGGCCCCGCAGAGCCCGGCCCCGCATCCGTATTTCGTGCCGGTCAGACCGGCCATGTCCCGGATCGCCCACAAGAGCGACAAGTCATCCGGACCGTCGAGGGTCCGCGACTCGCCATTGATATCTACGGTTGCCATTCAACTCTCCCTTGTCTGATGACCGGCATCACAATAGGCGCCGATCTTTTCAGCATTCGGTAAGCTCGCTGCCTGCGCCGCGCCCCGCATCAATCGTCCTGATCCATCTCCTGTCCTCGAGGCAAAGTTTGCTCGCCACCGGGTCGATGTGGTGGGCAACACCCCTTGCCGACGAGGTGGATCAGGAATGGCGGGTTCCCGCTCTCGTTGATCGCTCTGGCATCGTAGACAACTTTAACCATATTCGTCACGCCAAAATTCTTCACAAGTTGCAGAGGGTCGCGATGGATGCCGCTCTGTATCAGGCAGGCGCGACGTCGTTTCCGGACGGATCGGGCGCGGACCAATTCATGCCCCGGGTCATGATCATGACGACCGTGACGGCGATGAACGCAAGAATAGAACCGGCCAGCAATGCGAAATCCGTCGAGCGCAGAATCAGGAAAAGCGTGGCGTAGAGCACGACCAAACTGCCCCCGAGAATCCAGCATCGCCGTCCCAGCCCCAGTGCCGTTGCCCCATAAAACGACAGGAGGCCGATGGTGGCCGCGCTGGCCACAACATAGGCGATCTGGAAACCAAGCTGTTCGGCAAGACCGAGGAGCACCAGGAAGAAGATCGACTGCGCGACGCCGATCAAAAGGAACTGCGCGGGATGCACCGGGCGACGCGAAGCCCGCTCCGTAAGGAAGACGGTGAGGAAGGTGAGCGCCACAAAGAGAATCCCGTATTTCACCGCCCGCTGTGCCTTTTGGTAGAGATCCACGGGCTGGTAGAAGCGCACGCCAAACTCGGGCCCAATCATCGACAACTCGCGGGACATCTGAGGAATATTGCGGGCAAGATGCGGGATGGCCCAGCTTGCCGAGAAGCCCTCCGCGCTGACCTCCCGAGTCTTGGGCAGAAAGTTGCCGGTGAAACTGGGATGCGCCCAGTCCGAGGTCATGACCACATCTGTCTGTCGCCCGGCGGGCGAAAACCGCAGCGCACCAGCACCGTTCAACGCCATCTTGAGCAGGAACGGTGCGGACCCGCGGGGATCGCCGATTTCCGAATGGATGCCGCCGATTCCAGAGAGACGCGTGCCTGGCTCGAGCCGGACCGGTTTCTGCCCCTGCTTGAGTACCGCATGATCCGAGAAGTTCCGCGCCTCCGGCATCAGGATGGCCAGATAAGCTCGGTCCCATAGAATACTCTCCCGCGATGAGAGCTTAGATTCGGCCTGGCTCGTATCAAAGTCGAACTCCATGGCGATATCGGAAGTGAAGACAGGGACATCGAAGACGCCGCGCCGGCGCACTTCGCTGGCAGCGTTAGCCGTGACCGTGTACTGGTCTGGCATAATGGTGATGGCATTGGCGCTAACGGTCTCGGTCTCAGTGCGCCAGCTTCCATCCGGCCCAGTGACCTTACGCTCAACCGCCTTTTCTACGGGCAGAACCAACACAGGTCCCGCAATGGCGATCTCGCCGCCCCACTGAGAGGACACCTCGTAAATGGCACTGCGCCTATAGGAGACCCGGTCCTCGATGACCAGACTGATCATGGTCAAAGGCACCAGCATCACGATGGTCAGCAGAACCAGAAGAGCAAAGCGCCATCCCGGTGAGGTGAAGTGCGGCGCTCTGAAGGATGCGGTAGACGGGGTCAGGCAAGAACTGGTCTCGGTCATATCTAGGTGCTCCCACAAGGCTTGAACTCTGTCGTCATAGCGACAGTTTCCCTGCACAAAGCCGGGGCGTTTCGGGAAAAGATGTGCATGCACCGTGCAGACCGCACCGCCAAACGACCTGCACGTCTTGCACCTTTCCCGGCTCGCCCCCATAACCAAGCCTGACGTCAACAAAACGCGAGTACTCTAATGGATCCCTCGATGTGGTGGACCTGTTTCATCATTCTCGGACTACTGTGCATGTCGGCGTTCTTCTCGGGCTCCGAGACAGCGTTGACAGCTGTTAACCGTGCGGCCATGCATCGGATGGCGGCGCAAGGGTCCAGAGGTGCCCGTACAGCCCTCAAACTAACCGATGACAACGAACGTCTGATCGGCTCGATCCTGCTCGGCAACAACCTCGTGAATATCCTGGCCGCGTCACTGGCGACGTCGTTGTTCACTGCAGCGTTCGGTGAGGCCGGTGTGGCCTGGGCAACGCTGGTCATGACGCTGCTGGTGCTGATATTCGCCGAAGTCGCGCCGAAGACTTATGCCATTACCTATCCTGAACGGGCGGCGGTGTTGGTCTCCGCGCCCATTGCGTTTCTCGTGCGCACATTTGCGCCGGTTGTCAGCTTCATCCGCATGATTGTCCGAATGGCCTTTGGCGTGATCGGCATCGAAGCCGATCCCGACGCTCACATGCTGGCCCCGGATGAGCAGATCCGCGGAACGATCGACCTTCATCATTCGGAAGGCGGCGTCGACAAGACCGACCGGGATCGGTTGCTGGCGGCGCTGGATCTAAAGGATCGCGAGGTTGCCGAAGTCATGCGTCATCGCCGTGACATCCAGTCGATCTCAGCGGAGGACCCGCCCGAGGACATTCTGGCGTTTTGCCTGTCCTCCTCGCACACCCGCATCCCGATCTGGAAGGGCGAACCGGAAAACATTGTCGGCGTGCTCCATGCCAAGGATCTGTTGCGGGCCGAATATCGTCAGGTGCGCAATGCGCAGGACCCGAAGGCCGCTCTCTCGCGTCTCGACGTGATGAGCATCGCGATGAAGCCGTGGTTCGTGCCGGAGACCCGTCCGCTGGACGATCTCCTCAGGGCCTTTCTGCGGCGTAACTCACAATTTGCGCTGGTCGTGGACGAATACGGCGTGCTGCAGGGGCTGGTGACACTAGAGGATATCCTCGAGGAGATCGTCGGCGACATCACGGATGAGCACGACATCGACGATGAAGGATTGGTGCGCGAGGCAGATGGTTCTGTCGTGGTGCCCGGCGCGACCACCATTCGAGATCTGAACCGGGCGCTTGACTGGACTTTGCCCGATGACGAGGCGACCACTGTGGCCGGATTGATGATCCACGAAGCCCAAACAATCCCGACCGAGGGCCAGGTGTTTGCCTTTCACGGAGTACGCTTCGAAGTGCTGGAACGTAGCCGTCATCAAGTGACGAAGCTAAGGTTGAAGTCTTTGAACCGTATTATTCAGTAGCGCCGCCAGCGGAGAGAAGCGGGTGGCTGCGCCAAGTTCTTGGTGTCAGGCGGGCGCCACTTCGTCTAAGTGTGACTTAGCCAGTGTTCCAGACCGATGTTCAGGTCAGGATCGTTAGAAGAGAACAGGCATCCATTGAGCGGAATACATCGCTAACCAGGCTAGATAGAGAACTCGGCTTTGGGCCAAACGTCTTTGTATTATCCGGCACTCGGCCATTGGCCGAAGTTTGTGAAAAAATTGCCAGAATTGACACGAAAACACCGAATAATCCTGAAATTATCGAATTTTCAAATATAATCGTAGGCATGACCCCAGACCTAGAGACTGAGATGTAAATTTGGAAATCGCGTTTATAATACTAAAATTTTTATTCTAAACAGCGCATCTATTTTTCATCAAGCAATAATAATTTAACGTGCGTCGTGGAGTGTAGCCGTGAAATGAATGAGTGAGAAACGACTCCCTTCACCGGAAAACCATACAGGCATGGCAAAGTCGGGTCAGTCCAAGGTTACGGCAACTTACGATTGCGGATGTGAACAGCATCTCGAGGAAATCCTCTATGCGATTACTCATGAGGTGCGCGCATCGCTAAGAGCTCTCACCATTCTTCCCCAGATGATCAATGAAGATCTTGCTGAAAAGAACTACCCCGGTAAATCTGAGGTGTTTGATCAGCTCAATATGGTGCAACGACACGCCCGACGAGTGGACCAAATGTTTTTGGATCTGCGTACGTATTCACGGGTCGGTCTGATGACCGAGCGTTCAAGCATCGTAAATCTCGAATACGCGTTCAACGACTGCCTCTCATCGCTAAAAATTCCAGCGGGATTTCACTTAGATCCAGTCTTCGACGTCGACGAGCTTTTCGTACCCTACAACGACTTTGTGACCCTCCTTGCGGCGCTCGTATCGAACGCTGTAAAACACCATGATCGCGACATTGGCTGCATTCTCGTTTCTGCGTTTCGCGATTGCGATGGTGTCCAGCTTTTGGTCGAAGATGACGGTCCGGGCATCCTGCCCAAAGACCGACAGCGAGTATTCGAGCTTATGACCACCCTGCAATCCCACGATGTGCGCGAAGGCAGCGGGATGGGGCTGGCCGTTGCAGACAGGATTGTAAATCTGTTGCAAGGCACAATCGAAATAGACGATCCAATCGGGCATCGGGGCACTGTGTTTCGTGTCCAGCTCCCGCCCAATGTCCTGCCAACCAATCAGTAAGGCGCTGATTACCCGCCCGGACTTCAGTATGCGCGACTTGTTAAGCCCAGCCGTTCGGATACGGGATCTTCAGCGCAATTCCTAAGGTCTGTTCAAAGCGATTGACCACGCCAAGGCACCATCCTACGAGCGTACGATGGCCTGATGGCTGACATTCCCATATTTCGGATCGAAGACTAACCCATGAAAAGCCAAGTCAAGGCCGTCGTTATCGGCGGTGGAATTGCCGGATGCTCGACGCTCTACCACCTGACCCGGGAAGGGTGGAGCGACGTAATGCTGCTGGAGCGCGATGAGCTGACTTCCGGCACCACATGGCACTCCGCGGCGCAGGTCACGAATTTTGGAATGACCCAGACCATGGTCGGTCTAAAAAGCCATTCCATCAATCTCTACCGTGAACTGGCTACTGACCCGGAATACCCGATCAACTACCACCATGGAGATGGCGGTATCCGGTTGGCGAACACCCCGGCACAAATGGATGGTTACCATCACTTTGCGTCGATGGCCCGTGGCATTGGCGTCGAATTCGAGGTTATCGACGCTGACGAATGCGCACGTCGCCACCCATTGATCTCCACCGAAAATCTCTTGGGCGGCCTGTGGGATCCTTCCGACGGGGACATCGATCCAGCTCAGCTTTGTCAGGCGCTGGCCCGACGCGCACGCCTGACCGGTGCAGAGATCCACCGGCACACGCCGGTGACCGGGCTGCGCCAACTTGCGGACGACACGTGGATTGTGGAGACCCCGAAGGGGACGGTTCACGCGGATGTTGTCGTCAACGCCTGCGGTTACCGGGTGAACGAAGTCGCCGCGATGATGGGCGTGCACCACCCCGTGGCTTCAATGGAACATCAGTATTTCGTCACCGAGGAGATCCCGGCCATCCGCGATGCGGGACAAAGGATGCCTCTGCTACGATGCCCAATCAGCGACTACTATGCGCGTCAGGAGAAGTTCGGCCTGCTCGTGGGCTTCTACGAGCAGGACTGCAAAACTTGGGGCATGGACGGGATCGATCCCAAGTTCACAAATGCGCTTTGCCCCGATGATCTCGAGCGTGTCACTGATGTGCTTGAAGGCGCGTTCGAGCGGATGCCAGCACTCACCGAAGTGGGCATTCACACTATCGTAAATGGGCCTATCACTTACACCATTGACGGCGCACCTTTGGTCGGTCCGATTCCGGGCAAGCGCAATGCCTATTGCATTGTCGGACTGCGGGCGGGGCTAGGTGAAGGTGGCGGACACGGCTGGCTGCTCGCTCAGCAGATCGTGCATGGCGAAGCCTGCTACGACACTTGGGTGATCGATCCACGACGGTTCACCGGTCATGCCAATGTGGAACTGACAGCATTAAAGGCTGTCGAGGACTATCAAAATGAGTTCCGCTTCCATTTCCCCCACGAGCACCGTCCCGCCGGGAGGCCGATGAAGACCACGCCGCTCACACCTATCTTGGCCGCAGAGGGCGCCGAGTTCGGCGTGGTCAACGGGTGGGAGCGCATCGACTATTTCAAACCCTCGCCTGAGTTTTCCGAGACCCTTGGCTTTCGGTTCAACGAGGTCCACGCGATTGTCGCGCAGGAAGTCGAAGCGGTGGCGACAGGTGTCGGGCTGACGGAGGTCAGCGGCTTCAACCGCTTCGAGATAAAGGGCACGGACGCTCTCGAGTTTCTCGACAGGATGTTCTGTGGCCGCGTAAGCCGCAAGCCCGGGCGAGTTGGTCTTGGCTACCTCCTCAACCACGCCGGGATGCTCAAGAGCGAGGCGACGATTGCCAACCTGCCGGCGTCAGCATCAGGGCCGGATCGCATCTGGTACGGATCGGCAGCCGCCGCGGAATTTCACGACATGGACTGGCTGGGCCAACATCTCCGCAGCGATGAAGACGTCGCGATTAGGTCGCTGACCAATGACTGGACCATCCTCGTGTTGGCCGGGCCCAAGGCGCGCGCCGTACTGTCCGACGCCGCGCGGGGCGAATGGTCGGCGGAGGCGTTCCCATGGCTGTCCGTGCGCGAGGCGTTTGTCGGCATCGCGACAGCGGTTGTGATGGCTGTCAGCTTTTCCGGCGAGACTGCGTTTGAGATCCATGTGCCTAATGCGCAACTTCATGCCGCCTACCTGGCCCTGCGCGAGGCCGGAAAACCGCACGGTCTTCGCCTGTTCGGCAGCCGGGCCATTGAGTCGATGCGGACGGAGAAGGGTTTTCTGCACTGGAAGTCCGAGATCCTGACCGAGTTCGACCCTTTCGAGACCGGACTTGATAGATTCGTGAAACTCGACAAGGGAGACTTTATCGGTAAGGACGCGCTCGTGCGGCGCAAGGCGGCGGGCCCGCAAAAACTGTTGATCACCCTGGCCATCGATTGCTCGGACCGCTGGGCGCATGCCGGGTCCAGTGTTCTCCGCGATGGCCGCGTCGTGGGCACCGTCACATCAGGGGAGTGGGGACATCGCACGGGGCTGAACCTGGCGATGGCCTTCGTCGAGCCCGCTCTTTCCGCACCGGGCACGCGGGTGTCGATCGACATGCTCGGCACAGAATTCGCAGCGGAGGTGATCCCGCCCTGCCCTTACGATCCGGATTTTGCGCGGGTCAGGGCCTGAGAATGACAGGCCCCGAAAAGAAAGCGACGCCGTCCCGGGAACGATGAGATCTCCCCGCTACAGCCGCGCCTCAAACGGCGCCAGCTTGTCCCAGTCAAACATCACCCCGGTGCCGGGAGCGTCGGGCGCGACAGCCAGCCCGTCTTCGACAACCAAAGGCCGCATCGTGTATTGATCGATCGGGAACGAGTGGACCTCGATCAGCCCGGGTGAGCCCATGCCGGAGACCAGACTGACATGCAATTCCTGCATACCATGACTGCAGACGGATATGCCGGCCTCTGTGCCGATGCGAGCCGCGGCCAGCCAACCTGTGATGCCACCACAATTCGAGGCATCGGGTTGGAGAAAAGCCAGTTTGGAGTGCTCGATGGCATGCTCGAATTCGTGAATCGTGTGGAGGTTCTCTCCCATTGCCAAAGGCATTCCCGTCGCATCGGCAATCCGTCCGTAGGCAGCATAGTGATCGGGAATGATCGGCTCTTCGAACCAGAGAAGATCAAATGGCTGGAACGCGAGCGCAGCCTCAATCGCTTCGGCTTCAGAGAGCGCGTAGTTGGCATCCACCGCCAAGACCACATTGGGCCCGATTAGATCCCTCACAGCGGCTACTCGCTCGACATCATCTCGCTGGGGACGCCCGACCTTGATCTTCACGCCGTCGAACCCGGCATCGAGATAGCCCTGAACCGACGTCAGTAGCTTGGCAAGATCGAAGCCAAGATCGATCCCGCCGCAATAGGCGCGGCACCGGTCCGACTGCCCCCCAGCCATCTCGGCGAGCGACTGCCGCAATGCGTTACCGCGCAGATCCCAGAGCGCGATATCCACCGCAGAGATCGCAAAGGAGGCTACACCGCCGCGGCCCACATAGTGCACATGCCATTGCATCTCATCGTAAAGATCCTCGACCGCCGCTGCATCTCGTCCAATCAGCATCGGCGCAAGGTCGTGCCGGATCATTGCGAGAACCGCGTGCCCGCCCTTTCCGCCGGTATAGGAATAGCCGGTGCCGCTGGAGCCGTCATCCAGAGTGATCGTCGCCGTAATCAATTCAAAATGTGTATGATCACCATGCTTGGCATCGACGAGCACCTCAGCCAGCGGCACGTGGAACAGGCGGGGCTCAACGGATATGATCTCGGGCATCGACAGCCAGGTTCTAAAGGTTTCGTTTCATGTGGTCATAGATCGCTGCCTTGCACGCTTCTTGATCACGGGCAAGTGCGGCATCGACGATGGCCTGGTGCTCCAAGATGATCGCTTCGAAGTAGTTCGCGTCAAAATTCCGTTTCAGGCCGATAAACTGCTGTCGAAATTGCAAGTAAACTCGCCCGAAAGTTTCGATCAGAAGGGGAGAGTTACAAGCCGAGATCAGAGTCTGATGAAACTCAAGTTCTGCTGCTGTCCAAAGAGGCAGGAATGCCTGTGGAAGGTCTTCCTGCACAATTTGGCGTTCGATGTGCAACAACTTGTGGTGCGCGGCAGACAGTTGCGCTTCCCAGGCGACGCCGCCCCGCTCCATCGACTCGGAGGCGCCCTGCCGTTCCAGCATAATGCGGAACCGCGTGACGTCCCCACGCCGCTCCGGCGAACTCTGCGTCGCGCGAAAGCCGCGTTGCATCTCGAAGTCGACGAGGCCAATGCCACTCAGTCGAAGCAATGCGTCGCGGACAGTATTTGCCGAGCAGTCGTAGTCACCCAACAGCAGCGCCGGCTTCAGCTTCTCACCCGGTGCAAAACCGCCGGAAGCCAGCTTAGCCTTGAGGTCATCGTAGATGTCGACGGTATCAAAACGTTTGGTTATCGGGTGGCCCTCCAGCGCCGGATCACTCTAGAATTTTGAAATTTAATTAATCAATCGAAAATCAGAGAAATCTCCAAAAACCTCTATTGTCGCTGACAAAGCACCTCGCTAGTGTCACGCCATTCAGTCCGAAACTGCGTGATAAAGGCAGCCGGACACCTGAACTGCCGGGAGGAACCAGCATGAACACCTTGAAGCTCGCAGCAGCAGCTGTCAGCGCACTCGCCATCACTGCGGGCGCGGCGATGTCGGAGACAACAAGCCTGCGCATCCAGACGCACTTCTCACCCGAAACTCTGTCGGGCCAGATGGCTGCCGAATTCATCGAAGACATTACAGCCATGTCGAATGGCGAGATCCAGGTCGAGATGTTCTACTCGGGCGCGGTCGTGAAAGCGGCGGAGACCTTTGACGCGGCAGCGACCGGCATTCTCGACTGTGACATGACCGGGGGCGCCTACCAGACGGGCAAGAACCCGGCATTCCAATTCACGGGCGACCTGAACGGCGGCTATGCCAACCCCTATCAGCAAATGGCCTGGTTGCTGCATGGCGACGGCTACGAGTCGCTCAACAAGCTCTATAACGAGCACAATATGGAGTTCATCGGCTGGTGGATTCCTGGCCCGGAATCGTTGTCGTCCACCCGCCCGATCCGCGGTGTTGAGGACTTCAAAAACTGGAAGTTCCGCTCGCCCCCGGGGATCATAACCGAGATTTTCAAGAACCTCGGCGCCTCTCCGATCGTGATGGATTTCAACGAAATCTTCACAGCACTCGAGACCGGCATCATCGACGGTGCGGATGCCGCAAACCTGACCAACAACATCGGTCTGGGGCTTTATGACATCGCCAAGCACACGAACTATCCGGGCTTCCACTCCATGCCAGCAGATCACCTGGCATGCCGCAAGGATATCTGGGACGCGATGCCCGCTCACCATCAGGCCATCCTGAAAGTAGGCATGCAGGCACTCGCGCTGAAAAACACCACGATCAACGAAGTGCAGAACGCCAAGAATTCGGTCAAACTGGCGAGCGAAGGGCTGAACATGTACGAGTGGTCACCGGAGGAGATGGGTAAGTACCGTGCGGCTGTGCAGTCGGCCTGGGTCGATTTTGCAACCACGCCTGAGGCAAAAGAGCTGTTGAACAGCCACCTCGACTTCCTGCGCGGCATTGGCGCGATGGAGTAAGCCGGCACGGCTCAATCAGGCGGCAGGGCCTGCGTAGTCCTGCCGCCAGCAAAAGAACAAATCCGTGACAAGCGGACGTGCCCCCCGGCAGGATGGGCAAAATAGGGAGGGCGCGCGCGTGGAAGAGAAAGCCGGTGGGCTTTGGGAGTGGGTCATCCCTGCCCTTTTCGTCGTCAGCATGAGCTGGACGATCTGGCACATGCCAGCCTACATCCTCGACTTCATTCCACCCGAAAGCGAAGGCCTGCGCGACCAGATGTCGGCTTTGCATCTGCGCAAGGACGTAACGCCAAACATGGCCGGATTGTTCGGCGGAATTGCCGATCCAATAGACTGGATCGCGCTGCTGATGATCCCGGTGCTTTTCATAATCGGCATCCGGACCATCCGGGTCTATTCGATGGAGTTCCAACACTGGCGCGCAGTCGACCGAGTCGCAATTTTCATTGGTCGCACCGCGATGTTCCTGATTATCGCGATGACCTGTGTGATGCTCTACGAAGTGCTGCTGCGCTATGCAATTGAGGCACCGACCCTTTGGGCGAACGAGCTGACGCTGTGGATCGGCGGCTTCGTTTTCCTGACATCCGGACTTTATGCGATGCAGCAGCGCTGCCACATCCGCATCTTCCTGCTCTACGATGTGTTGCCGCGATGGATGCAAAGAGCCTGCGACATCCTCTCTGCCGCTCTGCTAGTGATTTTCGCATTCTTCATGATCTACGGAAGTTACAAGCAAGTCTTCATCACCAAGTTCTACAAATGGGAGATGTTCGGCACGGCCTTCGATCCGCCCATTCCGGCGACGGTTCAGCCTGCCATCCTGATCGTGATCACCCTGGTTGCGATGCAGGCGGTCGTGAATGTGATCTCGGATTGGAACCTTGAGCCGGGCACTCACACGACTGCCGATGACATTGACGAGGATGACATTGCGGCCATGCGCAAGAGCGTGGGGGCAGACTAATGGATCCGGCCATTCTCAAGGATGTCGGAACGATCTCGATTGTGCTGGTCGTTGGACTGATCTTCCTGCTCGCGATCGGCATGCCGCTGGGCTTTGCATCTGCCGTCCTGGCTCTGGTCGTGATGATCATGAAGTTCGAGCCAACACTGATCACCGACCCGCTGAGCTTTGGGGAGGGGCTCCTCACCGGACGACCTGGAACGGGGCCGTTATACATCTTAACGCAGAAAATCTTCGACCTTTTGACCGAATACGTTCTGATCTCGGTTCCCCTCTTCATCTTCATGGCGGCTCTGCTCGAGCGGTCGGGTGTGGCCAAGGAGATGTATGACAGTTTGGATTTCTGGCTCTCCCAGGTTCGCGGTGGCATCGCGATTGTCACCTCAATCATGGCCGTCATCATGGCGGCGATGTCGGGGATCATCGGGGGCGAAGTCGTACTTCTGGGCCTGATCGCCTTGCCGCAGATGTTGAGGCTGGGCTACAATCAAAACCTTGCGATAGGGACCATCTGCGCCTCGGGCTCGCTCGGAACGATGATCCCGCCGTCCATCGTGCTGATCATCTTCGGTCTGATAACAGAAACGTCGATCAAGGCGCTGTTCACGGCGGCATTCGTGCCGGGCTTCATGCTCGCGATGATGATCATCGCCTATATCGTAATCCGCACACAATTGCGGCCCTCCGATGCTCCCCTGCCAGAGCCCAAACCGGGTGACCCGACGGGTCTGCAAAAGCTCGGGATGTTCACAGCGTTCCTGTCCATCCTTCTGGCCGGTGTATCGCTCCTGTTGTTCCTGCGCGCGGGTTTCTTCACCCTCACCGGTCAAAACGATCTGGATGCCGCGGACAATATCGAGCCGTTCTTTCTCGGCATGCCGCATCATCTACCCTGGCTTGCGGGCACTGCGATCCTTGGCGCGGTGCTGGCGCTGGTCGTGTTCGGACGGGAACGCTCCGCCGATGGCTGGAAACACGGCAAAGGGCTCGTGGCACCCTTCACGGTCATCGGCGTTGTGCTCGGGTCGATCTATGGCGGCATATCCGGCATCACGGAAGCTGCGGGGATGGGGGCGCTTGCGGTGTTCATCATCGCGGTTGCGCGCGGTGTCGGTCCCATCGGCCTCATCTGGGACGGGGTCATGCGCACGCTCCGCTCGACCGGGACGATCATCTGGGTGACCGTCGGCGCTGCGGCGCTCTCTGGCGCCTACACGCTGGCGGGCGGCCCGAACTACATCGCACAACTGATCGTCGGCTCCGAGATGCCAACGATGCTGGTGCTGCTGACGATGATGCTGATCCTCCTCTTCATGGGCGCGTTCATGGACTGGGTCGGAATCGTTCTGTTGATCATCCCGGTGTTCCTGCCCATCGTGCGCAAACTACCAATCGAGGAAATCGGCGTCTTCGGCACATTGGACCCGAAATACATCGCGGTCTGGTTCGGGGTTCTATTCTGCATGAATATGCAGGTTAGCTTCCTAAGCCCGCCCTTTGGCCCAGCAGCCTTTTATCTGAAGTCGGTAGCCCCGGCGCACATATCGCTAACAGACATCTTCAAGGGCTTCCTGCCCTTCATCTGCATCCAACTGCTGGCCCTCGCGGTGCTTCTGCTCTGGCCAGGGATTGTGACGGTGCTGCTTTGAGAGTGCCGACGCCCTATATGTCAGGCGTCGGTGAAGAGGTTCTTCCATGCTTTTGCAAGAAACTCGGGACGTAGTTCGGGATTCACGCCCTTATAAGTGCAGATCGCCAGCGTCTGTTCGATCAGGAAGCGGGGATGAAAGGCATGCATCTCCGCATCCGGCGTTTTACCATAAAGCTCAAAGATAACGTAACCAAGGCTCTCCTCGGTCAGTTCAAGATCGAAGTTTTGCGCAGTTCGCGCGAAAATCTCCAGAAACGTATCGTGGTCGGGTTTATCAACAAGGATCTTATAGCGCAGACGCCTGAGTGCCGCATCGTCTACAAGCTGCTTCGGCGCAATGTTGGTCGAAAACACAGTCAACGCGTCAAAGGGCACTTCGAACTTTCGACCCGTCATCAGCGAAAGGTAGTCGATCCCCTTCTCTAGCGGGATAATCAGACGGTTGAGCAACTCCTGCGGGCTCTGCCTTTGGCGTCCGAAATCGTCGATCACCAGAACGCCGCCCGCGGCCTTCATCTGCATTGGGGCCTCATAAACCCGGCTTATCGGGTTATAGCGGAGATCCAACATATCGAGGGTTAGCTCGCCGCCGGTCTCGACCTGCGGGCGCTCGCACCGCACGAAACGCTTGTCAAACGCGCTCTCGCCGCGACGAATACCGTCGTCACCCGTCTGCTCAGCATCAGCGCGGGCATGTACCGCAGAATCGTAAAGAGCGATGATCTGCTTGTCGACGAGGACTGCATGCGGGAGATAGACGTGGTCTTGAAACGCCGCACAAACCGCCGCCGAGATCGACGATTTGCCATTTCCCGGAGGTCCATAGAGCAGCATTGACGCGCCAGAATTTACTGCTGGTCCAAGCTGCTCCATCAGTTCGGGCGCAAGCGTCAGGCCATCGAAGACCTCGATCAATCGCGCCTCGGTCAGCACCCGGTCGCGGATTGACTGACGCGCAGTTTGACTTTGAAAGTCCTCAAGCGTCACGGGACAGGGGCCAGTCCATTCCGACTGCGCCAAAGCCTCGGCTGCCCAGACCTTTCCCTTTTCGGTAAGCGCATAGCGCATTTCAGCAGAGAATGACGCACCGAGTTGGCCGAGCGATTCGATCAGTTTGGCGTCCCGTGCGGTCTGGATCAGTTTCTCGACCAGGGCCCGCGGCAGACAGATCGCATCCGACAACACGCTGACCATCTCATGATTTTGGCGGTACATGATCTTGATCATGAGATCGAGAAGGAACCCCTCGTCGAGGCCGGTTTCCTCAATCAGATTGGGCGCACGCGGCGATGGAACTCCAAGAGCAAGGGAATTCTGAGGTGTACGTCGCAGCGTTGCCCGAAGCTCGGACACTACCGGCTCTTCTGCGGTCTCGTGCGCATGTGCTTCATATGTATCGGAGTGGCGGAGTGTTTCCATGACGTGACTGCCCCAGTTCTCAAACCCTTACAAAAGCCTGCCGTGGGTGGCTGAAAATAGCGTTTGAATTGAGGCGCTGGCTGGAGTGTCCCGTGAAATCTCTATCTGGGTTTGTTTCCGAAGTCGCGGTTGCGATGGCGGATCGGACGTCACGGTTGCAATCGCAGGTCAGCGGGAACAAAACGCGGCGGGAAAGGTTCCGCAGGCCCATATGCTGGAGCAGGCAAAAACCGAAACAATGCGCCAACTGCACGCGCCACGTCAGGAGACGGAAATGAGTACAAACGGTTGGATCCTAACCGGTGGGCAATGTCTGGACGATGGCGCGATAACAACGCGAGACTGCGTCATTGATGGAGCGGCCTTTAGAGACGTTGCTCCAACCGATGCCCGGCGCTTCGATGCGACAGGTCTGATCCTCTCGCCTGGAATTATCGACCTCCACGGAGATGCGTTTGAGCGTAACGTCTCCCCTCGTCCCAGAGTCTTCTTCGATACGGCTGCGGCACTTCTTGAGACCGACCGACAGCTGATCTCGAACGGGATCACAACGGCCTATCTGGCGCTTACTATCTCATGGGAACCTGGCTTGCGAAGCCTCGATCAGGGACGTGCGCTCATTGAAACGCTTGAACGGGTTCGCCCGGATTTGCTTTGCGACATACGTCTGCAAATCCGTTGGGAGGCCTGTGCGTTGGATGCGGTCGATCAGGTCAAAGCCTGGCTGGAACTCGACCCCAAGCCGGTGCTTGCCTTCAATGACCACTTCTCCGATCTGCTGACAAACCCGCGCATGACCAAGAAGATCGGCGATTTTGCTGCCCGGGCAGACATGACCGAGGCGGAGTACCGCGCGCAGATCACAGATGTAACGCAGCGCAGGGACGAGGTGTCCGCGGCGACTGAGCATTTGGCACGGACCGCCCGGAAGTCAGGCGTCATCTGCTTTGCCCACGATGAGCGGGACATCGCCACGCGGCAGGCCAATCGCGATCTTGGAATCACCGTCAGCGAGTTTCCTCTGACCTCCGACACGGCACGGGAGGCAATCGATGCTAAGGAGCCGACGATACTGGGTGCACCCAATGTTCTGAGGGGCGGCAGCCATATCGGCGCCGTGGACGCCGAGCCCGCAATTGCAAATGGGCTGTGCAGCGTTCTGGCATCCGATTACTATTATCCGGCTCCGTTTCTTGCCGTCCATCGACTATCAAAAGGTGACCTTGGACAGTTGTCGCGACACTGGCCGCTGATTTCCGCAAACGCCGCCCGAGCCGTGGCGCTCGATGACCGCGGATCACTTGAGACGGGCAAGAGAGCCGACTTGGTGGCGTTTAGTAAAGCGGGTGCAACTCCACGCATCGAAGCTGTTTTCTCGGCGGGAAAACTTGTTCACCTAACCTCGCAAGACAGGATCTAAATCTCCCCCGGGACCAGTTTATATCGCCGCTTTACTGCTCTTGACCCCCAAATGACATCAGCAATCAGGAACTATGTTCTCAGGATCTTCCTTCATGACCACGTCGTGATTCATCGAATATGACGGACGCTCACATCCGGCCTCCCCAACGATCTTCGCCGGGATGCCGGCGACAGTTGTGTTCGGAGGTACTTCTTTCAAAACAACAGAACCGGCAGCGATGCGCGAGCAGTTGCCAACGCGGATATTGCCCAAAACCTTCGCTCCGGCGCCGATGAGCACGCCATCACCAATCTTAGGGTGGCGATCACCGCCCTCCTTGCCGGTTCCGCCGAGCGTCACAGAATGAAGCAATGAAACATCGTCTCCAACCACCGCTGTCTCGCCGATGACCATGGCGTGGGCATGGTCGATCATCAGCCCCCGTCCGATCCGGGCCGCGGGGTTGATGTCCATCGAGAACAATTGACTGACCCGCATTTGGATAAACATCGCCAGATCGCGTCGCCCGCCATTCCAGAGCCAGTGCGCCACACGATAAGCCTGAATACCGATAAAGCCTTTGAAATAGAGAAGCGGCTGCAACATCTGGTTGCAGAACGGATCGCGCTCATAGACGGCAACGACATCTGCTCGTGCCGCTTCGCCAATGGTCGGATTGTCGGCATAGGCCTGATCGCACATTTCCCGCAGCAAAAGTGACGGCATGTCCTCTGATGATAGCTTTTGCGCAATACGATAGCCCAACGCGCTTTCGAGCGTCTTGTGGTTCAACACGGTCGCATGAACAATCGATGCCATCAGCGGCTCGCTCGCTGCGACACCTTCTGCTTCCTGTCGGATTTGGTCCCAAACTGGGTCAACCCACGGACTTTCTACATGCAGCTTCACATCCGTCGACATGACGCGCCTCCTGACCGCACATGCGGTGGTTGAGAGTTAAGCTTTCCGACGATAGATACCACAGATGGACGCCAAGATGACTATCAAATTCTGTGAACGCCTTCATCGAGAGGCTGAAGAGCTGCGCAAAGACGATGTGGAAACAACTTTGGACCGCGCTCCTGTAGAATTGGATCAAACGCAGGTCGGTCGTCTCAGCCGTATGGATGCACTGCAACAACAAGCCATGGCCGAGGCTCAAGCGCGGCGGCGCAGCGCGCGTCTTCGGGCAATCGAAGCGGCATTGAAACGCATGACAGATGATGAGTTCGGGTGGTGTCAGTCCTGCGGAGATACCATCCCGATGGGACGTCTCGACCTCGACCCAGCAACCGCGCGTTGCGTAGAATGCGCGTCGCGCTAATTCTCTGATAATCCGGCCATAAAGAGCGATTTTTTCTCCTTCTACGAGGAAACGTAAGAAGGCGTTGAGTGCACTCGCCACATTCCGGCCTTAAACGAGCAAGTAGGGAAAGTAACCAGCCTTGGGAATATGATAACGACTGACGTACGTATCACGTACGCAACACCTCGGACATCGGCGGCACATTCCTGACGCCGTCTTTGTGCTGGATTTCACAATGGGGAGTTTGGTCTTTAAGATGTAGGCGGAACTGCATCGACCGGGCTCGAGGTCATCGCCGAGGACGGATCATTTGCGGCCACCGCAGCCAAGCGTGAGGCCGTCGACCCGAACAGCGAGGGTGCGGTCATCACCGGCGCCGCAGGACCTATCGCTACTGGAGAGTTGACCTAGCAGGTCATTGCTCTGTCGCCGACCCAAACTCGTCTGACTCTAGACGCGATGATCCTGCCGTCCAACGATACATTTGATGTTCTTCGATGCCTACGGCAACTAGAATGGTGCGCAGACCGTCGAGTTCGAAGGATCGGACGTTTGCGATGCAGGCACCGAGGTCAACAACGAACTTGATGCGGCGTTCATAAACCAAGCTGGCCCGAACACTGAAATCGACGAGAACGGCGGTCCGCCAACGCGACGGGTTAAACGGCTCGGTCGGCCGAAAGGTGAAGGGACACGAGGCACTTTTAGCCGCCGTTGATGAGTCGAAGCTCCAAACTAATGCAAATACTCAGAGGGTCACTGTTCGTCCTATTTCCACCACAATACCTGTCTGCTCAATGAAACTCACATCGGGCCTAATCGCGATCCCAGCCCTCAGGTTATTATTCGTTCGAATTCAGGCATCCTCTCTTCCGGGGCGTCGGTGACAAGCATTCGGCCGGGCGTGTGGGTAATGCAAATGGGCGGCGCCGCTGCCTCAAGCACATTTTGCGGGGTTACACCGCAGGCCCAATAGACCGCAACATCATCTGCATCAAACTCGGCAGGCTCCCCCCAATCAGGGTTGGTAACATCGACAACACCAATCTCGGCTCCATCTCCAACGTGAACAGGTGCTCCATGAGCATGGTCGAACCCGGCAGTGATTCTGCATGCCAGATCGACCTTATCCTTTGGAATAGGGCGCATCGACACGACCATGCTGCCCTGAAACGGCCCAACCTGCTTGAGCGCCAGATTGGTCCGATACATCGGCACCGTCCGATTTCTATCGATATGCTTCATTGCGATACCCGCCTCGGCCAACGCCCGTTCGAATGTGAATGAGCAACCCAGAGCAAAGGCGACCATATCGTCGGTCCAAAGGTCCGTTATGTCATGCACCGCGCCATCGAGTGTGCCATCGCGATAAACATTGTAGCTGGGAACATCAGTGCGAATGTCGATGTCACCAAGCATGGACATCGCCGGACTTCCACGCCCGGACAGACCTACCAAAGGACAGGGTTGGGCATTTAGCTCGCAGAAACTCAGAAAATCGTCAGCGTAAGCACCCTCGAGGATAGCCAGGTTCGCTTGAAGGCGGCCCGGCGCAAATCCCGCAGTCTGGCCCCGATAGGCAGAAGCGCGAATTTGCTCACGCAGATATCCAATCGGTTGAGTCCGGAGAAAGTCGTAGTCATTCGCAGTCATATCAGGCCTCTTCGTCGCTTTCGCCGACTGTGCAATGAGCGCTGCTTAGAGGCAATCCATCTCTTGGATATATGTCTTTCCAATGGGCTAGGACTCTGTCTAGTGTTTCGAACCAGCGCCGATAGAACGCGCGACAGACACGGGAGCTACAAATGAAGAAACTTATCGGAGCGGCAGTGGCCGCAGGCGTCCTTACCGCCGCCCCGGCGGTTGCTGATCTCGACGAGAAAGAATTCCTCGTCGTTGGCACCTGGGGCAATCTTTTTAACTGGAAAGAGCATGAAAGCCGGATGTGGAACTCCGTTCTGCCCGAGGCTTCAGGTGGCAAGCTCACAGCTAATGCCAAGCCCTACACCGAGCTCGGTCTCAGCGGCTATGAAGTCGTCAAACAGCTAGAGCTCGGAGCCTATGACGCCGTCCACGCACTGACCACGTACACTTCACAGGATAGCCCCCCGCTCGAAGGAATCGACCTTGCGGGCGTGTTCCAGGATTTCGCCACTTATCGCGAAGCACTGAACGCCTACAAGCCTGTCATCCAGCGCGAGCTGCGCGACAAGTACAACGCAGAGTTAGTAATGCTCTACACCTTCCCATCTCAGCAGCTTTACTGCAAGCTGGGTGAAGGCGAAAGCGGCCACCTTGCAACTCTTGCAGGCAAGAAGATCCGGACCTACTCGACCTCGCTGGCTGACTTCATTGAAGGCCTCGGCGCGTCCTCCGTAACCATAGCATTCTCCGAAGCGGTGCCCGCACTGGAAAAAGGCGTTGCGACCTGCGGCACGACGGGCACGGCGCCTGCCTATAACGCCAAGTGGTATCAGGTGACGACGCACAACGTCCGCGTGAAGCTCGGCTATGCTGCAACCTTCATGGCGTTCAATGGCGAGGCCTGGGACGAACTCTCCGACGACACCAAGGCGTTGATCCGCGAGAACGCAGCCAAGGTTGAGAACGAGATTTGGGACAGCATCGAGGCAACCGATGCCATGGCCGCAACATGCAACACCTCCGGCCCCTGCGACTGGGGTGAGAATGGTGGGCTGAAAGCAGTCGAGATGAACGATGAAGACAACGCGATCATCAAGGACGTTGTCGAAAACACTGTTCTCAAGCGTTTCGCAGAACGGTGCGGCAAGGCCTGCGCCGAGGAGTGGAACGCGACGATGGGCAAGATCGCTGGCGTTCAGGCACCTCTGCCCGAGTAATCGAACCCGGGTTGGCCCATCTCGGGCCAACCCCTCCCCCGATGAACCTTCTTGATCGCATATATCGCGTCCTCGAACGCGTTTCGCTCTGGGCCGTCTGGGCCGGGGGCTTTGCGCTGCTTTTGGCGGCGATCATGATCGTGATCGAGATTGTCGGTCGCAAGATCGGCGGAGCGTCGCTGCTCGGGACCACGATCCCGTCCTTCCGCGTGCCGGGATCTGACGAATACTCCGGCTACATCTTTGCAGGGGCGACCGTCTGGGCCTATGCCTACTGCCTGATCCATCGCAGCCACATCCGCATCGATGCGCTCTACAACCTGTTTCCGCAAAGGGTTCGCGCGGTTCTGGACGTTGTCGGCCTCGCATTGCTCGGTATTTATGTCGTCTACCTGACGGAACGCGCCTGGGTCGTTTTCATAGGCACGTTGGAGAAAGGGTCAAAAGCCGCAACCCCGCAGCAGACCCCCCTTTGGTTGCCACAAGGTGTTTGGGTCACCGGTATGACCTTCTTCGCAATTGTCACGCTTTTCGTCCTACTCTACGCGACTGTTTGTCTGTTCTCTGGCCGCATCGGGCAGGTGCAGGCGCTCGCCGGTACGATGTCCGTAGCCGAAGAGGTCGATGAAGAGACCCGCGGTGTCCAAGAGATGAAAAGATGAAAGCCGTGATCGCCCTCTTCAAAGCCGGTTCACCCTGGTCGATCATCATCGCGCTGCTGGTTCTCGTTCTGGCCGCCGTGCCCGTCGGTGCGGTGTTGGGTCTACTCTCCATCGGACTTGATGAAGTTTACATGCGCGGGCGATTGGTCCGGGCAATGGGTGAGAACACCTGGGAGCAACAAAAGAACTTTTTGCTGATCGCCATCCCGATGTTCATCCTGATGGGGGAGATCATTCTACGTGCAGGTCTGGCGCGGCGCATGTACGAGGCTGTTGCAGGTTGGCTGAGCTGGCTGCCAGGCGGCCTGATGCACGCCAATATAGCATCGTGCTCCATCTTTGCCGCAACATCCGGGTCCTCAGTTGCCACAGCTGCGACCATCGGAACGGTGGCCTATCCCGAGATCGAGAACCGCAAGTACAACGAGAGCCTTTTTCTTGGCTCCATTGCTGCGGGTGGCACACTCGGCATCCTGATCCCGCCCTCGATCAACTTGATCCTTTACGGCTTCATCACCGATACGTCGGTGCCCGAGCTGTTTCTCGCCGGCTTCCTTCCGGGCTTCCTACTCTCAGTCCTGTTTCTGGTGATCATCTTGATCGCCTGCCTCATCCGTCCGGAATGGGGTGGCGAAAAGCCAGAGGTCACTTGGGGAGACCGTTTTCGCAGTCTGCCTGACCTTCTGCCGCCCCTCCTCCTGATCGTAGGCGTCATGGGCTCAATCTATGGCGGGATCGCCACTCCGACCGAAGCCGCAGCAGTCGGTGTGCTCTTTGCACTCTTGCTCGCTATGTGGACGCGGACCTTGTCGATCGAAATGCTCAAAGGCGCGTTCGAAAGTACCATGCGCATCACGGCGATGATCATGTTCATCATCCTCGCGGCCGTGTTTTTAAACTTCGTCCTCGGGTTTCTTGGTGTCACACAGGCGCTGATCAAGTTTATCGAAGACCTGGGCTGGTCGCCTCTACAGACGATGATTGCGCTCGTGATCTTCTATCTCATCCTCGGTATGTTCATGGAAACGCTGTCGATGATGCTCACCACAGTCCCGGTTGTCTTTCCGTTGGTTGTTGGCATGGGATACGACCCCGTCTGGTTTGGCATTCTAGTCATCGTGCTGATGGAGGCCGCCCTTATCACGCCTCCAATAGGCGTGAACCTTTACGTTGTGCAGGGCATCCGCTCGCGAGGGGGCAAATTCAACGATGTCGCCTGGGGCGCCCTGCCCTTTGTCGCGATGATGATCGCCATGGCGTTCCTGTTGATCGCTTTCCCGCAAATCGCACTGTGGCTCCCACAGAGCGTTTACTGACGAAGCACCTAGTCCTGTCGCGGCTTTAACGCGGCAACGGCGGCGATCAAGGCTTGCGGCAAGCCCGCCATCTCGCTCTCATCGAGTGCGTCCATGCAGCTTTCGACGTCCTTCTTGACGATGCCGATTGTGTTTTCCGGATCATACCCGTCTCGCGAGAACTCTATCGTATCGAAATTCGAGCCGAACCACGTCTGCCCGGAACTGTCATGCATCAGGGCACGCAAACGTTCGGGGTCGAGCCCGAGGCTATCTGCCCAGTCCAGAACGCGCCGGGTCGAGACCAGAGAGGTCGCCGCCACGAAGTTGTTCAACACCTTGGCCGTCATGCCTGCGCCCGGTCCGCCCATGCGGTGGATCTTCGGGCCCATGGTGCGAAAAACCGGTTCAAGCAGGTCGAGATCCGCGTCCTCCCCGCCCAGCATGAAGGAGAGTCGCGCCTCGTCCGCCGCCACCTGCGCGCCGGACATCGGCGCATCAACCATAGCGATCCGCGCAGGAACACGGGACCGAAGACCTGCCAGATAGCGCGGCGAAAGGGTCGAAGATATCACGAGATGCGTCAGCTCAGGCCCATGACTCAGGATCGCCTGATCGTCAAACAACAATGCCTCAGTCTGAGCCGCATCCCGGACAACGGTTATGATAACCTGTCGGTCAGCGGCAAATTCCGCCGGATCCGACACCATGTGATCCGCGAAACCCGCAAACTCTGCAGTTGGACGCACGTCAAATACTCTGACGTCCAAACCCGCCCGCAGCATAGCTCGGGCCATGCCAAGACCCATGCGTCCGCAACCTGCCAGTCCGATTTTCATCTCAGCCCGGTATTTGTCGCCGGAGCCCCACAGAGCAGGGGCCTTTTATCTCGTCCTGAGACACGCAACTCAAAGACATCAGGCGTGTCGTTCAACAGGCGAACATAGAGATCCTCGTCCTTGCGAAGCACACGCCAGCACTGGACCTGCCCATCCGAATTCGATGTATCGAACAGGAAACAAAGCTGCGCACCGTGCGTACGCCAGACCCCATCGATGCAGCTTCCGTCGCGATAGCGCCACTTGACGCGGCCCTCATCGTAAAACTCTTCCGAACCGAACGGTTGTCCGTCCCTGTCGAAATAAAGCGTCCAGCCTTCCGCATACTCGCGAAACTCGGACGGGCTAACAATTTGCTCCTCGGCAGATGCCGGAAGCGCGAAAAGCAGCAGCAAGGCAAGCAGAAATCTCATAAATCGTATGATGACCGAGAGAGTAGGATCAGGGCAACCGGAATGTGGCCGTTTCCGGCTCCAGACAGACCTCATGGGAACAGGCTTGCACGGTAAGTGAGAGCATCTCGCTCTCACCTCTCTGCAATGGAACTGTCAGGTCTCCTTCATAGACATTGAGCTGGTCCTTCGAAAATCCTAGCGTCATCGAAGTACCGGCGGGCCAATCCACCTCCGCGCCAGCCAAATCAACACCTATCAGCCAGTCTTGACCAGGATCATGCGCGTTGATGTGCCAGCCCTCCGCAATCCGCAGATGAAGCATGGCATCTTGCAAGTGAGCGCTGACCTTGCCCTTAGAAAGGGTCTGGCGATAGCCGGACGCGCCGCTGTCAAGCATCCGCCCCCCGATTAGGGCATCGGTGCGCAGGAGGGGTTGTCCTGATATTGGCCCTGCCAGGGCGGCGAAGAGGTTTCGAGCCGCAAGATCTACCTCGGGATCGCCCGTCCGCGCGTAGAGGCGGGCAAAAAACTCCAGCGCAGCGCTTTCGCCCGACGGTGTCGCACCATCGGAGTTGTCATAGATCGGCCCCAGCGGGCCATCCCTCGCAGCCATCTTCAACCGACCGGACCCATCGGCAAACTGCGTCTGTATAGCTCCGAAGAGGTTCTTAGCGCGATCCAGCCACTTGTGCTCGAAACTCTGATCCGACAACGCCAAGAACGCCAGACCGAGCCAGGCATAATCTTCCAGAACGGCATCTTCCCGCGACTGCCCAACAGCCCAGAACCGCGAAAGATGTCCCTTGTCCCAAAGTCGTGTCCAAACAACATTTCCCGCGCGGGCCGCGGCTTCGGCAAGCGCGGGCTTCTCAAACGCCACCGCACCTTCAGCCATGGCCCGGATCATCAACCCGTTCCAGCCTGCGATCACCTTTTCGTCGCGTAGAGGGCGAATCCTTGCATCTCGGGCCAAACGTAAGGCGTCCAGCACAGGATCAAGCGTTTCGAAATCCACTGGCTCGCTCGGGGTGAAATGCGCAACCGCTCCAACGTCCAGCGTTGGCGCCTCGCTGATTCCAAGGACCGTTGCAAATTTGGTGGCACCGGCCTTGTCAAACTGCTCCGGCGTCCATGCATAAAAAGCGCCTTCCGCCAAATCACCGGTTTGATCCAGACTGTCGGCGTCTTCAGCCGCATAGAACGCCCCCTCATCATCGGTCATGTCGCGCAGGACGTATGTGAACGTTCGTTCGGCCGCCCGGCGATAGGCATTTTCCCCAGTGATCTCCCAAGCTTCGATGAAGGCCCGTGATAAAAGCCCCTGATTGTAAAGCATTTTCTCAAAATGTGGTGTCCGCCAGTTCGGATCGATGGTGTAGCGGTGAAAGCCACCGCCGATGTGATCGTGGATGCCACCTGCCGCGATCGCATCGAGGGTTTCGATCGCCACCTGCAGCGCATGTTGATCGCCGGTGCGCCGCCAGTGTTCCATCAGATAAAGGAGAAAACCCTCCTGCGGGAATTGCTGACTCTGAGAGAACCCACCCTCCAAAGCGTTATGCATGGACAGCAACTGCTCGGCAGCGCGGACATAAACCGTCTCGTCCAGAGGCGCCGATTGCTGCCCGCCCAGTTGCGTAAACCGTTTGATCGCCTCACCCAATTGGTTTGCGATGCTTTCGATTTCCGGGCGCTTAGCTGGCTCGGACCAACTCTGCGCAATTGCCGCCAGAATCTGCATGAACTGCTCACGTGGTATGTACGTGCCCGTGTGGAACGGCAGTCCGTTGGGCATCAGCCAAAGCGAATTCGGCCAGCCGGCATGGCCCTGCTGCAACTGCGTTGCGGTGATGTAGAGATGATCCAGATCCGGATGCTGCTCGCGGTCGATCTTGATCGCGATGAACGAGGTGTTCAGAAGCTCGGCAACTTCCTCATTGTCGAAGCTCTCCTCCTCCATCACATGACACCAGTGACAGGTCGCGTATCCAACCGAGAGGAAGATGGGCACGCCGCGCGCCTTTGCCTCGGACAGCGTTTCCTCCGACCAAGGCCGCCAATCCACCGGATTATGGGCGTGCTGCAGAAGATAAGGTGAGGCCTCGTTGATCAGCCGATTGACGTATTTCGCGCGGCCTGCGTTATCCAAGAGATGAGTGCGTGGCGTATACCCGTCGGGCATAGCATCATAGGCCGCGTCCAATTGATTCTGGAGCGCCAAGTTCCTGAAAACGGCTGGCGGACTCTCCGTCGCCAAAGCGGGGGCTCCAATTACAAGAATAGCCGTCACCAGACCTTTGCGTGTCACGGAAAACAAGGGCATCCAACTCCTCTCGAAGTTCAATCACGATCCTCGCGCGATCAGAACTGAAACACCAGTAACGATCATGCGGGTTTCACAGTCTGGCCTCGGGCTCACCGTAAATCTGTGATACAGTGAAGTTATGCAGATCATAGCGAATTGCTGGCTCGCAAACATCTTGATCTCATTGGCCTTTGTGCTGGCACTTGAAGTTCCCGCTGGTGCAACTGACTTTGAGGAAGGCGGTCGCTTCCAAAACTTGACGGCCAAGTTCAACATGGGCGGAGTGAGCGCAAGGGTCGGTCTCGGGGCGGCTAGAAGTGGTGTGCGTTCCGGTCACCAATTTTCTCATCGATACCATCGTAGACGTGAAACGAGGCGGCGCTACAATCGTTCCATAAAAAGCCTGCGTCCACATGATCGGGTCATTCTGGTCCCAGTCCGAGAACGCAAACGCGTTGTAGAACAAGAACCAACGCCGCAGATCCCTCCAACACCTAAGCCGGCGGAGGATGTCACAACTACAGTGCCCAAACCTGAACCGCTGGACCTTGCAGGATACAGCCGGATCGTTTCTGCCCGCGGGCTGTCAGGTCAACGGATCGCCTTTGCGCCAGGTGACATCCTCCCGTTCGATGTTCCCCATGTCACCTTGAGTGCCAAGCGCTACGATTTGCCCGAACCTGGGCCCGGAGAGATCTACGCCCGGGTGCGTCAAACTGTACTGAGGATCAACGCGACAACGCGAAAAGTGATTGCGATCGTCACACGCTAGACGGCGAGCCCCATCAACAATGTCGCGGATTTTCGACTGATGTCGCTTTGACGCGGGTCAGGCCCGCATTCGGGGCACTAGAGTTCCAGTTAGCTCTGGTATACCAAGCAACCAGCTTACTTTTTACGCCATAGGAGCCGACCAGCCGATGAGCCCGCTTGACGAGAAAAACCCGCCTCGGAGCGGTGTATGGAAATCCGGTACTGGCAAGGGTCGATCCACGCCAAAAGGTCGCCAGATCGAGGACGAGGCGCTAGCCGAGGTTCGCGCGCTGTTGGGTGATCGGCCTCGCCGTCGTGATCTTTTGATCGAATTCCTGCACCTGATCCAGGACAAGCATGGGTGTCTCGCGTCCGCACATCTTCGTGCCCTTGCCGAAGAGATGAAACTCGCGCAGGCCGAAGTTTATGAGGTCGCCACGTTCTACGCGCATTTCGACGTCATCAAAGAGGGGGCGAGCGCGCCTCCTGCTCTGACAATCCGGGTTTGCGACAGCCTCTCCTGCGAACTGGCTGGCGCGCAGGATCTTTTGAAGACCCTGACGGCGAAGTATGGTGGCGGGTCCGATGTCCGCGTTTTGCGCGCACCTTGTATGGGCAGATGCGACACAGCGCCAACGCTAGAGCTTGGCCATAATCATATCGACAACGCGACGTCTGAGAAGGTGGCGGACGCCATCGCCGCAGGGGATACACACGCGCACGTCCCTGCCTACGAGACGATGGAGGAGTACCAGGACGAAGGCGGCTACCGCGAGTTAATTGCCCTGCGCGGCGGATCGCGGACACCCGATGAGGTCCAGCAGGCCGTTCTGGACAGTGGGCTGCGCGGGCTTGGCGGCGCCGGTTTTCCATCCGGGCGTAAATGGTCGTTTGTCCGGGCCGAACCGGGGCCGCGCTATCTTGCGGTCAACGGCGATGAAGGTGAGCCCGGCACGTTCAAGGATCGCTACTATCTCGAGCGCGAGCCCCATGTGTTCCTCGAGGGAATGCTCATTGCGGCCTGGGCCGTCGAGGCGAAAACCTGCTTCATCTATATGCGGGACGAGTACCCCGCGGTGTTGGACATCCTGCGCAAGGAAATCGGAAATCTCGAGGCTGCAGGTGTTATCGAGCCCGGATACATCGATCTTCGCCGCGGGGCCGGCGCCTACATCTGTGGCGAGGAATCCGCAATGATCGAATCGATCGAAGGCAAGCGCGGCCTGCCACGTCACCGTCCTCCTTACGTGGCGCAAGTTGGGATTTTCGATCGGCCAACACTCGTGCACAATGTCGAGACACTTTATTGGGTCACCAAAGTTGCACGCGGCGGACCAGAAATTCTGAGCACGCATGAGAAGAACGGTCGCAAGGGGTTGCGATCATACTCCGTCTCCGGGCGCGTGCGTGAACCCGGGGTGAAGCTTCTGCCCGCAGGGTCGACCATTCGCGATCTCATCGACGCGTGCGGCGGTATGGCTTCGGGGCATGAGTTCAAGGCCTATCAGCCCGGCGGTCCGTCAGCGGGTCTTCTTCCCGCCTCAATGGACGACATCCCGCTGGATTTCGACACGTTGCAACCCCATGGCAGCTTCATTGGTTCAGCAGCCGTGGTCGTGCTGTCCGATCAGGATCGGGCGAGAGATGCAGCGCTCAACATGCTGCGGTTCTTCGAAGATGAAAGCTGCGGGCAATGTACGCCGTGCCGGGTAGGGTGTGAAAAGGCTGTCAAATTGATGCAAGCGGACAGCTGGGATCAGGATCTCCTGGGTGAGCTTTGCGAAGCGATGGTCGATGCTTCTATCTGCGGACTTGGTCAGGCGGCTCCGAACCCCATCCTCTTGACAATGAAGCATTTTCAGAACGAGATCTGATCTAAGAATTCTGGGCGGGCTACATTGCCTTGCGGTTGCGCCCATGCCATCGCGCGCCTAAGAAGTGCCGTCCCTGACGGAGCTCTCGCCCATGCCGCACATTCTAGATCACCGCGACGCTGATTTCGAGGCCCGCCTTGAAACGGTTCTCGGTCTCAAACGAGAGACCGACGAAGATGTCGATGACGTCGTGGCCGAGATCATTGCGGACGTGCGGGCCCGGGGCGTAGATGCGGTGCTTGAATTGACATCGCGGTTTGACCGGCTGGACCTAACTGCCGAGGCACTGGTCCTGACCGATGCTGACATTGAGACTGCAATAGCGCGTGTTCCTTCGGATCAAAAGGACGCGTTGGAACTGGCCGCGGATCGGATCACAGCTTATCATCGGCGCCAATTGCCCTCCGACGAAAGATGGATAGACCCAACTGGAGTCGAACTTGGCTGGCGTTGGAGCCCCGTGGACGCAGCAGGGCTTTATGTGCCCGGCGGCCTCGCTTCCTATCCATCCTCTGTCTTGATGAACGCGATCCCTGCGAAAGTCGCAGGGGTCGAGCGCCTGGTCATGTGCGCCCCGACACCGGACGGTGTGATAAACCCCCTCGTCCTGTTGGCCGCGCGGCTCACAGGAATCGACCAAGTCTGCCGGATCGGCGGCGCACAGGCGATTGCAGCTATGGCGTACGGTGCAGGGCCGATTGTCCCCGTCGACAAAATCACCGGGCCAGGCAATGCCTTTGTCGCCGCCGCCAAGCGCCGCGTATTTGGTCATGTCGGTATCGACATGATTGCCGGTCCGTCGGAGATTCTTGTAATCGCCGATGGTGAAAACGATCCGGATTGGGTTGCAATGGACCTGATGAGCCAGGCCGAGCATGACGCATCTGCCCAGGCTATCCTGCTCACCGATAGTCCAGAACTTGCCGACGCAGTGGCCATCGCTGTCACCAAAATTCTCAGCGGTTTGGAACGCAAGGCCATCGCCGGGCCGAGTTGGGAGGAGTTCGGCGTCATAATCACGGCACATGATCTCAAACATGCGGCAGAAATCTCCAATCGATTCGCGCCGGAGCATCTCGAGATCTGCACAGCGGACGCCGATGCCGTCGCTACAAATATCCGGCATGCCGGTGCAATCTTCCTGGGCTCTCACACCCCGGAAGCCATCGGAGACTACGTCGGCGGACCGAACCACGTGCTGCCAACGGCACGCTCGGCCAGATTTTCCTCAGGACTGTCTGTGTTGGACTTCATGAAACGTACAACGATTTCGCGGATGACCCCTGCTGCGCTCAAGGCAATTGGTCCGGCCACGGAAGTGCTGGCCCAAGCCGAAGGGCTAGAGGCGCATGGCCTGTCCGTAACCCGCAGACTGGAGCGCTTGAATTGACCCAATTTGCGCCCACCGATCGGTTGAGCAGAGTCTCCCTGATCGAAGACCGGCCACGTGCCCGCACCCCGGAAATCCAGCAGGAGCTTGATGTTGCGATCTATGATCTGATGGAAGACAATCGCTTTCAGATTATTGCCCGCGACGACGCTCCGGTACTTGTCGGACCTTATGTGCTAGGCATCGGAATGGCAGAACGGATGCTTGTGCTGGACGCAAAGACCAGATCAGGAGAGCAAGCCACGGAACTTCATCTTTCGCTGTCCCCGTTGCGGGGGATCATCAAGGACTATTTTGCGATCTGCGAGAGCTACTTTGATGCGGTCAAACGCCTGCCACCCTCCAAGATCGAGGCAATCGACATGGGGCGCCGCGGGATCCACAACGAAGGGGCAGACCTGCTGATCAATCGCCTTGAAGGCAAGATTGCAACCAACAGCGAGACCGCCCGCCGGCTCTTTACGGTGATCTGTGCGCTGCAATTTCGCGGCTGAACATGCTGCCGGGATCGGTCCTGTTCTGCTGCGATCACAACGCGGTTCGCTCGCCCATGGCAGAGGGCCTTCTCAAACAGTTTCATGGTAGCCGGATTTACGTTCAGTCGGCAGGCGTCTTCGGCGAGTTGGAAGTTGACGGTTTCATGGTCTCGGTCGCCGCTGAAATCGGAGTGGATATCTCGAAGCATCGCACCCGCAGTTTTGACGACATGGAAGACTGGGGGGATGATATCGACGCCTATGACCAGATCATTGCCCTTTCCCCGGGAGCGCAGCGGCGGGCCCTTGAATTCACGCGGGACTTCCATGTCGAAGTGACGTATTGGCCGACACTCGACCCGACCGGGATGGGCGAGCGCCGCGAAGACCGGCTAGCCGCTTATCGCCAGACAAGGGATCAGTTGGCCGAACGTATCCGCGCCCAATTCCCCACCTGAAAGGATCAGGTGTTTTCGCATCCAGCCCTTGCAAAACTGCGCTGTTGCCGCCATGTTCCGGCGCCAACCGAAACCCGATACGGAGACACCATGGCCAAGGAAGAAACTCTCGAATTCCCCGGCGTCGTTTCCGAGCTTCTGCCGAATGCGACATTCCGGGTAGAGCTCGAGAACGGCCATGAGATCATCGCACATACGGCAGGCAAGATGCGCAAGAACCGAATCCGCGTCCTCGCCGGTGACAAGGTGCAGGTCGAGATGACACCCTACGACCTCACCAAGGGCCGGATCATCTACCGGTTCAAATGAAGCTGATCCTCGGCTCGGCCTCGCCGCGTCGCCGCGAGTTGCTGGCCCAAATTGGCATCATCCCGGATCTGGTTCTGTCCACTGAGATTGACGAGACCCCCTATCCCGCCGAGGTGCCACGCATCTATGTCGAACGGATGGCACGGGAAAAATCTACAGCTGTCCCGCAGTCGGGCAATGCGCTTGTCCTGACCGCGGATACAACCGTCAGCGCCGGGCGTCGCATTCTTGGCAAGCCCGGGGACACCGATGAAGCCGAGAGGTTTCTCCGAACGTTGTCTGGTCGGCGCCATCAGGTGACCACCGCGGTATGTGTTCGCCAGAACGACAAGCAAGAAATGCGAGTTGTCGTCACCCGCGTGAAGTTCAAACGCCTCTCAGAAGCCGAGGTCTCAGCCTACCTCGCTTCGGGCGAATGGCTGGGCAAGGCGGGTGGGTACGCGATCCAGGGCATCGCTGCAGCGTTCATTCCTGAAATTCGGGGCTCGTACAGCAACGTCGTTGGTCTGCCGTTGGCGGAGACGGCAAACCTGCTGACGGGTCTGGGATATGCCGTGACTTATGCAAGGCAACCCACATGAAAGGCCGGGTGATCCTGATCGACATGCCGGAGGAGCGCGTCAGTCAGGCGGCACTCGTTGTCGATGGGCGACTGGAGGATCTTCTGGTCGACCGCAAGAAAGGCGACGACGCCCCCGCCCCTGGCGAAATCTATTGGGCCAAGGTGGACCGTCTTGTCCCAAACATGGGCGGCGCCTTCGTCAAACTTACACCAAGACACATGGGCTTCCTGCGCGAGGCCCAGAGGCCGAAGTCAGGCGAAGGCGTTTTGGTTCAGGTGTCTTCCTATCCCGAGCCGGGCAAAGCCGTGCCGGTCACCGCTCGTCTTCTATACAAGGGTCGACGGATCATCCACACGCCTGGTGCACCGGGGATCAACGTTTCCAGGAAGATCAAAGATCCGGCTGAACGCGAAAGGTTGCTACGATCTGTTGCCGATTGGAAACCTGACCCATGCACCACCCGAGAACCCGCGGCAAGCTGGTACGAACACGTTCACAATGAAGGTGGTTTCATCGTGCGCGCGGCAGCTCACGGTATAGCAGCTTCTGAACTCCAAAATGAACTCTCCTGGATTTTGGCGATGCGAAGCAAAAAGGAGGGAATTTCCCGCAGCAGCGATCCGGGCACTGTGGAGTTTGCGGCTCCCGTGATCGGTAGGGCGCTGCGCGAGTGGACGGGTCAAGCAGGTTTCGAAATTGTCCTTGGTCCTCGCGCAGAACGAGAAATATCAGCCGTTCTTAGCACGGATCTCAGCGCGAGTTCAGACATCGAAACTTCGCTATTTTCTATGGATGGTGATCCGTTTGATGAACTTGGTGTTTGGGACGAGATCGACGGTCTGCGCCAGCCGCGAGTGGATCTACCCTCCGGCGCATGGATGGCTATCGAGACCACGCGGGCCTTGGTGACAGTCGATGTGAACACCGGCGATCAGTTCGGCGGCGGTGCAGCCATGACCGCCAATATCGAGGCCGCGCGGGAACTGCCGAGACAACTCAGGTTGCGGGGACTTGGCGGGCAAATCGTCATCGACTTTGCGCCATTGAAGAAAGTGCAACGCAAGAAGATCGAGGAGACGCTGAAATCGGCGTTCCGCAAGGATCCAATTGGTAGCACGCTGGCGGGCTGGACGCCTCTCGGGAACTTCGAGCTTCAACGCAAGCGTGAGCGCCGCCCACTGTCAGAGTTGCTCACTGACTGACCCTACTCCGCCGCGACGGGAGGGAGTTTCGGCTTTGGATCGATATCCGGATCCTTTGCGCGAGGTGGGTTCGCGAGCCAGCGGATATCATCGAAGATCATATAGAGGCTTGGGATCAGGAACAGCACGATGACGGTTGCAAATACGATGCCGTAGCCGAGCGAGATTGCCATCGGCACCAGAAACTGGGCCTGTCTCGATGTCTCGAAGATCATCGGAGCCAACCCGCAAAACGTTGTCATCGTGGTCAGAAGGATCGGCCGAAAGCGGCGCATTCCAGCCCGCCAAACGGCGTCATACGCAGACGCGCCCGCAGCACGCGCCTTATTCGCATAGTCGATCATCACGATACCGGAATTGATCACCACGCCGGAGAGCGCGATGATCCCGAAGATGGAGATGATCGATAGCCCCATACCCATGATCAGATGCCCAACAATCGCACCGACAAAGCCGAACGGGATCGACATCATAATTATCGCTGGCTGTGCATAGGATTTGAACGGGATCGCCAGGAGCCCATAGATGATCACGAGCGTCAAAGCGACCGACGGAATGAAACTCAGCATCGTGTCGCGCTGCGCTGCCTGACGCCCCTGTAGCGAGTAGCCAAGGCCGGGATAGTCGGCCTGGAGCTGTGGAAGAAGGTCTTCCGTTGCGGCGGCCAGAATCTGGTTGGTCTTATCCCGCGGCTCGACATTGGCGCTGACGGTCACGACCCGCTGTGCATCTTCACGCACAATTGCTGCATCCGCACGCCCGCGAATGACATTGGCCACCTCATAGAGCGGAACCACACCGCCATCCGGCGTGCGCAACAACAGACCTTCGATATCGGCCTCCGACCGGCGTTCGGACCGGGGCGCGCGGACGCGTACTGTAACCTCGTTCCGCCCGTCCTGTTGCGAGAGCGCCTCGACCCCGAAGAACGCCGCACGCACCTGTGCCGCGACGTCTTCCGCGGTCAGTCCCAGACTGCGCCCTTCCTCGGTCAGACTGTAGGCAAGTTCGATCTTACCCGGAGAGAACCCGTCATCGGGGTCACGCACATGATCGAAGTCGTTAAGGAGCGTCGCAAGCCGGGCCGCCGCCTGCTCGAGTACTGCGGTGTCGCTGTGGGAAAGACGGATTTCGAGGCTGGATCCACCTGGACCGCCCCAGGACGACTCGAACCGTATGGATCGCGCGCCCGGCACTTTCCCTACCGCCTCGCGCCACAGAGATGTAAATTCGCGGGTGCCAATCGGCCTGATATCCGGATCCTGCAAATAGGCCCGCAGATCGACCTTCGTCCCATCAATCTCGGCATACACTCCTATCCCGAGTTCATCGCCGCCGTTCTCGGCAATGACTGCGTTGGCCGCATCGACAACATGTCGTTGAGCGGCTATGGTTGTCGCCAACGGCGTTCCAACCGGCATGGTCACCACAGCCTTGGAGTAATCCCGGGGCACCGGCGGAAACAGTCCCCAGCCCATGCGGCCACTCAGCGGCCAAGCCACTGTCACAGCAAGGATCAGGATCATCAGTGCCACAGTCGTGTAACGCCAGTTCATCGCAACCCTGAGCGCTGGCCCATAGACGTTGGCGATAAACCACGCCAGACCACTAGAAAAGAACTGCTGTGTCGGGGCGATAATTCCACGATAGAGCGGTCCGAAAACAGCCGATGAGATACGCGACAACGCCCCCTTGCCTTCACCGGCGAGGTGGGCGGGCAGAATGAACAGCGCCTCGATCCAGCTCATCAGAAAGGCCAACGCGACAATGATCGGGATGACGATCCAGAACTTCCCCATCCACCCCGGCACAAGCGCCAACGGGATGAAGGCCGCGATATTTGTCATGATCGAGAAGCTTAGTGGCACCGCAATATCGCGGGCACCCTGAATAGCAGCTTCGAGGAACGCCATGCCTCGTTGTCGATATTCGTGAATGTTCTCCCCGGCCACGATGGCATCGTCGACCACAATCCCGAGCGCGAGAATGAAGGCGAACATCGACACCAGATTGATCGATACGCCAGTCCAAGGGAGCAAAAGCAGCGTCCCCATGAATGCGGTCGGGATGCCCAATGCGACCCAGAATGCCAGGCGCAATTCGAGGAATAGACTGAGGATCAAAAGCACAAGGCAGAGCCCAATCGCCCCGTTGCGCGTCAACAGTTCCATCCGATCGCGATAGTATTTCGACCGGTCATTTAGAATGACCGCGTCAATGCCATCCGGCAGAGCAGCCATAGCCTCGGGCAAAACACGCCTTGTGGTGTCCGCCACACTGATCGGCGTTTCTTCTCCGACGCGAAACACATTGATTTCGATCGCAGATTTTCCGTCGAAGCTGGCCCGCTTGTTGCTGTCGTCAAAGCCGTCGCGAACAACTGCTATGTCGCGCAACCGGACCAATGCTCCGCGAACATCCGCGATCAAAGGGATATTGCCAAAGTCGAAAGCTTCGTCACGGCGATCTGCCATGCGCAGAAGCAGATCGCCTCCTACCGTCTCCAGCGTACCACCAGCCCGGTCCAGCGCGGTCCGACGTATCGTGGCAGCTACATCAGACAGGGTTAGTCCATGTGCCAACAGAGCGGTCTGCGAAATCTCGATATGAATCTGCCGTTCCCGCACATTGACCAGGTCCACCTGACTGATCTCGTCCTGCTGCAAAAGCTTGGTTCGGACCTGTTCCGCAGCCATCCGCAAGGACCGTTCGGTCGTGTCGCCGAAGATGTGGATCTCGATCACTGAACGGCGGCGTGGTTGGAGCGTTGCCACCGGATCTTCTGCGTCATCCGGCAGGGATGTCACGCGATCCAGTGCCTGCTGGATATCGTTGTAAACCAACTCACGTGAGCGATCTGTCCCGACCTCCGCTGTGATCTGGGCGGAGCCCTCCGATGCCGTTGCTGCAATCGTGGCAATCCCCTGAACGGACCGCAACTCCTCTTCAATCGCCAGGACAATCGACTGCTCGACCTCTTCGGGCGTTGCACCCGGCAGCGCCACAGTGATTGTCGCAAGATCAGGTTCGATCTCGGGCAGATACTCCTGCTCAATCTTGAATAGCATGAATATGCCGCCAAAGATAAGCAACAGCATCAAGAGGTTCGCGGCCACCGCATTACGCGCCATCCACGCAATCGCACCATTGTCTCGCAGGCGCGGCGTCATGGTCAGCCACCCTCACGGGTGCGCAATGCCATGCCCTCGGTAAAGCTGGAAAGGGAGCTGACGATAATCCGGTCACCAGTTGCCAGGCCACCCTTGACCAGAACGTAATCTGCACCGCGCCAGACGACACTTACATCGCGTATTTCAAGTTTGTCCTCTGCGTTCATGACCCACACGGTATCACCATCTCTGAGGTGGCGCCGATCAAGTGAGATCGCATTCTTGACAACTTTTCCTTCGACACGAGCGGTGACGAAACTGCCAAGGAGCAATTGCGGCTGTCCCGCATTCTCGGGATTACGAGCCATGGGGTCGGGGACCGAGACAATGATCTCCGCCATCCGCCCAACCTCTGACAGTTCAGCTCCGATGCGCACAATCTCACCGCGCCGACTTTCGCCCGGCAACCATGCGGAATCCTGTGTCACCTGCACGGAAGTCTGTCCCGGATCGAGCCGCGCAAGTGCGGCAGGGGGTACAGACAGCGTAATATGGAAACGGTCCGCTGCAACAAGTTCGGCGGCAACCGTCCCTTGGGTCAACATCGCGCCAGGCGCGACATCCTCGGCTACAACAATTGCATCAAATGGCACCCTCGCAACCGTTCGTGCCAACGCATTCTCCGCTTGCGCGAGGGTCGCCTCAGCAGCCGTTCTCTCGGCCCGCAACTGGGCCATCTGTGGCTCGCGCAGCACCAGCGCACGCTGACTATCTGTAAGATTGCGCGAAAGTCTGGAAAGTTCGCGTTTACCGATTTCCTGCTGGCCGTCTTCAATCGAGATGCGTGCATCGATCTCTGCGATCTCCGCTTCGGCTTGAGCCACTGCGAGCTTCAGATCTGCATCATCGAACTTTGCAGCAACATCGCCCGCAGCGAGAAATCCACCTGGCGCAAGATCAGGATGCACCGAGACGACTGTTCCCGCGATTTCGGGCCGCACTATCAACGTCTCCGCTGGTACAACCTCGCCCCATGCATCAATCACCGGACGTAAGTCTTCCACTTTGGCCGGCATAACTTCGACTAGACGGGCACTGCGCGGCCGTTCGGAGCGCTCGGCAACCGGTGCGGATCCCATGATGTGCTGGTAGGAAAAATAGGCAGCAACGAGAACAATACAGGGCAAGCAAAGCTGCAGAACTACCGCAATGGACCGGTGCCATAGCGGTGCGGCGCGCACAGGCAAAGCACCGGCCGTCTTGTCCTCGCTGGGCATGATCTCCGGTTCGGCACGCTTTGACTGCATGCGAGAGACCACAGGCGGTGACTGCCTATTCAATGCGTTTTCCTCAATCCCCGGTGCCCATGCACCGTACTCCGGTCAGATATATACCACTTCGCCTGATTTTCCGCCGAAATTTCGTGCTGACCGGTTCGAACGGGGGTATTCTCACGGATGTTTGACATCCATCTGTGTTCTTAATGACCACCTCTGAAAACCAACAAGGCATGGGAACATGCCCGATTTGCCATGCTTCCACGGCCCAGCGCTGGCGCCCGTTTTGTTCTGGCAGGTGCGCTGATGTGGACCTTGGACGATGGTTGAATGGTTCCTATGCCATTCCAACGGAAGATGCGTCCAATGATCCTTCCGAGGCCTGAAACGCGCCTTCCCCGATCATGGAGTTCTCTTTAAAGGCCGATGGTCTTGTTGTTCGCTTATGCGCGTGGACTGACGTGATAGGTCTGCCTGGACCCGCTCAACATTTGCATCAAACGCCAGCTCTTTGCCATACGCTTTGGCAAGCTCCTTTGATTGTGAGATAACTGCCAAGTCGTGGTTAGACGCGTCCTCTTCCGAAAGCCTTGCGCGCGCGTTCTGGGCACGGAGCCAGCGAGCACGATCGATCATTTCTGAGGACGCCTCCGCGACATCGCCACGCGTCATCATCTGTCGAATACCAGAGGCCTTGGCCCTTGCCGCCTGAGCGGCCATTTGTGCGCCCTTGACGCGTGCCATTTCGGAGGCTTTCACGGCGGCGAGAACACGCTGGAGCCTTTTGAGACGTTTGAGTTTGTCGTTCATAACGGGCACTCTGGATGTTGGTTAACCGCCAAGGCGCTCTCGCCTTGTTTTCCGCATCTTGTCAGCAAAGACGATCGCCGCCGCGACAGCCTTGTAATGCTCGGGCTGGATGAGATGGCCGACTTCGACCAAACCGTGCACGGAGCGGGCTGTCGGTGGATCTTCTTGGATCGGGACACCGGCCTGTTCGGCACGGCGGCGAATACTGTGCGCCATCTCATCAACGCCCTTCGCTACGCACTTCGGCACGTTCTCACCGCCCCTGTCCCAACTCAGCGCAACGGCGTAGTGTGTTGGGTTCACGATCACCACATCTGCGTTTGGTACATCCAGCAGCATACGATTGTTCGCAATACTGCGCGCCCGCTCCCGGCGCGACTGACGCATATGAGGATCGCCCTCTGCCTGTTTGCTCTCGTCCTTCACTTCCTGATGCGTCATGCGCATGCGCTTGAGGTGACTGTGGCGCTGCCACATCATGTCGAGCGCGGCAACTGCCAGCGCAAGGATCAGAATGCCTTGGATCACGTTCCAGAATTGCTTCTCCAGCAATGCCGGAAACGTGCGGTGACTTATGCGCGCATACCCGCTGAGGTGATCGACCTCGGCACTGATGGCGAAGCCTAGGACCGCCACAACCGCCGTCAGCTTGATCGCGCTTTTGGCAAACTCCATCAGACCATGAGGCCCGTATTTCTGCTTGGCGTTGGAAACCGGTGATATGCGCGAGAGTTTTGGCTTGAGCTTGGACGGCGCGAGAACGATTGCGCGTTGCGAGATCAGAAGAACTAAGATCGCAGCCATGGGGAGAATGAAGAACGGCGCGATAGCTGCAAGGATACGGAGCGCGATCTGGCCGCCCATCGGGGTCATGGCAGGAGACAGAAACAGATCGACCAACTCAAATGGTCGGGCGAGGAAGACCATAAGCGTCTCACCAAGATAGACCGCGCTCCAACTCCCAACCAGAAAAACTGCAGCGGAGAACCCAAGATATGCCAGAGCGGTCTGCGTATCTTGCGACCGCGCCATCTCTCCCTTCTTGCGCGATTTCTCAAGCTTGCCCTGGGACGCTTCGTGCGAACGTTCCTGGCCAGACTGGTTCTCCCCACTCACCTGAGACCCCCAAGAGGATCAACCAGAGTTCGTTGGAGGTGGACATCCCACTCGGCGAAAATTCCAGGAATGACGAGATAGAGCACTACAATCCCGATCCACACAAGAAACGGAACGCCGACCAGCGCAACAAGCAATTGGGGCATTGCGCGGTTCAAAGCGCCCAGCGCCAGGTTGTATGCAAAGCCAATGGCCACAAAGGGAGCCGCCAATGTGACACCAAGTGCGAAGGTGCGCGAAAGCGCCGCGATTGCCCATTCGGCCAAGGACGATGTGTCGGGAAACACGCCGAATGGGAAAACTGAGTAATACTCAACCAAGGCTGTGACCATGGCGATGTGTAAACCGGCCGAGAGCGCTATTGCGATGCCACCGAGTGAGAGGATTGTTGCAATTGTTGGCTCAGGATCGGGCGCAACGCCTGACCCAAACATCTGCGCGACGCTCAGATGCAACGCGGCCACCATTCCCGCAGTTTGCAACGCGAAAACCAAAAGCCTGAAAGAAAGCCCTAGAACAAGTCCAGCGACTGCTTCTGATACCAGAACCCGAGCGAGATCGACGGCGTTGTCGGGTGACAATGTCACCATTGAGCGTACCATCGGCAATAGCATCAGCGTAATCAGCAGAGCCGCCATCAACTTCAGCCGAACCGATAGTCCCCTCTCTCCAAGCCCAGGCACCAGAAAAATGACAGCGGCGACCCGGGTGAACACACCGGCAACCACGAAGGTCGTCTCGTTGGCAATCTGAAAGAGACGGGTAAGCTCCGCCTCCATCAAGCAGTGCCGACGAGGGAGAGGCGCGTCTTCGTTCCGATTTCATCAAAGGATAGAACTGGGTTCTCGATGCCTTTCGCCTCGAGCACCTGTCGCAGAAACCGACGGCGTCTTGCAGAGGTTGCTATCACAGGAGAGGCCTTTTGTGCCTCCGCACGCGCCAACATTCCCTTGACCGAGTTTGCCAAACGACTGAATTCTTCGGGCGGAAGCGCAATGTCGGGCCGCCCGCCGTCATCCTGCTCGTGCTCCAGGAATTTAACCTCCCATTCAGGCGCGAGTTGGATCAAGGGAAGATTGCCCTCCCCATCGCAGAGCCGTGAGATAATGTGGAACGCGATGCGACGCCGAACATGCTCTGCCGCTTCCTCATTCGACGCGCCCACGCCCCTTGCTTCTGCCAAGGCTTCGAGAATCAGGGGCAGGTTGCGAACGGAGACACGCTCTTCCAGCAGCATGCGCAAAACGTTCTGCAAGACATCGACCGGGATCTTGTCCGGCACAAACTCATCCAGCAACTTGCGGTTCGCATCATTACGTTGGCCGTCTGATGTCGCGACAAACTCATCGAGCAAACGCCGCATGGCCCGTCGCGTCAGAAGCCGCCCGAAGTTGGCCTGGATCATCTCTAGGAGATGGGTCGCCACAACCTCACCAGGCGATACGACGGGCATGCCCTCGGCCGACGCAGTTTCATGCTCCGCCTCGGCAACCCAACGGGCAGGAGCGCCATAAACGGGCTCGGCGACGTCTTCGCCCTCGATAGGCCAGTCCACGTCTTCGTTGATCAAAACCAGCACTTTTCCAGGCCGCACTGCGGACGATGCGACCTCGACACCCTGAATGTGAATGGCATAGTTGTCGGAGGGCAGCATCGGGTCATCCGTCAACCTGACTTCAGGGATAACGAAGCCATATTCGGTGGCGATGTGACGACGCATGTTAACAATGCGGGTCTCTAGCCCGGCGCCTGGCTCCATCACCGCTGAGACGATATTGGGCGCGAACCTGACATGGATCTCATCGACATCCAGGAGATCTCCCAACAGTTTGCGCGGAGCAGGCGAGGCCTCAGCCTCTTCAGCTTCGCCATCCAGGGCCGTCTCCCGTTTGTCCTCCAATCGTCCAGCAAGCACCGCAGCGATCGCCAGTACGGATGCACCAAGAATGAAAGGGACAAAAGGTAGCCCGGGCACAAACGCGAACACCGCCATAAGCCCGGCGACTGTTCCGAGCGCGCCGGGATACCCGCCCAACTGGTCGATCATCGCGCGATCCGCACTGCCATGCTGACCACCTTTAGACAGCAACAGGGCAGCGGCAATCGAGGTGATGACGGACGGGATCTGGCTGACCAACCCGTCGCCGACGGTCAGAATCGAGTACGTTTCGATCGCCTGACCAAAGCTAAGGCCATGCGCCGCCATTCCCATGGCAAGTCCCATGACCAGGTTAAGCGCCGTGATCAGGAGACCGGCGATCGCATCGCCCTTAACAAACTTTGAGGCCCCATCAAGAGATCCAAAAAACGTAGTCTCTTCCTGTTCGATCCGGCGACGTTCCTTGGCTTCTTCATGGGTGATCGCGCCTGCGGCGAGGTCACTGTCAATGGCAAGCTGTTTGCCAGGCATTCCGTCGAGGGCAAACCGCGCACCCACCTCGGCCATCCGACCTGCGCCCTGCGTAATGACGATGAAGTTGACGATCAGGAGGACACCGAACACCACGAGGCCGAGGAAGATGTTTCCGCCCATAATGAACATAGCGAAGCCTTCGATGACCCCGCCGGCCGCGGAGGGCCCGGTGTGCCCTTCTCCGATAATGAGTTTGGTCGAAGAAACGTTCAGCGACAACCGGAGCATCAGTGCTCCCAGCAAGATCGTCGGGAATGCCGAGAAATCCAGCGGACGTTCGATGAACAGCGTAACCGTGAAGATCAAGATCGCCAGAGCGAACGACACGCTCAGGCCAATGTCTAGCATCCATGCCGGCATCGGCAGAACCATCATGACGATGATCGTCATGAGGGCGAGCGCTAGCAGCACCGTCGGTTTGTAAAGTGTAGCGACCGACAGCTTCTCCATCAGCCGTCCACCTGCTGCTTTGATCGAACGATTAACCCTCCGGTTGCCCGCCGCAAAGCACCGAGCCCAATTGCGCCGGCCGTACTTCCGGATTGTGTCGGCGTCCGAACCGAGACCAACGACCGCAAAGGCCACTCGGCTTTGACACGTGCGACTTGCATCACCTTCTGAGAGCGCGTGGCTCCTTCCGAAGGGTGAGTTTCTTCGGCACGCCCATCCATTCCAGCAACCGCCTTCGCCACGAGGGCCCTGTAACGGTTAGAGTGTTTGGGCGTTCGTGAGTGATATAGTCCGGCCGCCTTAATCCAATCGCCGGTCTCACCGTGCAAGTCCTTCAGAAAACGAGCGGCATAATCGCCTGAAGGTCCCGGTTCGAACATGTGATCGATCGACGCGAAATGCTCTCCATGCCAGCGAAAATTTAGTTGGAAACAACCCACATCGAACGAAGTCTCACCGCCTGCAAGCGCCCGTTGCGCGTGGAGCAACGCACCGGCCCGAGAGTCGAACCACCGCCCCTTGCCAGCAACGTTCACGGTCCACGGCCAAGGACCGGATGTGCCCTCTCTACGCGTCCTGGTTTCGACAAGAGTGATGGCCTGCATCACCTTTCGCGGGATGCCGTGACGGTCCGCGGCGACCGCCGCAGCCTGACGACAGATTGCCATTGTCTCGCTGGTGGATGCTTGCACCGTAGCAGGCCACGACAGAACAAACGCGATGAGGGTAAGATGAGTGACACGCACGTCTACCCTCCTGAGATGATGGGAATTATGCGATCCTGATAGAGCGTGACCAGCCCCTGGCTCATCCACGGCATGGCCACCCAAAACACAGCCGCAATGGCTAGCAGTTTGGGCACGAATGTCAGTGTCAATTCCTGGATCGACGTCAGCGCTTGCAGCAACCCGATCACCAATCCCACGGCCAAGGCCACCATCAACACCGGTGTCGCGACCAGAACTGCCGTCCAGACCGCTTCACGCATGATCGAGATGATTGCCGCTTCAGACATTCGGAACGCCGCCGGACTGCGCGACCAAGCTCAGACCGGCATCCTCAGCACTTCCTGATAGGCCTCAACGACCTTGTCGCGAACCGCAACAGCAGTCTCCAGTGCCATTTCCGTTGCTGTCAGAGCCTCTACCAGGCTTTGTACGTCACTGCGCCCGCTCATAGCCTCGGAGGTCGCCTGCTCTCCCCTTTCGACGGTGTCGCGCAGCTCCGTCAGAGCGTTGCGCAAGGCATCGGCAAAACTTGCCGAGTCCTGCTCGGAAGGCATCTGCTGGAGTGACTTGGTGGTGCCATATAGTTTTGACGCGGTCACGCTTTCGATGTTCATCGGGCTTCTCCCTGTTTCACTTAGCGACGCAGAAGGTCCAGCGTACTGCTGCTCATGCGTCGGGCCTGATCAAAGATGGAAAGATTGGCTTGATAGGACCGCTGAGCCTCGCGGGCGTCGGCGATCTCGATCAACGGATTCACGTTCGATAGCGACACGACGCCCCGCTCGTTAGCTAGCGGGTGGCCGGGATCGAAAGTCTGACGGGCATCGGATTGGTCGAGACGCACACGATCCACCGTCACGCGCGACACACCGGCAGCGCGATCAAGCTCGTTCGCAAAGCTCACGGTCTTGCGCTGGAAGCCAGACGTATCGGCGTTCGCGATGTTCTCGCCAACGATGCGCAGCCGGAACCCTTGTGCGGTCATGCCCGCCGAGGCGATCTGCATGGTCTTCTTGATATCAAACATCTCTTGTCCCTCTGCTATCCACGCCCAAGACTGAGCCGGACGATGTCGCGAACCTTTGAATAGATGGCGGTCGCGCGGGAATGCTGCCCTTGGGCTTCAACGGCACGGAGCATTTCCGTCTCGATCGAGACCGAGTTGCCGTTGGCCGACGCTTCGATTGCGGGGTCTTTGAATTGATCGGGGCGAAACGCGGCATTCTGAACTGCCTGGGCGCCAAGATGGCCGGCCCGTGTGGCCCGAGGCGTAAACGCTTCGTTTACGTAACTCGAGAATTCTTGGACATCGCGGGCGCGATACCCCGGCGTGTCCGCATTCGCGACGTTCTCGGCAATCACCCGATGTCGCACAGCTGCGTGACGTGCCATAGCAGAGGCCACCTTGATGACGTTGAGTTCTTCAAACATATGCGATGATTCTCTCGCTGGTGTCAGGCAGCGTTCTATCCACGAAGCCCTTAACGCTTCGTGTCTAGGAAACCCAAGCAGCCAGAAATCATGAGTATCACCGAAATACTCCCTGCCCTTCCCACCTCCGCGAAGGTCTGGGGCACGCTTGCACAAAGCGACGGGCTGGCCGTTGAAATCAGCGGGCTTACAGGCCTTGCGGGTTTGGGCGATCACGTTCGGATTGGCGACCGCAGCAAAGGCGCACGCGGAGAGATCGTCCGCATCGGGAAAACCCAAGTCACAGCCATCCTGACTGAGCCCTCACCCGGAATTGTTGCGGGACAGCGCGTCTGGTTGATCTCCGATCCAGCGCCAATCCCCTCTGACGACTGGCTTGGCCATGTAATCGACGCAGATGGGCGAAGCCTCGAGGGGTACCGCTTCCCGGCTCTTTCGACAGAAAGCCTGCCCCGATCGGAGAACCGCGCATCAGGTATGCGTCGAGCATTTGGGCCGCGTTTGGTAACGGGACTCGCTGCCTTCGACACAATGCTCCCGCTTTGCCGCGGTCAACGCCTGGGTGTTTTTGCGGGGTCGGGTGTGGGCAAGTCTCACCTAATGGGAAATCTTGCCGCAGGCGTGCAGGCCGATATCGCAGTTGTTGGATTGATTGGAGAACGTAACCGAGAAGTTAGCGACTTTGTCCACAACCTACGCGGTGCTGGGCGCATGGACAGAACGATTGTGATTGCCGCGACCTCAGACCAATCGGCGTTGATAAAGCGCCGGGCTTCGGAGCTGGTCCTGCGCACGGCAGAGCATTTTCGTGATCTCGGACGGCACGTTCTCTGTCTCTTCGATTCTGTCACTCGATTTGCCGAGGCGCACCGTGAGATCGCGCTATCCGCTGGCGAAGCGCCTGCCCTTCGGGCTTTCCCACCCTCAACTGCGGCGGCGATCGCGGCGCTCTGCGAACGTGCTGGCCCAGGGTCCGAGGGTGATGCAGGCGGAGACATCACAGCGGTGTTCAGCGTTCTTGTCGCCGGATCGGACATGGACGAGCCAGTGTCAGACATGGTCCGCGCGGTCCTCGATGGCCATGTCATCCTCGATCGATCTATCGCCGAGCGTGGCCGCTTTCCGGCGATCGACATTCGCCGCTCGGTATCCAGATCTGCTCCGGAGGCATGGACATCCGAGGAAGAGGCCCTCGCGGTGAAGGCGCGTAAACTGATCGCAGCATATGAAGAGGCCGCCCCGATGATCCAGGCCGGCCTCTACACCCCTGGGGCCGATCCCTTACTGGACGAGGCTGTACAACTTTGGCCTGATCTCGATCCGTTCATCGGTGCTGTGAGTGCGACCCCAGAAGAAGATGGGCATGTTACGCGGCTTGGGGAAATCCTTGGCATGACACCTACACCGTCAATCCTACCGGAAGCGGACAATCAGGAGCCAGCGGACTGATTGCCTATCAACAAATCGCCGTGCTCTGCGACCGCCTCACCGAGCGTCGATAAGAATGCACGTATGCGAGAAGAACGAAGCATATCCTCATGCGAAAGCACCCAGATACCAGTCGTCAGTAATTCATCGAATTCGTCTGCGCGCTCAATGCCCGGCATTGCGTCGCCCAAACAGCAGGGAAGCATCGCAAGACCCATTCCCTCGGCAACGGCATCCGCCATCGCCGAGAACGAGTTCAGCCGCATTGCAACGGCAGCCTCCGGCACAGATTGCGACAGCCATCTACCAACCGGGGATCTGGCGAGTGTCGCGCCGGGGCCCAACCAAGTATAGCCTGCGGGCTCTGAGCGTTGGATCTTTGCGAAGTAATCGGAAGCCCCATAGACCCTGAAACCCAGATCGGCCACGCGCTCACCAGCCAAGTTCTCCGGCAAACCCGCAGCGGGGCGCACAGTGATGTCAGCATCTAGGCGACTGAGATCGAGAACGTTGTTCGTTACTGACAAGGTGACGACGACGTCGGGATAAATGGCCCGAAACTTGGACAGGACCGATGGCATCAAGGCGCGGCTGAGGCTGTCCGTTGTGGTGATCGTAAGGGACCCACGAAAACCACCGGTCTGACCTGCAAGCATACGTTCGAGCCTTTCGGCATCAGAACTCATCTTGCGAACTTCGCTGAGCACATAGGCGTACTCAGGCGCCAGCCGGTAGCCGTTCGGACGACGCTCGAACAACGTCAGGTCGTGACGATCTTCGAAACCCCTTATACGCCGAAGTACGGTCGCATGGTTCACACCAAGTTTGCGCGCGGCGGATGCGAGCGAGCCCTCTTCCGCCACAGCCAAAACATACTGCAAGTCCGACCAGTCAAAGCTGTGCATCAACGCACAGCTTACGTTGAATTATTGCCGAATGGATAGTTTATTTGCACATGCTATCTTCTCCTGAGACGTGAGTTCACCAACCAAGCAAACAACCTCGGGAGAGAGTTCAATGATCCGCAACGTCATCTTCGCTGGAACAGCCATCGCCTGCTGTTTAGCCGTGAACGCGAGCGCCAACGAGGCGATGGAGAAGGCCGTGAAAGCCCGTCAGGGGTTGTTCCAGGTCTATGCGTTCAATCTTGGCCAACTGGGTGCCATGGCGAAAGGTGCGGTCGACTATGACGCTGAGGCGGCGCAGACGGCTGCGGATAACCTGATGGCCGCGGTCTCCATTAAGGGCGGTGCAATGTGGCCGCAGGGTTCGGACAACACCGGTCCGATGAAGGGTAAGACACGAGCCAAGCCCGAGGGGTGGACCACCTGGCCCGAGATTTCAAAGCGGCAGGAGGATATGGTCACTGCCGTGACGGCACTACAGCCGGCTGCCGGTCAGGGTCTTGATGCCCTCAAAGGCGCTATTGGTGATGTCGGCAAATCCTGCAAAGCCTGCCATGAAGACTTCCGCGCTAAGGAATTCTGAGGCTTAAACACAAGGGCGGAGGCCCCCGCAATCGGGCCTTCGTCACAACCTGAGCGTTCCTTCCATCAGCACAGCTCCGGTCCCCGAGACCCGAACGCCAGTGATCACCTCAGGCCCTCCAAGGATTTCCACTTCCGCCTGCCCCGGACGACCCATCCAATGGCCTTGTTCAGCTGTGTAGGTCGGTTTGGAGATCAACTGATGATGCCAGAGATACGCCGCAGCTGCCCCTGTGGCTGAGCCAGTGAAGGGATCTTCTGGCGGATGGGGCGGCGCCAGAAGCAGCCTGCTGAAGGTATCGCCACCCGCTGTCTCACCGCTAAGCGTCACAAGATAGGGCTCCATCACATCTGCATCAGCCAATGCGGACTGAGAACGGAAGGTCTGAAGTGCCTCAGCGTTCATCTGCGCCCGGCGCAACGCATCATGATTCCGCAGGACCGTTACACAGAATGGCAGGCCAGTTGAGACGAACTGCGGCGAATGAACGATGTCCTCGGCCTCAAGTCCAACAACGGCAGCAACAGCCGAAGGATCGACGATCTCACCGAACTTAGGTGCAACCTGGGTCATCGTGATCATAGGCTGATCACCTGCGGCAATGTCTATCGGGATGATCCCGGCGCCTGTCTCGAGCGAGATGCTGACCGATCCTGCCGACAAATCGACCAAACCGCGATGAACCATCGACGCGACGGTCGCAATTGTCGGATGTCCCGCAAACGGGATTTCGCGCGCCGCAATGAAGTAGCGCACCTTGACATCGGCGATATCCGACCGCTCGAGAAACGTGCATTCGACCAGCGATGTCTCACGGACATAGGCCATGCAGGTCTCTGCGGAAATGTCCCCCGCATCGTGCACCACGGCGCAGCCGTTGCCACCAAACGGGACGCTCGTAAAAGCATCGACCCAGTCGAATTGATAGTTTGGCACGGCGTCCTCCAGCAATCGTCGTTTCCGCTGAAGGATCGGTTTCCCTGTGCAGACAGGCAAATGAAATTTGGTGAAGACCAGGATCACCCACCGACTAAGGCTGTGCGCGGTTGGCTGCTACTCGGTTTCCCGAAAATGGCCCTGCTCTCTCAGCGCGTCGGCAACTTCCTTGGGCATATAGTTTTCATCATGCTTGGCCAGAACTTCGCTGGCCACGAACTGCCCGTCCTTCCAATAGCCCTCGGCCACGATGCCCTGCCCCTCGCGGAAAAGGTCAGGCAGCACGCCCGTGAACGCAACCTTCACCGTGCCGTTACCATCCGTAACGTCAAAGAGATTGGTCGCCCCTTGCTGTGCCGTCGATCCATCAACCACCAGCCCACCAACCCGGAGCAATTGGTCTGGACGATAGGTGCCCTCGACCAATTCCGTCGGTGACTTGAAGAAGGCTATCGCATCCTGAGCCAGAAAGCCGAACATGCCTGCCGCTCCGACCAGCAGCACGCCCCCAAAGACCAACATCCGAATGCGCTTCGTTTTCTTACTCGCCATCTTTGGCCCCCGGCTCTTCCGCACCAAAATTCAGCGCAGCGTTAATTTCTCCGCCCAAGATAATAATGTTTGCCGTGAGAAAGAAGAACAACAGCGTCACGATGACGCCAGCCAGAGCGCCATAGGTCAGCGAGTAATCCGGCGCGAAGGCGAGATAAACGGAGAACAGCGACGCACCCACACCCCAGAGGATTACGCTTGCCAGGATTCCAGGCCAGAGCCGCAGGTGTTTCATGGGCCGCGCAGGGAGCAATCGATGGTTCAGCCATAAAAAGCAGTAAAGGAGAACAGCGCCGATCAGGTACCTGACAAAGAATGTGTTTTGCGGGATGGCGATGGTGGTCCACGCTTCGATCAGACGAAAGGCCAGGGGCGCGAGCACGATCAACACGGCAAGAGCGGCAAATGTTGTGAATGCGACAATCACGAACCCGATGGCGAGCAGTTTGTTGGTCACGAAATTTCGGCTAACGGGCACGTCATATGCCCGCTCCAACCCGATCCTGACCGCATCGCAACCATTCGATGCTGCATAGACGGTACCCAGAATGCCGACTGTCAGAAGACCGCCCCTGTCTCTGGCCAGCACTTCACGCAAAACAGGCTCAAATGTTCGTGCCACCCCTTCCGGCGCGGAACTCAGCATCGTGTCGATTGCTTCAGCCGTATGCGCATCGTCGATCAAAATCCCAGCAAGGGCCGTCGAGAAGATCAGAAACGGCAGCCCTGCAAGCATCGCCGAGTAAGCAATGTATCCCGCGAGAACCGCGACCTGATCCTCGTTGTAGCGCCGCATCAGCTCCTTGAGAAACGGCCAAGCCCGGGTCATGGCAAAGGCTTGCGGCATAGGCGGGCCTCAGGTGCGCCAGGTCATGGGAAGAGTGGTGCCTGCGTCAGTCCCGTCGTCTCATCAATCCCAAGCATGAGATTCGCATTCTGCATTGCCTGTCCGGAGGCCCCTTTCGTGAGGTTGTCCAGAACGGAGACAACGACGGTCCGACCGGGCCTGCGATCAGCAACGACCCCGAGGTGACAGAAGTTCGAGCCCCGCACATGTCGCGTCGCCGGGACCTCCCCGAACGGCAAAACCGCCAGCATCGGCTCATCACTGTAGCGCGCGGCCAACGCCGTGTGGATCGCCTCGGCCTCCCCCCGGACATAAACGGTGGTCAGTATCCCCCGGTTCTGCGGCAGCAAGTGCGGTGCGAAAGTGCAGGCGACGTCGCGCCCGGCCACTTTCGAAAACTCCTGATCGAACTCGGCCAGATGCCGGTGCTTGGCGACGTTGTAAGCGTGGCAGCCCTCTGATACTTCGGCGTGCAACATGCCTTCCTTGGCGCCGCGCCCGGCCCCAGAAACGCCCGTCTTGAGATCAATGATGATATCATCCGGGTCGATCAGCCGTGCCTCGAGCAAGGGCAGTACCGGGTACATTCCCGTGGCGGCATTGCATCCCGTGCCTGCCACCAGACGCGCCGCGCGGATCTCATCGCGGTAAAACTCGGTCAGGCCATAGACCGCCTCTGCCTGCAAATCCAACGCCTGATGCTCGTGTCCGTACCAATGTGCATACACCGCTGGATCGCGCAGCCGGAAATCCGCTGAGAGGTCCACAATCTTCAGGTCCCGCGGCAGGTCCGCTATCACTTTCTGACTGGTGGCATGGGGTAGCGCACAGAACGCGAGATCTATGTCTGAGAAGTCGATCTCGTCGACTTTACAGAGCCTTGGCAGGTCCAGATGACGCAGATGTGGAAAGACCGAAGTCATCTCCTCGCTCGCACGCCTGTCCGCCGCCAAGGCCGCCACACGCATGGCAGGGTGCTCCGAAATCAGGCGCACCAACTCCGCGCCGGTGTAACCACTTGCTCCGATGATCGCGATCTGGTGTGTCATCGCATCGCTCCCCGAGCACCAGCGGCATACGGTCCGCCGAGCTCATTCAATTTCTGAAGTTATGACGGTAACTGGCCGATTTGACCAGAGGTTGGGCGATCAGCCGAGATAGAGACCGTGCGAATGGTCCCGCTCGCCGATGGGCGCGAGATCATAGGTCTTTCGTCGGAGATACTCCATCAGCGCCCGGCTATCGCTGGCGCGGGACTGGATCTCCGCCTTAGGAAGCGGCTTGCCAATCGTGACCTTCAACGGCGCGCCAACATTTCGCTCGAACTCACTGATATATAGAGCAGTTCTGAGTGTCTGATTGATATGGCTGGCAACCTGGAACAGCCGGGAGTTTGCGCCATCGAAATAGACCGGCACGACTTGGGCTTCCGACTTCGCCACCATCTTTGCGGTGAACGTCTTCCAAAACGGATCGCGCGCCCGACCGAAAGGCTTGGCTGCGGTTGAAACCGTTCCGCCGGGAAAGATCCCGATGGCGCCGTCCTGCGACAAATATTTCAGAGCTTCCTTACGGGTGCGAATATTCTGTGCCATCGCTTCTTTGGTGTCGCCGAAATCAATGGGCAGAATGATCCGGTTCAGGTCCTCGGCCTTGCGGAACACCACATGGGCGATAATGCGAAAGTCCTCGCGGGTTTCCGACAGAATGCGGCCCATCGCCATGCCGTCGAGGATGCCATAGGGGTGGTTTGCCACCATCACCATGGGACCTGTGCGCGGAATGTTCTCGAGCCCGCCGTTCCGGAACTCCATCGTGATCCGATAGCGCTCCTGCATCACTTCCCAGAAGTTCCGCCCGGCCTCGACCTCGCGCTCGTACCCAAGGGCCATGCGCAGCAGCTTTGGCCGGCCCGTGAGGTTCTCGATCGACCTGATCAGGGTGCGCCCTGCACGCGACTTGGCCGAGAACGAATAGCTGATCTCGCGCGGCGCGGCCCCTGTGGCAACCTGTGATTTCATGTCGGACATCGTCCAGCACACCTTAAAACTGCTCTATGGCAAATTAAGCGGTCAGGGTGCGGTTCGCAATCCGTGCGTGGACCAAACCGATGCGTCCGCCGTGCGGCGTGACATTCCCGCACATACGAAAAAGGGGCCTCGCGGCCCCTCTTTACCCCACACCATCCAAAACTCTTACCGTTTGGAGAACTGGAAGCTGCGGCGGGCCTTGCGCTTACCGTACTTTTTACGCTCGACCACACGGGCGTCTCGGGTCAGGAACCCGGCGGCCTTCAGCGAGGGTCGCAGTTCCGGATCGTAAAGGCTTAGCGCCTTTGAAATCCCGTGCTTCACCGCACCAGCTTGACCGGAGAGCCCTCCGCCCTTCACCGTCGCGGTGACGTCGAACTGCCCGCTGACATTCGCAATCGTGAACGGTTGACCGATCACCATCTGTAGAACGGGACGAGCGAAATAGGCGTTCATTTCCTTGCCATTCACGGTGATCTTGCCATTTCCCGGCTTGACCCAAACCCGCGCGACAGCGTCCTTGCGTTTACCCGTGGCATAGGACCGGCCATGCTCGTCCCGAACAGGTTCCCGCGGCGCGCGTGGCTCTTCGATCGGCGCACCCTCGTCCATGCCAACGGCGTCTTTCAATTCGTCGAGCGACTTGATTTCTTCAGACATGATCAGGCGCTCCGCGTGTTCTTCGAGTTCATGGACTTGACGTCGAGCGTCTCGGGCTCCTGCGCCGCATGCGGGTGTTCGGCCCCGGCATAGACCCGCAGATGTGTCATCTGACGGCGCGTGAGCGGTCCGCCCGGCATCATGCGTTGCACCGCCTTAAACAGCACCCGCTCGGGGTACCTCCCTTCGAGCATCTGGCCAGCGGTCTGGCTTTTGATACCCCCGGGATGGCCCGTGTGGCGGTAGTAGATCTTGTCCGATCGCTTGTTGCCGGTCATCTGGACCTTGTCCGCATTCACGACGACGACATGATCGCCCATGTCCATGTGCGGAGTGAACGTTGCCTTGTGCTTACCGCGCAGGCGCATGGCGATGATCGACGCAAGGCGGCCAAGCACGACGCCCTCAGCGTCGATCAGCACCCATTTCTTGTCGATATCAGCCGGCTTGGCCGAATAGGTTTTCATCTGTGATCACTCGATTATCTGGCAGCCTGCACCGAACAGGCATGCGCGTTCTACGCATAGCATGATTCAAGTCAACGCAAAACTGGCGGAAAAATCCGTTTGTTTTCAGAGCGCATAGACAAGCGGTAATTAATTACCGCAACTTACCTTGCTGGTGGGATGGCATAGGTCACGGACGCCTGTGCAACCACATCCGCGCTCCCTTCGGACCGGATGAGGACGTCGCCGACCGCCAGAACCTTGCCGAGCTTGAGAATTCGCGCCTCAGCCACCAGATCCGCCACTGGCGGCTTGCGCAGGAAATTGATGGTCATCGATGTGGTGACCGTCAGGGCCTCGCGCCCGATCATCGCCAGAACCGCCATGTAGAAGGCACAATCGGCCAGCGCGAACATGGTCGGCCCACTAACGGTACCGCCAGGGCGCAAATGAGCCTCACTGATGGATTGCGAGACAACGATGCGCATCGGACCGACCTCATCGACGCGGAAAACACCCTGCATCTGCGGAAACACCTCGTCGATAAACGCGGCGATTTCGTCTGCCGATATCACGGGCTGTCGCTCTGACATATACGTCCCTTTTCAATGCACGCGTCCGAGATTACGCTCTAGGCGCAACACGTTGTGTGGGCAAGCAGCCGGGACACCCGATGACTGATATTCTGATCCGTGAAGATCGCGACAAACTGGCGGTTCTGACTCTGAACCGGCCCGAAGCGCTGAATGCGCTGTCCGAAGAGATGATGACAGCGCTGCAAACCGCGCTCGACGAAGTCGCGGTGAACCCCGGCGTGAAGGCGGTGGTGCTGAAAGGCGCGGGCCGGGCTTTCTGTGCGGGTCATGATCTGAAGCAAATGCAGGCCAACCGTCAGGCCCCCGATGGCGGACGAGCCTATTACAATGCGCTCTTCGCCCAATGTACGCGGTTGATGACCACGTTTTCACGCCTGCCCCAGCCGGTCATTGCGCAGGTACACGGACTTGCGACCGCCGCCGGCTGTCAGCTTGTCGCGAGTTGCGATATGGCGGTGGCGACCGAGACGGCACGGTTCGGGGTCAACGGCGTTAATATCGGGCTTTTCTGCTCGACTCCGATGGTTGCGCTCAGCCGCAATATACCTCGCAAACATGCGTTCGAGATGCTGACCACAGGAGACTTTCTCGATGCGGCGCGGGCGCGCGATCTTGGCCTCGTCAATCGGGTTGTGCCCGAGGAGGACCTGGACACCGCAACGCAGTCACTCGCAGAGACGGTCGCCTCAAAGCTGGGCTCCGCCGTGCGTGTTGGCAAGCAGGCTTTCTACGAGCAACTCGAGATGGGTCTCGATGCCGCCTACGCCCATACAGGCCGGGTGATTGCTGAGAACATGCTTCATCGCGACACTGCCGAGGGCATTCAGGCCTTCATAGAGAAACGTCCGCCAGATTGGCCTGACTGACGCCGCCTAAGCCGTGATCTGCTGCTGGGATGGATACGCGATCTCGAACCGCGCCCGCACGATCACCCAAACCAACAGCAGCGCGGTCGCTTGATGCACCAACGCCAGGCTGAGCGGCGAGGCATGCATGACCGTCGCAATCCCGATCACCGCCTGAAAGACCACCGCCATCCCGACCCAGCGGACCCAACGCTTGGTGGCTTCATGCCCGATGCTTTGCGCGCGAATGACAAAAAACACGGCGACGATGACGATCAGATAGGCGAGCATCCGGTGATCGAACTGCGCCAAGGCAGGGTTCTCGAATATGTTGAGCCAGACCGGAGACAGGTCGAACGCCTCTTCCGGCAGGAACTGACCCTCCATCAGCGGCCAGTCGATATGCCCCCGACCAGCGTCTAGGCCCGCGACCAGCGCCCCGGACAAGATCTGTACAAAGACCAGAAGCCCAATCGCATTGATCCAGAACATGAGGCGGTGAATGCGCTGTCGTCGCGCCTGAAGCGTGGCCACTTCATCGCGTCGAACGCGCAGGGCATACCAAACCAGCAAGGCAAAAATCACAAACGCCAGACCCAGGTGCACCGCCAGCCGATAAGGCACGACATCCAGCCGGTCTGTAAGCCCGGAGGAGACCATCCACCAGCCGATCACTCCTTGCAGCCCGCCAAGAACTCCAGGCAAAAGCAAGCGAAACGACCACCCCTGCGGGATCGCTCCGCGCAGAAGAAACCACATGAACCCCACGAGCCAGACCACACCGATCAACCGGCCCAATGCGCGGTGACCCCATTCCCACCAGTAGATGGGCTTGAAATCCGCCAACTGCATCCAGTTGTTCTGTTCCTTGAACTCGGTGGTTTGCTGATAGGCCGCAAAGGCGGTGTCCCAATCCGCGACGCTCAGCGGTGGAATCGCGCCCATAACGGGGGCCCATTCCGTGATCGAAAGACCGGAATCCGTGAGCCGCGTGGCCCCTCCGACGAGGACCATTGTCACGACCAGCAACGCAAGCAGGTTCAGCCAACGAGCAATGCCAGCCCGAGATGGCTCCTGTGATTTCGGGGCACCGGTTGCGGGCTTGACCGTTTCACTGACGTCTTCAAAGACGGATCTCTGGCTCATGTTCGCGCTCCCTCGTCCCGCGTACCTAGTGCCAGCGTAGGCGCGCGGCAAGCCAAGAGAGCCCGTGCGGCATCAGCGCCGCCGCGGGCCATTTGCAAGCGCTCGTACGACGCCTCGCAAAGTGCGCACATCCGAGTCGGACAGCGGGGCACGTCGCAAAAGATTCTCAATATTGGCGACCATCGAATCCCGCTTTTCAGCGGGAAAGAAGAATCCCGCTGAATCAAGCTCCCCGATCAGATGATCGATCAGTCGCCCGACATCCTCGACACGCGCCCGCTCAGGCAGGTCCTCCGGCACCTCACCTCCTGCTGACCGACGCCATTCATAGGCACAGAGCAACGCGCACTGTGCGAGGTTGAGCGATGGAAACTCAGGATTAACCGGAACCGAAATGATCCCGTCCGCCAGCGTCACATCGGCGTTGGAAAGCCCGGCCCGCTCAGGTCCAAAAAGGATCGCAACCCGTGTGCCACCCTGCGTATGGCCACGCGCCTCGACCATCGCAGCTTTGGGGACCAGCACACGTTTCGTCATCTCGCGCGGCCGCGCCGTTGTGGCGAGGATGATTTGGCAGTCGGCGACAGCCTCTGCGGTCGAGGCAAAAATCCGCGCGTTCTCGAGAAGACGCCCTGCCCCGCTCGCCATCGCCACGGCGGCTGCGTTGGGCCAGCCGTCCCTTGGCGAGACGATCCGCATATTGCTGAGACCGAAGTTCCACATCGCGCGCGCCGCGGCACCAATGTTCTCGCCCATCTGTGGCTCGACCAGAACAAAGACCGGCTGCGTCTCCGTTGGACTCATCGCTCAGATCTCCGACGCAAACGCAGCACACAGCCGTCCAACCCAAACGGTCGGTGCTGGGCGATGCGGCCATATGACGGCGCAGCCGGCAGCCGAGGGCGCATGCCCGAGGTGTCGCGCCAGCGACATGGCCGCACCTGTTCCCGGATCATCATGTCCGCTGCAACCAAAGGCTTGTCTCATAGGCGCCATCAGGGATCGGCAAAGCAGCCAACCCGGGGCGCGCCACAGCGGCCATGCGTGTCCGCGCATAGTGGCTCGAAAACAGAATCTCTGCTCCGCCAAAAAGCCACCCGGCAAGGCCTATGTGCTCGGTATATCCGCGCCAGGTCCAGTCGTCAGGGTAGGGATCCGGCAAAAGGACATCATGGATATGGATCAATACCCCCGGTTTCAGGACCGGTAGGATCCTGTTGAAAATCATGTCGACATCAGAGCCTGGCCAGAGAATATGTGAGCTGTCGAAGAACGCGATGTCACCAGGCACCAGTTCCGCGAACATCTTAACGTCATCAGCCGCCAGAACACGGGGCCGCAGATCAAGCCCTAGCGCTGCGATATCCGCGCGGGGCGCCGGGTCGATACAGGTGATCTGCGCTTTGCTGCCCGCGGCATACGCCAGCATTCTGGTGGAATGACCGGAGCCGACTTCGATGATCCGGGCAGGTTGATACCGCCTCACAATCGCAAATGCTGCCGCCCCGTCCAGCCGTGGAAACCAGCTCTGATCCCAGCGCGGCAAAGGTGGCGGACCATCCAACCCGACCAGCTCTTGGCCAGCCGCATCGATCTCTTCCAGCACCTCCAGCATCCTTGGCTCAGCCTCGGCAAACCTTGTCTCGATCTCGGGATAGCCATTTGGCGCCGTGACCCGATCTGCATAGCGATAAGGTGAGAAAAATCCCTGCGCCCGCACATCAAAGAGCGTCTCCAATCCCATCTTCAGGCGGCGAACCGATTGTCTTTGCATGTCTTTTTTGCTCCGCCCCGGGCGCGGCAATGCGTGGCTTGTTGCTGTGCAGTATAGCCCCTAGTCTCCGCGCCAGATTCGTCAAGACCTACGGGAGAAAGACAGCATGTCGAAGATCAAAGTTGCCAATCCGGTCGTCGAACTCGATGGCGATGAGATGACCCGTATCATCTGGCAGTTCATCAAGGACAAGCTGATCCTGCCTTATCTGGACGTGGACCTCCTTTACTACGATCTCGGCATGGAAAGCCGCGACGCGACCGATGACCAGATCACCATCGATGCCGCGGAGAAGATCAAGGAGGTCGGCGTCGGTGTCAAATGCGCGACGATCACCCCGGACGAGGCCCGGGTCGAGGAGTTCGGCCTCAAGAAGATGTGGCGCTCGCCGAACGGTACCATTCGCAATATCCTCGGTGGGGTGGTCTTCCGCCAGCCGATCATCTGCTCGAATGTGCCGCGTCTTGTGC
>CAYYZH010000004.1:0-5907 GCA_964475765.1 uncultured Limibaculum sp.
TGCAGCCAGATCATCGCCCCCGGACGATCAACATTCGCAGGCATCGCGATGCGGTAGGTTCCCGTCTCCACCATGCAATGCGTCTCGGTGGTATCGCCGCAAGCAAGGGTGTCTGCCAGCGCCGAAGGCGTGGGCAAGAGGACGGCGAGGCCCAGACCGGCGAGCAATCCCCTCAAAACATTACGCATGGCTGTTTCCCTCGAATGGCGTCGCTCTAAAACTAGCACGCCGATGAGATAGACCAAGGACGGCACGCTCACGGTGAGGTGATAGCAATCACCTTGCTCGACAGGCTCCGACCTTGGCTGTCGCTGCCGACCGCGCGGATGACCCAGCCGGGATCAGGCGCCCACCACGCCTCGACATTGGCGGTGTATTCCGGCCCGGTCAGACCTTGGAGGCGGCCTTCCAGCTTGAACGTGTCGATATCGCCCATTGGCGTTTCCAGACGCTCGGTGCCCGCAACGCGGATGATAACCCGTGCGCGGTTGCCATCGGAGCTGGTGCGCAGGAAGCCGACCTGTTTACCGGTCTCGAGAGGCCAGAGCCTGGCGTAGAGGTCTTCCTCGATCTGGGCAGTGCCGCCGCATCCCCAACATCCGGGATAGAAGCCGCCGGGCTGGCCGCTGCTGTTGGTGTAGGCGCCGCGCAGTCCTGTCGCTGGCCCTGCGGTGACGGCTTGCTCGCTGCGCGCGCCGTCAACGATGTTCTCTAAAAGGAACTGAGTGCCTGGTGCCGCATAGGTCAGGGAAGCAGGTGACGTAGGGGCTGCCCCGCCGATTTCGGTGTTGATAGCAACACAGCCCGAAGCGAACATTCCCAGAGCCGCACAAACCACGATACGCATCGCAACCTCCTTGAATCCTCAGCGCCCTTTCCAGACGGGATCGCGTTTTTCGGCAAACGCGCGGGCGCCTTCGAGCTGATCATCTGAGGCATACAACGTATCGACGGTGCGAAGCTGGCGTTTTGTGATCCGGCTGAGCATGTCCTGAAAGCGCATATCCTCGGCCTCACGGACCACTTCCTTGATTGCCGCATAGACCAACGGCGGACCGGAGGCGAGGAGGCGCGCCAGATCCCACGCGTTCTCCATCAGCTTGTCGGCAGGCACCACCTCGCGCACCAGACCCCAGCGCAGGGCCTCCTGAGCATCGAACCATCGCCCCGTCAGCAGGAGATCCATCGCAACATGGTAGGGGATGCGCTTGGGCAGCTTGATGGAGGCGGCATCCGCAACTGTGCCGGACCTGATTTCCGGCAGGGCGAAGGTCGCGTGCTCCGCGGCGATCAGCAGATCGCAGGAGATGGCAAGCTCCAGGCCGCCACCGCAGCAAATGCCGTTGATCGCGCAGATCACCGGTTTGTTGAGGTTACCAAGCTCCTGAAGTCCGCCGAACCCGCCGATGCCATAGTCCCCATCCACGGCATCGCCGTCGGCGGCGGCTTTGAGGTCCCATCCCGGACAGAAGAACTTCTCCCCCGTACCGGTAAGGATCGCGACACGCAGATCAGGATCGTCCCGGAAGGACTCGAACACGTCGCCCATCTTGCGACTGGTCTCGAGGTCGATCGCATTGGCCTTGGGCCTGTCGAGCGTAACCTCGAGGATATGACCCTCACTGCGGGTCCGGATGGGGTCTGCGGTCATGACGGAACTCCTAGCTGTATCAAGGTTTGGTGTCCCGCGGCAGGCCCGACGCGTCAAGCGTGCGTGCGGCGCTCAGGGATTTGGATACGACGCAGCACGGCACGCCCGGGCAACGGCCCTAAGATCCGGCCTGGGCTTCGAAGATGATCCAAAGAGCGCCGCGCCTAGTTCGAGGAGTAGTGGGGGCTTTTGCTGGCCGTTCCTGTTCAGCAATCGATTGGCATGATGCCAGACCGCCATGGCGTCATCATGCCGAGCCGCGCGGTGAAGGGCTGTGTGATCCGGATCTCGGTCCGTCAGCCAACCTGGTAGGCGCCATTGCCCGCGCCGCATCAAAGGGATTGAGAGCAAGAACCCCGTTATCGTTCCGCCAAGCAGCATGATGGGAAGCGGAATCGCCGGAATTTGCCACTTGAGCTGTTCACCGGGGTTTTGGTCGGAAGGGGTCGGTGTTGACAGTGCAGTCCCGAAGGCAGCCGGTCCCGCGCCATCCACCCCGGCATAGGCAACGCGCTGGGCGGAGAGCGTGATGGTTTTGGCCTCCTGTGTCTGGGTGTCGAAATAGGAGACATCGATTGGGTTGAGATAACCTGCGGTCGTCTGGGCCGGCCTGACTGTCCACCGCCAGAAAACCCGTGTAATCGGTCCCCCGGGTCCGAGAGAGACAATCCGTTGTTCGGGCTGCGGGAACACGAATGCCCCGGCGGCGGTAAGGTCGGGCATCGGCGGAATGCGAGCGGGTTCCGTGCCCTCGACTGTGAGGGTCACGATGCGCAGCGCCGAGCTGCCTTCAGCGAGGCCTTCCGGCGCGTTCGACCAGCGGTCCTCGATTTCGAGCTTGCGGGTTGGAAACCACCAGGCCGCCCGGTCGGGTGGCGCGCGCACTGTGAGGGAGACGGTATCGGAAACCAGACGGTGATCGAACCTCTGGCCACTCCGCGATAGCAAACTCAGCTCATGTGCGAATGGCCCAATCGTGAACGTCCCGGCCTCATGGGGAAAGAGCGCCATGCGTCGTTCAAACTTGAGCGTATCCAGACCGTTTTCGCGCTCGCGGTACCAGATGTCCTCGCCAAGCTGCATCCAGTTAAAGCCCTCGAGATCGGGCTGGATCAGCTTTTCCAGCGTGATCGGCAGCCTGTAGGCGCCGATGATCTTCAAAAGGATCATCTCCTCGGCGAACGGTGGATGGGCGCGCTCCTCGAGGACAAGCTCTAACCGCATATCTTCGGCGGCGACACTAGTCTGTGCCAGTCCAGGAGTGCAAACCAGTGCGCCGGCCAAGATCATCAGCGCGCGGATCATTCGGGATCTCCGGCGGGAGGCAGCGCGGTGCCTGCGGCGGCTCTTGCCTTCTGCTCCGCTGCGATCCGGGCCGAAAGATAAAGGCCGGGCTCGTCGGGCAACGTGGTCAGCCACTCGTCATTTGCCTTGATGTATTGGGCATCAAAGATCTTGGGAACACGGCGCAGGCCCGACCCCGCGACCTCGGGCATCGTGAAACCGGATTGGTTTCCTGTGGCGTCGTCGCCGGTTGAGGCGGCCCGTGCCCCGCCTTGCCCGATATTGGCTTCGACATCGTCGCCGCCACGATCTTTGGCTGGCCTTTCCTCTGTGGGCAAGAACTCGGTGCCAGCAAATAAGCTGACGATCAGATCGCGATTTGTCCGGGCTTCGTGATCCGTTGGGTTGACTAGCAAAGCAGCGTCCCAGGCAGCGAGCGCGCTGGCATAGTCTCTGGCCCAAGCGGCAGCAACCCCCGCGTTATATGGTTGACCCACCGCCGAGAATGTTTCGGCTGCATCGGTGTGGTCGCCTGAAGAAAACCGGGATGAGGCAAGAAGAGTTGGATCATTGGTCAGATTCGATGCGATCGCCGGCAGCCCAAGTGACAATGCTAAACGGGCCAAGGGTTTGGTACCGTCGAGCGCGGTGGACACTGCCAGAAGGATAATCCCTGCTCCCAGCAACGTGCGCAGAGCGATCATCTCCGCTGGCCCCGTGGTAGCAGTAGGGCCGCTGGAAACAGTGCGGCGATCAGGAGATATCGGCCGAGGTCAAGGTGCAGCAACACAGCATAATCCGTCTGGGCCAAACGTTCTGCAGGTCTGGCCGTGATGCGCTCGACCACTGGAAAGGGATCGGTAACGGTGCCAACGCTGCCCCCGCCGACGCGTGCGAGTTCGATCATGTTTGGGCTTGGTTGCCCATTGGTGTCCAACGTGGACAAGTTGGCCGTCTGGTCTGTCAGATCCCGCGCAGCCGCCAGAGTATCAGCCCCGATGCCACCACCGTCCGAGATCAGCACCACATCAGCGATCAGGATGTCGGCGGCTTGCAATGTCTTCAGACCCAACTGCAAAGCCTCTGCGGGCCGGGTACCAGTTGTCCCGACCGTTTCTCCGTTGAGAAGAGCGATCATCCCGCCCAATGCCCGGGCATCGGTGGTCAGCGGATTGGCGAGATAGGCCTCTCCCGCGTAAACGACCAGCGCGACAGGCCGGGCAGCTTGCGCGGCTGCGTCTGCGATCAGACGTGCCGCCGTGAGGCTGTCCGCAAACTGCATTTGCGACGTCATCGAAGGAGAGAGGTCCATCACCAGAATGACGGCGTCCAGATTCCGGAAGGTGGGCTGATCCCGGCGTTCGGTCATCGGTCCGGCGAGGGCGATGGAGATCAGTGCCAGCAAAACCGCTGGAAGCCAAAACAGGTGGATGCTGGCCTGGGTCACCAGTCCTCTGGCCCGCAGATATGGCAGAAGATTGGGATCAATGGCCTGCTCCCACCCCCCAAGACTGCCAGCGCGGCGTCGGAGCAGCAGCCCAATACATAGCGCAAGAGGCACCCCGACCAGCCACCACGGGCGCAGCCAAAGGATGCCGAGGATCTCTGTCATGGCCAGGTCTTTCGGGCGACGATGCCGAGCGTCGCCAGAAGGGCCGCAAGCGCAGGCCAGGTCCAAAGCGCCTTGTGGGACAGTGCCGCATCGCCATTGGCAGCGTTGGTCTCGAGCCGGTCGATCGCCGCCGTGACCGCGAGCAGGTCATCCGTCGTCTTGACACGAAACGCCTCACCGCCGGAGAGATCGGCGACTGCCTGAAGGGTCACGGCATCGACTGCATCACGCTCGCCATCTGCGGTTTCCAGATCGCGCGGACCCAGCGCAATGGTGTGTACCCGGACCCCGAGGGATTTGGCAAGCCGCGCAGCGTCCCGCGGCTTTACAGGGCCGGAATTGTTGACCCCGTCGGACAAGAGGACCACGACCTTGCTTGTCGCGTCGCTGTCGCGCAGCCGCTTTAGGGCAAGGCCCAACCCTTCGCTGATCGCGGTAGCTCGTCCCGCGATGCCGATGGTCGCGCCTTCGATGGCGGCGGCGATGGCTTCGACATCGTGGGTTTGCGCTGCCGCGTAGTACGCGCGGCTGCCAAAGATCACCAACGAGACGCGATCCCCGGCGCGGCCTCGCACAAAGCTCTGGGCCGCGTGTTTCACCGCCGCCAACCGTTGGATCTGTTGCCCGTCGAGTTCGAAATCTTCACGTACCATCGAACCGGAAAGGTCGAGCGCGAGGACCAGATCGCGTCCGCTGACAGGCAGGGCAGGGCTGGCCTCGAGAGACCTTGGTCCAGAAATTGCGGTAACAAGGCAGATCCAGATCAAGACCGGCAGCAGGGTATTGGGAAGCGATCCCGAGCCTTTCCCGGGTTGACCGCCCAGACGCCGGGCAACGCCCTCCGGCACCGAAAGGGCAGCGCCTTCATCGTCCAATGAGGCAGGAAGGAGACGCAGTGCGATGGGTGCGAAAACGAACAGCAGCAAAAGGGGATCCGCGAACCCGATCATCGCAAAGCGGCAGCGCACGCAACGACGCGATCAAGTTCTGCCTCGAGTTTGGAAACATCGCCCGGCCGCTCGGGGTAATAGAGGCTCGGGCCGATCATGTCGGCGACATCGGGGTCAAAGGCGTGCTGTTTCTGGGCGCGGTCTTGCCAGTTTGGTAAGTTCCCGTCCTCCGTCAGATCGCGAAGAAGATGGGCGAGCGCGATCTGGCGTTCTTCGACGGGCAGCTTTTTCGCGTCGTTCAGGCGATGCTGGAGTGTGTGATGAATGCCGCCTGCACGACGCAGAAATGTCGCGATTAAGATGATGACGAGAGTTGCGAGGAGTAAACCGCATCCAAACGCTGCGAGCATGTCGGCAAGTCCGGGTTCAGGCAGCCGCAACCCGTGCAGGCTTTCGAGGATATCTCGGTG
>CAYYZH010000004.1:6007-27734 GCA_964475765.1 uncultured Limibaculum sp.
GGCCCCGTCGCCGTGAGGGCAATGACGCCGACGCGCCCACCGGATTGAACGGCTCTCCAACCGATCAGACAAAGTGCTTCAGCCGCTGCGATCGAGCGCAAGGTGCGGCGCGTTCCCCAAAACATCGAGGGGCGAAAATCGGCGATGAGAACGGTTGTCCTGTCACGTTCGGCGTGGAACGTGCGCACGTGCGGTTGGCCCAGCCGGGCAGTGGCGTTTCGGTCGATATGACGGGGATCGTCGCCATGGGTAAAAGCCCGAAGATCGGCGGTTTCGAGACCGCGCCCACGGCGGCGCGTGACCAGGCCACCGGGCAATGATGTGGCGGACTGCGCAGGTAGCCGGGTCGAGGCTAGCGCCCGAAGCGAAATCAGATAATTTGCTTTCAGTTCGATCATCGATCAAAGCGGCTGGATGCGTTCGAGAAGTTTGGCGACAACGCTGCGACCCGTGTGGCCCTCCGCTTCGGCAGCCCAGGTAAGCACCATCCGATGTGCGAGCGCGTCAGCAGCAAGTACAGCCACATCTTCTGGCGTGGCATAATCGCGACCCTCAAGCCATGCCTTCGCCTTTGCACCTGCTAGAAGAGCAAGGCTTCCGCGCGGAGACACTGCATGCTCGATCTCCCCGAACGCCTCGCGATCGCGTGTCGTCGTGACGAGGCGCACGATGAAGTCCTTGAGCGCCGGTGACGCATGAACATTTGCGACTGCGCGACGAGCTTCGTTCAGATCCTCAAGCGCCAGCTCTTCGACCGAGACCGCGGCTCCGCCAGTCTCCTGCTCAACGAGATCAAGGATCTGCCGCTCGGTCTTGGCATCTGGGGGTTCGACGACGACGTGCATCAGAAACCGGTCCAGCTGGGCCTCTGGCAATGGAAACGTGCCCTCGTGCTCGATTGGATTCTGTGTGGCAACGACCATGAACGGGTCGGGCAGGGGATAGGTGACGCCGCCCGAGGTGACCTGCCCTTCGGCCATTGCCTCCAGCAGTGCGGACTGGACCTTCGGTGGCGCGCGATTGATCTCGTCGACCAGAACGAGATGATGAAAGACAGGTCCTTCAACGAACTCGAAAGCGCCGCTGTCCGGTCGAAACACCGGAGTGCCCGTGAGATCGGAGGGCATGAGGTCTGGCGTACACTGGATTCGCGCAAACGAGGTATCTATCCCGGCCGCCAGCAATCGCACCGCTCGTGTCTTTGCGAGGCCGGGCACACCTTCGACCAGAAGGTGTCCACCGGTCAGAAGGCCGATCAGCAGCCGTTCGACCAGCGTTGTCCGGCCAATCAACCGCGCTTCGATCTGAGCGGCGAGACTGGCCAGCCCGTGTGATGGAACGCCATCAGCGGTCACCTGGCTCTCCCTTTGGCTTCGCGATTCGTCCTGTGATCCTAGTCGAAGGGCAGCGGTCGGGCATCCCCACCAAAGGTTGAAGCGATCCCTCACTGTTGCTTGCCAAATCCAGGTCCATTCAGTATCACCGAACGGCCGTTGGGGTGCCGTCAGGCTGAGAGTTCGCAAGATCAACCCACCGAACCTGAAACGGGTAATTCCGGCGCAGGGAACGGAACTTCCATGACGGATGTTGCGACCTGCCTGTTCCGGTGAACGGAGGAGCATTCCGAGTGCTTGACGATCGGGGTTCAGAGAGCCGTGGAGCCGCAATTGCGCTGACGATTGCTGGATCGGACAGCAGTGGCGGTGCCGGCATTCAGGCCGACCTCAAGGCGTTCTCTGCACTAGGTGTTTATGGCGCGAGTGTCATCACGGCGCTGACTGCTCAGAACACGCAGGCGGTGACCGCGGTGCACAACGTGCCGGGTGAGATGATTGCGGCGCAAATGAAGGCCGTGTTTGACGATCTTACTGTGGGAGCCATCAAAATTGGCATGCTCTCCACGCCCGAGATCATCGAGACCGTGGCCAACGGGCTGTCAGATGTCGCGGCGCCTATCGTCCTGGACCCTGTTATGGTGGCCAAGTCGGGTGATGCTTTGTTGCAGGACGATGCAGTGAACCTCTTGCTTGAGCGGTTGATTAGCCATGCCACTGTGCTGACCCCGAACTTGCCAGAGGCGGCGCGGCTATTGGGCTCTGCACCCGCCGATACGTTGGACGAGATGGTGGCGCAAGGCGAGGGCCTGTTGAAGCTTGGAGCCAATGCGGTTCTGATGAAAGGTGGACATGCGGCGGGCGCAGTCTGCACTGATGTGCTCGTCACATCAGACGGGGCACATCTGACGCTGGATGCCGAGCGGGTTGAGACCCGCAATACCCACGGGACGGGGTGTACCTTGTCCTCTGCGATCGCAGCGGGTCTTGCGAAAGGACAATCGTTGCCAGTCGCAGTGCAGGGCGCTCATGCGTATTTGCAGGCCGCGATTCGGGCGGCGGATACGCTTCGTGTTGGGTCGGGTCATGGGCCTGTACACCATTTCCACAGGTCCTGGCAGAAGGGATGACTGAGGCTGCCATCATCGGCGCCGGTGTTGCCGGGTTGGTTGTGGCCAACGAACTCGTTGATGCGGGCTATGCAGTGACTGTGATCGATCGCGCCTCGAGTGCCGGTCCGGAGCAGTGCTCTTGGTGGGCCGGCGGCATGTTGGCCCCTTGGTGCGAACGTGAAAGCGCAGAGCAGGCGGTCGTAGATCTCGGTATTGAAGCTGCGGACTGGTGGCAGGCTGCTGGTGTGGATGTCACGCGCAACGGCACGCTGGTTTTAGCGCCGCCGCGCGACCAACGCGAGCTGACGCGGTTCGGGCGACGGACTACTGGGTTTGAGACTGTCGACGCTGATAGAGTGGCCGCGTTGGAGCCCGATCTGGCTGGCCGGTTCCGATCCGGGCTTTTCTTTGGGCAAGAGGCGCATATCGATCCGCGCAAAGCGCTGGCTGTATTGCGAGATCGGCTGAAAAGTCGGGGCGGCGAAGTACAGTTCGACAGGCAGGAAATGCCACGGGCAGATATCGTGATCGATTGCCGTGGGTTGGCCGCTCGTGATCGCCTGACAGATCTGCGAGGGGTAAAGGGCGAGATGCTGCTTCTTCGTACGTCGGAGATCAGCCTTTCACGCCCGGTTCGGCTGCTGCACCCCAGATATCCGATCTATATTCTTCCTCGCGGGGAAGGTCTGTTCATGCTGGGTGCGACGATGATTGAAAGCGATGATCGCTCCCGGATAACCGCGCGGTCAATGCTCGAACTTTTGGGAGCCGCCTACGCGCTGCACCCATCGTTCGGTGAAGCGGAAGTTGTCGAGATCGGCGTCGATGCTCGCCCGGCCTTTCCGGACAATTTGCCAAGGGTCGAGCACCTTGAGGGCCGGATCTATGTCAACGGCCTCTTTCGTCATGGGTTTCTCTTGGCACCCGCAATGGCAAAGCGGGCCTTGGGACTGGTTCATGAGATTGCCGGCGTGAGGGCCGCATCATGACGATTGTCCTGAATGGGGTGCTGACCGATGTCACCAATGCGCGGCTTGACCAGACATTGCTGGAGCTTGGCTATGGCGATGCAAAGATTGCGACAGCGGTGAACGGTGACTTTGTGGCGGTTGCGTCCCGGTCGCAGACCAACTTGTCTGACGGGGACCGCGTGGAAGTCGTTGCCCCGTTGCAGGGGGGCTGAGTGTTGCTCTCTCTCTATGGCAAAGATGTCGAAAGCCGCTTGCTGCTGGGCACTGCGCTCTACCCGTCCCCTGCCACTATGGCCGAGGCGATTGAAGCGTCCGGCGCATCCATCGTCACTGTTTCGCTGCGTCGCGAAGGAGCCGAAGCCAAGGCCGGGCAGGCTTTCTGGAGGATCATCCAGGATCTTGGTTGCCACATCCTGCCCAACACCGCGGGTTGCCATACGGTAAAGGAGGCCGTGACCACGGCTCACATGGCGCGCGAAGTGTTCGATACACCGTGGATCAAGCTCGAGGTAATCGGAGAGGAAGACACGCTTCAGCCGGATCTCTTCGGGTTGGTCGAAGCCGCCCGGATCCTTGGCGAGGAGGGTTTCGAGGTTTTCCCCTATACCACTGAGGATCTCGTCGCGGCCGAACGGTTATTGGAAGCCGGATGCCAGGTCCTGATGCCCTGGGGCGCGCCTATCGGATCCGGGCTTGGCTTGACCAATGTTCAGGGCTTGCGCCGAATGCGTGGTCACTTTCCTGATGTGCCTTTGGTGGTCGATGCGGGGATCGGTCTGCCAAACCACGCCGCGCGCGCAATGGAGCTCGGGTTTGATGCGGTGCTTTTGAACACGGCAGTCGCAAAGGCTGGCGACCCTGTCGACATGGCACGGGCGATGCGCCTTGCGGTCGAGGCCGGGCGCCTTGGCTATGAGGCTGATCCCATGGAGCCGCGCGAGATGGCGAGCCCATCAACGCCAGTCATGGGCAAGGCGTTTCTCTCATGACGCTCGAACGATTTTATCCGATATGGGACACCACCGACTGGATGCGGCGCTTGCTACCTCTGGGCGTCAAACTCGTCCAGCTGCGGATCAAGGACTTGGCCTCCGAAGCACTGCGGGACGAAATTGAGACTGCCCGAGACCTTTGCCGGGATAATGGTGCGCAACTGATCGTCAATGACTACTGGCAGATGGCTATCGATCTCGGCTGTGACTATGTCCATCTGGGTCAGGAAGATCTTGATGACGCCGACATGCCCGCGATCCGCCGCGCCGGGATCAAGATCGGCATCAGCACGCATGATCATGCCGAGCTGGATAGGGCGCTGTCGCTCGATCCAGACTATGTTGCGCTGGGCCCGATCTACCCGACCATTCTGAAAAAGATGAAATGGCACGAACAAGGGCTGGAGAAGCTGACGGAGTGGCGTGGCCTTGTTGGCCAGACCCCCCTGGTGGCGATTGGCGGATTCACGGTGGAGCGCGCGGCAGGTGCCTTCCACGCCGGTGCGGATGTTGTGTCTGTCGTCACAGATATCACGTTAAACGAAGATCCCGAGGCGCGCACCCGTGCCTGGATTGCCGAGACCCGCAAGGAGGCCTTGCGATGACCGCTCCTGATTACGGCTCGCCCTGCTTTGCGAAGTGGCGCGCCGCGGCGCCGGCTTGGCAAGCATATACGCAGCACGCTTTTGTCGAGGGGATGAAGGATGGCACCCTCCCACGAGAGGCGTTCCTGAAGTATTTGGTTCAGGATTACATTTTTCTGATCCACTTCTCCCGTGCGTGGGCTCTGGGCGTCGTCAAGGCCGGTACGATCGCCGAGATGCAGGCCTGCACCGGGACCGTGGATGCACTGATCAACCACGAGATGCAGCTACACATTTCGATTTGCGGCGAGGCAGGGATAAGCCAGGCCGATCTTGAGGGGGCGGCAGAACTGCCGGCCAACCTGGCCTATACGCGTTATGTGATGGACGCTGGGTTTTCCGGGGACTTTCTCGACCTTCTCGCGGCCTTGGCTCCTTGTGTCTTTGGATATGGTGAGATCGGCGCACGTTTGTCGGAGGACCGAACGTCAGACGTCTACGCGGACTGGATCGGTACGTATTCGGGCGACGAATATCAGGGGGTCTGCAGATCTGTCGCCGAGTTGATTGAAGGTGCGGTGCAGATGCGAATCGGCTCCGATCCCGAAACCTCGCCGCGATGGACCCAGCTGACACGGAAGTTTGCGACAGCGACTCGCCTTGAAGTCGAGTTTTGGCAAATGGGGCTGGAAAATCACAACCAAGGCGCGTGATTTCGCATCAAACTTCCCCGATAGGCACATTTTCTAGACAAAAGCTCCTTGGTGCGAGACAGTGACGTAAGGGGAACTTACGCTTCTGTTAGTCGTTTTGGACGGTCCGATGGCAATCATCGCCCTTGGCTATCTTGGTATTCGCTCGGACAAGCTTGCCGATTGGGCGAGCTTTGCCAGCAGATTGCTCGGTATGCAGGTGGTGGACCAAGCGCGTACGCAGCTAGCTCTTCGGATGGACGATCTAAGGCAGCGCGTAATTGTCACTGGGGAGGCTGGCGACAGTCTTGGCTTCATGGGATGGCAGGTGGAGGACCGCGCGGGCCTCAATGCCCTCTCGTCAAGGCTCTCTGATGCCGGTATCGATGTCGAACAGGCCGGACCCGCTCTGACGGATCAGCGCTATGTTCGGGACTTGCGGATCTGTCATGATCCGGCAGGCAATCGTATCGAACTCTTCTGCGATCCCATGCCGGCTGAAAGGCCGTTCGTACCGGGGCGGGCAATCTCGGGTTTCAAGACCGGCCCGCTGGGTTTGGGCCATGCGGTTCTGCATGTTGCCGATATCCAGAACGCTCTTCCGTTCTATCGTGAGTTGTTGGGCTTTCGCGTCAGCGACTATGGAAATGCGCCTGTGCCCATGTGTTTTCTGCATGTGAATGGCAGGCATCACAGCTTTGCGCTGATCGGTTCAGGGCAAGCCGGTTTTCATCATTTCATGGTCGAGTACACAAACCTCGACGATGTGGGGCAAGGCTTCGATATCGCCTCTGACGAAAAGGGCCGAGTTGCTTACACGCTGGGCCGGCATACGAATGATTGGATGACATCCTTCTATGCCCATACGCCCTCCGGCTTTTTTGTCGAAAGCGGCTGGGGTGGGCGTGTGATCGAGCCGGAAACCTGGGAGCCGCAAGAACTGAGTGATGGTCCCAGCCTATGGGGACATGACCGGCCGTACTTGCCGGACGAAATGCGCACCAAATATGCCGATATGCGCAAAGCCGCAGCGGCAAAAGGTTTGCAGGCGCCGCCGCCTACGGATTGCCCATGGCTCTATGGTGTGCTGACCGGCAGGGTGGGCTCGCACTGATGCAAGTAGACATTAGGAGAACGAGCGGGACTGGCGACTACGACGTCGCGATCGTTGGTCTGGGTCCTGTTGGGGCTGTTCTCGCAAACCTTTTGGGTCTTGCCGGTATTCGCACGGTTGTGCTGGAACGCGAGGCCGGCATTCACAACTTGCCCCGGGCTGTTCACTTCGACGACGAGGTGATGCGGATCTTTCAGACGATCGGGGTGGCGGACGCGGTTGCGAACATCTCACGGATCAACGTGGGCATGCGGTTTGTCGATGCCGACGGCAAAGTTCTGCTGGATTGGCCGCGTCCGCAGGAATCGGGTGCGATGGGATGGCACCCCAGCTATCGCTTTCATCAGCCTGACCTCGAACGAATTCTCCGGGTGGCGCTCTCACACCATCGTTCGGTAAGTGTGTTTCTGGGAACAGAGGTGACGGCCTTGGAGCAAACACCTGATGGTGCGATGCTGACCGTGAGTGAACTTGCGGATGCTCAAGTGCGCACGATCGGCGCGAGCTTCGTTATCGGATGTGACGGTGCAAGATCGCTCGTGCGTCGGCACGTCGTCGAAGACTCTGAGGCCGAGGACCTTGGGTTTAATGAGAACTGGCTTGTCGTGGACGTCAGATTGCTGCGCGACCTTCCAGAGCTTGGCGACTATACGATCCAGTATTGCGATCCCAGCCAGCCGATCACTTATGTTCGCGGACCGGGAGACCGTCGTCGTTGGGAGATCGCGTTAACCGAAGACCTCGAAGAAGAGCGAGTCCTTGAGCCCGATGTGATCTGGCCCATGCTCGACCGCTGGATCACCAGAGAGGATGCGGAGATCGAACGGGCCGCCGTCTATACCTTCCATTCGGTCATCGCAAACAAATGGCGCCGGGGACCATTTCTGATTGCTGGCGATGCCGCTCATCAGACGCCGCCCTTCATGGGACAAGGCATGTGCGCGGGTATCCGAGATGTCGCTAATCTTGGCTGGAAGCTTATACGGTGCTTGCGGGGTGCAGCATCGGAGCGGTTGCTCGATAGCTATCAGACCGAACGACACCCGCACGTGCGCGCCTATACCGAGGCCGCTGTAAGGCTTGGTAAGCTCGTGAGCAGCGGTGAAGGGGACGGCGGGCTCCATGCTCCGATGCGATCGGATGGCGCAATGGAGATGCACTCGCCTCAGCATGCTTTGGGTCCGGGGCTTTGCCTAAAGTCAGATGAGAATGCAGGTCGGTTGTTCCCGCAACCGTTGATGCGCGGGGGTATTCCGCTGGACAACATGATCGGGTATGGCCCGGCGCTAATCGTCAAAAATCCGGCCCTCGGAGCAAAAGAAGCGCTTACTCAGCGGGCTGAAGACGCGGATCTTTTTTGGATAGAGGCCGATGCGGGCTCTTCGCTTTCAGAGGCCCTGGTGAGCCTTGATTGCTGTGCGGCTCTGATCCGTCCGGACCGTTACATCTTTGGAACTGCTAAGACTCCCGAAGACACTGAAGCGTTGATTGCGGAATGGGTCAGGCACTCTGAACTGATCGATTGAACTCCTTACTCCAGGCTCCAGGAAAAAAAGCACCAACTGTGTCAGACGTCACATCTCTGCTGTCTCGGGGGGCGTATGGTATCCAAGTTGTCGGGTTGGATTGGTTCTGTCTCTCGGAACGCCGGATCGACAACGCAACGTGTGTTTCTTGTGATACCTCTCTGACTGGCGCCGGGTCTCTCTCCCCCGGCGCTTTTTTTGTTCGCCGGAAACCAAACTGGACACAGTTTGAGCCAAGATACCGACGCTTCTCGCCAGTAATTATGTAAATTGAGAATTAGTGAAGCTGGTGTAAGCTGTATTTGCGCTATGCGAAGTTTACACTTAAGTGTGTCGATTAACAAAGTTTCCAGACTGTTAGAGTGTATTGTCTGGTCGATGGCGCAGTTCCGGGGGAAAAAATGGTCCTACGCACGTTTCCATCTTTCGATAATAGCACGCTTTTGATCGACGCGTCGTCGCCGAACGGCGTCGCGGGCAACCCGATTATCAACAATTCGGATACGCCTGATGGAACGATCTTTGTGTTCGGGGGTGGTTCTCCACAGATCATCACGTTGGATGACACCAGCGCAGACGTCGATGTGTTCGACGATGATGAACTCGCCAGCCACGTGATTACTGACGGTGCGGGGATTGTTGCAAACGGTACGAACGTAGAATCCGAGTCTGTCATGCAGTTCCAGCAGATCGATGCTGGCGGAAACCCTATTGGGCCTCAGATTGAGATCACTGTCTTTTCCCAGGGGGGCAACTTCTCGGATGTCTGGGGATACTCCACTGATGTGGCGTTGATCCCCGGCGCACGTTACGAAAAGGTCTCCGGTAGCAACCTCGGCGACTCCGTCTATACCGACTTTGTGACCTGTTTTGCTTCGGGTACACGGATCAGGATGTCGGAAGGGTCGGCGCTGGTCGAAGATATCGCTATCGGTGATCGTGTCTGGACCATGGATGGCCTCTCGCAAGAGGTCCGCTGGGTTTCAAGCCGGGAAGTGCCGGCAGAAGGTGTGTTCGCCCCTGTCGTTTTCAAGGCGGGTGCTATCGGAAACTCGAATGACTTGGTGGTGTCCCAGCAACACCGAATGCTGATGTCCGGTCCAAACGCCGCTCTGCTTTTTCAAGAAGAGAGCGTGCTGGTGCCTGCCAAACATCTGATTGGCTTAGACGGCGTTTCGATCCTAGAGGGCGGTATGGTCACATACCACCATTTCCTGTTCGATACCCACAGGATCGTCGAGTCCGAAGGGGCTCTGTCGGAAAGTTTCTATCCGGGAGCACGGGCGCTTGCGGGGTTGGAGCGCGACGTGCGCAACGAGCTATTCAACCTCTTTCCTGAACTTGATCTCCAAGTGCAAAACTATGGATCGCCAGCTGCGAGGTGCTTACGGGAATACGAGGCCCTGGCGCTGATTTCTAGGCCGGCTGCCGCCTGACAAGCGGTCTGGTAAGCCTTAGTTTGAAGTAATCCAGCCGAACTGCAGAAAAAATCCTGAATCCTGCGCTCGACCTTAACCTTGAACGCATGTGAAGCTGTGGTTGATGTTCCCATCAAGGACACTGCCATGATATCGCGCGTGCTCGCTGCTGTCTCCATCATCCTTCTCTGCAGTTTCGCCTGGGCTGAGGACAGCCCTGTGCCCGACCGTCGGCTTATGACGGAAGTTGGCCAAGACTATTATGGCGGTGATATCGGGTCCCTCTTCGACCGGACATTCAAGGCTTGTGTTGCAGCTTGTACGGTCGAGGCAGGATGCTCGGCGTTTACCTACAACTCGAAGGCTTCGGCCTGTTTTCTGAAGAACACAGTAGGGGAGAAGTCGCCTTTTGATGGAGCAATCTCCGGGAGGTTCCTTCCTGTCTCTGACGAGATCCAGCAGATGGGTCGCGAACGTGGACAAGACCTCGATTTCATCCCGGATGGATCCTTGCAGCGCGCACGAGATCTTGCCCGTCGCCTTGGTGAGCGCTTCGCAGCGAATGCCCGTTCGGTCGACGATCTTCTGACAGCTGCAAGAAGCGCTGAGAGCGCGGGCGATTTGCCCCTTGCGGCTCAGTTCTACGGTGCAGCGATCACGCTGTCGGGCAACCCTGATATATGGCGCGATCTTGCCCGTGTCTGGATGACTCAACCGGTGGAAAACGGCACGGAACAGCGCCGGTTGCGCAGTGATGCCGTTCTCGCTGCAATCAATGCTTATCTCCGCTCCCGGGATACGCAGTCGCGTGCGACATCGTTGAACCTATTGGCGCGAACGCTTGAGGCCTCCGGTTATGGTAAGGAGACCATTCCCGCTTTTCGGCTTAGCCAAAGCCTGGCACCCCGGGATGACACTGACCGGGCGCTCGGCCGAGCGTTAGAAAGGTATGGCTTCAGGTTCGCCGATCATTCGGTCGATTCGGATGCCGCCAGCCCCCGGATCTGCGTTCAGTTCACCGAGCCTTTGGCTGAAGCAGGCGTTGACTATGCACCATATGTGAAGATCGAAGGTCACGATAACCTCGCGGTCGTAGCCGAACCTTCTCAGCTTTGTATCGAAGGTGTTGTGCATGGCGAGCGCTATCGCATTACAGTTCGTGGCGGTTTGCCGTCTGCGACGGGGGAGTCGCTTCGTACGGCTCAAGAACTGACCGTCTATGTGAGAGATCGTGCGCCTTCGGTTCGCTTCGTTGGCCGAAACTATGTCCTGCCCAGAGGCAATCAGGCTGCGATCCCCGTAGTTACGGTCAACCTCACGGAGGTCGAGCTTCGGGTGCACCGGATTGGGGATCGCAACTTGCTGCCAGCGATCCACGACAACCTTTTCGATCAGGCGATCAACACTTTCACCGAGAAAAGTTTTGCCAAGAGGCGTGGAGAAGCCATTTGGAACGGCGTCGGCGAGGTTTCGGGTCCGGTGAATGCAGATGTGATTACGGCTCTACCGATCGGCGATGCCGTCAAGAACTTCGAACCTGGCGTCTACGTGATGACTGCTCGGGTTCCTGGGTCGGACAGCGAATGGGACCGCGCACCCACCCAGTGGTTCGTAGTGACTGATCTTGGTCTGGCGACCATGAGCGGTGCTGACGGGCTGCACGGGTTTGTGCGCGCGCTGTCTTCGGCCGAGCCATTGGACGGAGTTGAAGTGACGTTGTTGGCCCGCAACAATGAAGTCCTTGGCCGCGTGACTACTGATGCCCGGGGATATGTGGCGTTTGCTCCCGGGTTGACGCGTGGCACCGGGGGTGCGGCACCGGCCCTGCTGACTGCCGAGCGAGATGGCGATTTCGCCTTTCTCGATCTCACCAAGGCCGGGTTCGATCTTTCCGATCGCGGGGTCGAAGGTCGCAATGCGCCCGGACCAATCGATGTTTTCGCCACGACTGAGCGCGGCGTCTATCGCCCCGGAGAAGTCGTCCATGCCACGGTTCTGGCGCGCGACGGCAAAGCCAACGCGATCAGCGACTTGCCGCTGACAGCGATCTTCACCCGTCCCGATGGCGTTGAATATCACCGAAAGGTGCTGAGTGATCAGGGTGCAGGTGGGCGCGCCCATTCCATGCGTCTCGGAGCTGGTGTGCCGCGTGGCACATGGCGGATGAAGATCCATGCGGACCCGGAGGCCGCCCCGCTCCGTCAGGTGGCGTTCCTGGTCGAAGATTTCGTGCCAGAGAGAATCGCGTTTGATCTCGATGCGCCGGAGGGATTGGTTCGCCGCGACAGCCCGCCAACCGTCTCGCTTACCGCACGATATCTCTACGGCGCGCCGGGTGCGGGTCTACCGGTCGAAGGATCAGTTCGCATCAGTCAGGCGTCCGGACTGCCCGGTTTTACCGGCTTCTCCTTTGGCCTGCATGACGAAGCGCTTAGCGCGGATCTTGTGACCCTACCGGTCGTCAAAACCGATGCAAACGGGGCGGCCAACCTGACGCTGCGCCTTCCGGACACGGAACCAGTCACAAAGCCCTTGCAAATGACGGCGATCGTGCATGTCACCGACAGTTCAGGCCGTCCGGTCGAACGGACTTTGACCCGGCCATTGGCGCCCGGTGGTGTGCGGATCGGGGTCAAACCATTGTTCGAGGGCGCGGCGGAGGAAGGTGGCCTCGCCCGTTTTGAAGTCCTCGCCGCCGGGCCGGATGGCCAACAAACGGAGATCCAGCGAACGGGCTGGACGCTTTCGCGGATCAATCGGTCCTGGCAGTGGTACGAACTGAACGGGCGCTGGAACTACGAACCAATCACTCGACGAGAGCGCATCGCCAGTGGCGAGCTTGCATTGACGCTTGACGGACGCGCGGTGATCGAGAACCCAGTGGAGTGGGGCCAGTACGAACTCAAGATCGTAAGTCTCGATGGCTCTCCTACAGCCACATCCATTTCCTTTGTTGCTGGCTGGTATGCGGCAAGTGGGTCAACTGACACCCCAGACGTACTTGAGCTTGGATTGGACAAGGACGCCTATCGGATCGGCGAGACTGTTCGGGTGCGGTTGAAGCCACGTGCCGCGGGGAAGGTTTTGTTGTCCGTCGTCGATAACCGCTTGATCGAGATGAAGGCGCTCGATGTGGAAGCCGGCGAGACGGAGGTTTCGCTGTTGGTAACCGAGGAATGGGGTCCCGGAGCCTACATCACCGCGTCCCTGATCCGTCCGATGGAGATTGCCGCCAAACGCAATCCTTCGCGAGCACTGGGTGTCGTATGGGCAAACGTCGATCCCGAAGAGCGCGCTTTGGGCTTGGAAATCACTACGCCGAACGAAGTTCAGCCGCGTGGGCCTATGGATGTCGCAGTAAGGATTGCCAATCTCGACGGTGAGCAGGCGCATGTCACTCTGGCTGCGGTTGATCTCGGGATCTTGAACCTGACCGGGTTTGAGCCTCCCGCGCCGTCCGATCACTACTTCGGACAGCGCGCTTTGGGAATGGAGATGCAGGATCTCTATGGCCGGCTGATCGATGGTATGCAGGGCGTACGGGGCCGGATCCGTTCTGGCGGAGATGCGGAGGCCGCGCGGCTGAAAGCTCCACCGCCGACTGAAGCGCTTGTTGCATTCTTTTCCGGTGTGTTGCCCGTTCAGTCCGATGGCACAGCGTCGGCTGTTTTCGAGCTGCCAGAGTTCAATGGAACCGTCCGCATCATGGCAGTGGCGTGGACGGCGGATGGAGTGGGACATGCGCACAAGGATGTTTTGGTGCGCGATCCCATCGTGGTGTCTGCAGCAAGCCCAAGGTTTCTTGCGCCTGACGACACCACACGCATTCTGCTCGACGTTGCGCATGCAACGGGGCCGTCCGGCAACGTGTCAGTCTCGGTCAGAGGTGATGGCGGGATTGCCTTAGGTGAGCGGGCGAAGGCGCATACGCTTGATCTTGCTGCTGGGCAAACGCAACAGATCGATGTTCCTCTCACTGCGATCGAGATCGGCGATCCAGAACTTTCGATACTGACGACGACACCGGATGGGACAAAGCTCATCAAGTCCTTGACCGTCCCGGTGCGGTTGAACGACGCCGAGATTGCGCGGCAGAGCCGCATTCCACTGGCTGCCGGCGGGCGTCTGGTTGTGAACCGGGACACATTCGCGGGGCTTCGACTAGGTACAGCGAGCGCCAGCCTTGGGATCGGCCCGATTGCGTCGCTTGATGCGCCCGGATTGCTAAGCGCGCTTGATCGATACCCCTACGGCTGCACCGAGCAAGTGACCTCTGGGGCAATGCCGCTGCTCTACTTCAATCAGGTGGCAGACGCGATGGGCCTGTCGCGACGCAAGGATGTCTCCACGCGGATTTCTGATGCGATTGGAAAGGTGCTTGAGAACCAATCAAACGCCGGATCTTTCGGGCTGTGGCGCCCAGATCGTGGAGATTTGTGGCTCGATTCCTACGTAACCGATTTTCTCAGTCGTGCCCGTGCCGCCGGTCATGCGGTTCCAAAGCAGGCGATGCAGTCCGCCCTGGACAACCTGCGAAGTTCAGTCGGTTATGCAGGAGATTTCGAGAATGCCGGAGAGGACATTGCCTATGCCTTGATGGTGCTGGCGCGAGAAGGCATGGCGTCAATCGGGGACCTTCGCTACTACGCCGATGCCAAGGCCGACGATCTCGCAACACCGATGGCAAAAGCGCAACTAGGTGCGGCGCTAGCCTCATACGGTGAACAGCGGCGGGCGGATCAGATGTTCCGGCTCGCGTCACAGCAGGTGTTTGCACAAGAGCAAGAGGAGCGGGGTTGGCGCGTCGACTACGGATCGCACTTGCGCGACGCAGCGGCTGTCTTGACTCTGTCTTCTCGCGCCGGATCCCGGGCTGTGGACGCTGATCGTCTGGCAGCGCTATTGGCCGAACGTGAGCAGGCCAATCGCTGGACCTCGACGCAGGAAAAGGTCTGGATGCTTCTCGCCACATCCGCGCTTGCCGATCAAGGTTCCGATGGGATCACGGTTGACGGTCAACCCGCAGATGGACCGGTGATCCGGATGTTCGAGGACGCCGCTCTTGGCGAAGGAGAGGTCGTGATCGAGAACAGATCCGATCGCCCGACCCAAGCTGTACTTACCACCTATGGCGTTCCAATCGAGGCGGAGCCTGCGGGAGGTCGTGGTTATCAGATTGCGCGGGAGTATTACACGCTGGATGGTCAGCAGGTCTCACCGGCGTCTGTACTGCAGAACACCAGACTGGTCGTTGTTCTGACTGTGACCTCAGAGAGTGATCGGCAGGGGCGCCTGATGGTAAATGATCCGCTTCCAGCGGGTCTGGAGATCGACAATCCAAACCTGATCCAGGCTGGAAGTATCGATACGCTGACGTGGCTGGATGGGCTGGACGAAGTTGCGAATGTCGAGTTTCGGACGGACCGTTTCCTCGCCGCAGTCGATCGTTCCGGCGCGGGCAGTTTCCGATTGGCTTACATCGTGCGCGCTGTCTCTCCCGGCAGCTTTCATCATCCGGCGGCAACAGTCGAGGATATGTATCGGCCGGAGATGCGCGCTTGGACAGATGCGGGCCGGGTCAGTGTCATCGGTGAGGCGCGTTGATGCGATTTGAGCACATTGAACCTTGTGACGAACGCCGATGAACGGGCTTCGAAAGCGATGGGTTGGCCGGGTGATTGCCGGTTTGGCGATCACAATTCTCACGCTTGTCATCGTATTCAATCACTGGGTAGACCGCACGGAGCTTCCGAACTTCGAGCCTGAGGTTTCGGTGACCATCGTTGACCGGGATGGCCGGCTCATGCGGGCCTATCAGGTGGCGGATGGACGTTGGCGGTTGCCCGTTGCACCGGACGAGGTCGATCGCGGATACATCGCTCAGCTTCTCGCATTTGAGGATAAGCGGTTCTATCGCCACAACGGTGTCGATGTGTTGGCTTTGCTCCGAGCCGTGGGTCAGGCAGTCTGGCATGGTCGTGTGGTCTCTGGAGCTTCGACGCTTACAATGCAGGTCGCTCGGCTGTTAGAAGAGCGGCCCACAGTGACCTTGTCCGCCAAGCTTCGGCAGATGCGTCTTGCTCTCGCGTTGGAACGTCGTCTCACCAAAACGGAAATCCTCCACCTTTACCTGACGCTTGCGCCTTTCGGTGGGAACCTTGAAGGGATTAGGGCGGCTAGCTTTGCCTATCTGGGCAAGGAGCCCACGCGGTTGACGCCGGCAGAAGCCGCGTTGTTGGTTGCCTTGCCACAAGCCCCAGAAGTGCGCCGCCCGGACCGCAACCACTTCAGTGCAGAAGCCGCCCGGAACATGGTTCTCGATCGAGTTGCCGAGGTAGGGGTCATCCGACAGGGAGACGTTCGAGCCGGGAAAACTGAAGCTGTGCCGCGCACCCGTCGAGCCTTTCCTTTGCATAGCCCGCATTTGGCGGATCGCACCGTTAAGGTTGGCGACGCCGCCCTGACCCACCGGCTTACGCTCGATCTTGATTTGCAGAAGTCGCTCGAGACGTTGATCCGGGAACGTGCGACCGGATTGCGCCACCCGGTCTCAGCCGCAATTGTGGTTGCTGATCATCAAAGTGGCGAGGTTCTGGCGTCGATCGGTTCTGCCGGCATCTTCGATCAGAAGCGCGACGGCTGGATTGACATGACCCAAGCTGTGCGCTCGCCAGGATCTACCCTCAAACCTCTGATCTATGGATTGGCCTTCGAGCAGGGCGTGGCCCATCCCGAAAGCCTGATCGATGATCGTCCGACCCGATTTGGCACCTATACGCCAACCAATTTTGACGATGGTTACCACGGCAAGGTCAGCGTGCGCACCGCCTTGCAGCGATCGCTGAATGTTCCGGCGGTGGCGTTGTTGGATGCGGTTGGTCCGGCCCGGCTGATGGCGCGGATGCGCAGTGCCGGCGGGGCGGGCGTGCTGCCACCCGGCCGCGCGCCAGGGCTTGCCATAGGGTTGGGTGGTATCGGTCTGACGTTGAATGATCTGGTGACGATTTATGCTGGCATCGCGCGCGGCGGCGAGGCTGTTCAATTGAGAACGAATGCGAATGGCTCCAAGGGCGAGCATCGTTTCCTGTCAAAGGGTGCCGCCTGGCAGGTCGCGGACATTCTTGCAGGTGCGCCTGCCCCTGTCGCGGCCACCAATCATCAATTGGCATTCAAGACGGGCACATCCTATGGGCACCGCGACGCTTGGGCCGTGGGCTTCGACGGGCGTCATGTGATTGGCGTTTGGATGGGTCGGCCTGATGCAGCCCCCGTTCCCGGCATCACAGGTATCAAGGACGCGGCACCCTTGCTGTTCGAGGCGTTTTCGCGGCTCAAGCGCTCCCCGGACAGGTTGCCGCCGCCGCCGCGAGATGTCCTGACGGTGGCGCATGCTGACCTGCCTGAACCGCTGCGCCATGTGCGGCTCGCGCGCGGGGTTCTCGAAAGCAGGCACGCACCGGAGCTCGTATTCCCGCCAAGTGGGGCGCGGGTGGATCTAGAGCTCGACGCTGGGCCATCCGATCTTGTGCTCAAAATCCGCCGGGGAGCTCCGCCTTTTACATGGCTTGTGGATGGAAGGCCTGTAGAGACTGGCGGTTTCGAGCGGGAAATAGCCTGGCGGCCGGACGGTCCGGGTCATGTCTCCATCGCGGTGATTGATGCGGCAGGCTCGACTGCGCGAACGAAGATTTATCTGGAGTGACGGATTAGGTATTGGCGACAAGCTCGCGGAGCCGCATCATCTCGACCTTTCCCATCGCGTTCCGGGGCAGGGTGTCGACGTAGACAACATCCTTGGGGTGTTTGAAACGAGCGAGACGGTTCTGAAAGGCCCCTAGGATCTCATCGCGCGAGGCATGTCCAACAACGACTGCAACCGGGACCGCGCCCCACCTCTCGTCTGAACGACCTGTAACTGCGGCTTCCGTTATGCCAGGGATGTCCCTGAGGATGCGCTCAAGCTCTGCGGGGTAAATGTTCTCTCCGCCGGAAATGATAACGTTCTTGATCCGGTCGGTGAACCAGAGAAATCCGTCTGCATCGCGCCGCGCGACATCTCCAGTACGAAACCAGCCATTCTTGAATGCAGTATCTGCAGTTGAATTCCGCCAGTATCCCGACGCAAGGGTTGGAGACTGGATCCAGATTTCGCCATCCTGTTCGTCTGGTAGTCGCTCGCCGTCAACTCCTGTGATCTGGACCAACACTCCCGGTCCGGTCCGGCCAATCGATCCTATGTGAGAAGTTGCCTCGGAAGCCTTCTGGTAGACCACGACCGGTCCGGTTTCTGTCGCGCCATAGATCTGGATCACTGGTATGCCACGGGCATGAACCCTTTCGATTAACGGAACGGGGACATCGGTTGAGCCGGTGGCAATCAGGCGAAGAGCCTCGAGGTCCGTGCTTTGCCATTCGTGATGACCTAACAACGCCTGGAAAGTGGCCGGCACCTGAACGGTCAGAGTGGCGCGGGTTTCAGAGAGCACCCGGAGACAAGCGCCCGGTTCGAACCGATCCATCAAGGTCACCGTTGCGCCGCAGAGAAGTGCCGGAAGGGTCTGAATGTTCAAGCCGCCAACATGGAACATCGGAAGCGCCGTGAGGACGTGGTCCGCAGGGGTCATTTCATGCATATCGACCGAGAGGTCTGCATTCGCTTGGACCGCCCGCTGTGTCAGGATCGCACCCTTTGGCCGACCAGTGGCGCCAGATGTATAAACCAGCAGTACGCGGTCTTCGGGGCCACCGGATGGTGGTGGGGCAGTCTGGCTCTGGACATTCAACCACCCGTCGTCACCTGCCCCAAGTCTTGCAGCGTCCAAAACTGGGAGTTCGTTTGCAATCAGCTTCGCGATTTCAGTGTGATGGTCGTCGGCAATGATAACCTTCGGGTCGGCATGTTCGACGATCCAGGACAGCTCGTCCTCGGCCAACCGCCAGTTCAGCGGGCTGACCATGAAGCCACCGCGTGCCGCTGCAAAGACAAGCACAAGAAGCGCCGCCGAGTTCAATCCGAGGAACGCCACACGGTCACCAGAGATGACACCTTGATTGGCCAAGGCTACATGTGCCTCTTCCGCAGCCCTCAATAGGTCCGCATATGTCAGGGTTGCGTCTGACGCGTGGACGGCGATCTTGTCCGGAGAGGCCCGGACAACATCCTCGAGCCTCAACCATAGGCTCATTCGTCAGTCTCACCCTTCTCGTAAAGGGCTTCGCGACCGATACGATCAAGGCAGATCTCGGCGGTCCATGGCAGCATGAGAGATCCGCACCTGCTGTCGCGATAGAGCCTCTCCAGCGGCAGCGTCTTTAGCATGGACTGGCCACCACATGTTCGGATCGCCAGCCGACAGAGGTCGTTCGATGTCTCCATCGCAACGTGATGGGCTGCATAGGCCCGTAGAACTTGTTCCTTTGTTGGGTCAGGACAGGCTTCGGACACCGCCTGAAACCATAGCGCTTTCATCTGCTCCAGCTTGACCCGCATTTCTGCGACAGCGAGTTGCTTTGTCGGATACATGCGCCGTTTCACCGGAGGCAGGCCCGGGACTTCTCCGCGCAGATATTGGACGGTAAAGTCATAAGCTGCTTGAGCGATGCCAACATAAGTAGGGCTCAACGTCATGAACATGTGCGGCCACCGCGTCGCGGCCTGATAGTAGATCCCGCGCGGCATCAATGCGTCGTCTTCGGACACGAAGACGTCTTCGAAGATGAGCGTGCGGCTTACTGTGCCGCGCATCCCCAATGGGTCCCAATCGCCGACAACCTTAACGCCGTCTGCTCGGGCGGGGACAGCGAGGTACATCGTGTCGCGGCGCGAAGGGCGTTCGCCGTCCTTCGTTTCTCCGCACAGGATACCGTAGAAGTCGGCATGGCCGGAAAGCGAGGCGAAGATCTTTTTGCCATTAATCTTCCACCCCCCCTCAACAGGTGTCGCCTTGGTCGAGAACGGAACCACGCCTGCTGCGGCCGCACCGCCCTCCGAGAAGGGTTGCGAGTAGATCGCACCGTCGTTGACAATCCGGGAGTAGTGCAAGGCCCGCCTGGAATTATGCACGGTACGCTGATCGTGGGTCATCTCCAGATCGTCTGCTAGAGCGCCTGTCCAGAGACAGGAACAGACATGCATGTTCCATGTCAGAGCCGTTGCTCCGCAATATCGGCCGAGTTCCGCCGCGGTCAGAGCATAGGCACGGAAGTCAGCGCCGCGCCCGCCCTGGTCTTCGGGAACGCAAACAGCAAGTAAGCCTGCCTCATGCATGTCGTGATAGTTCTCGGTGGGAAAGATGGCTTCTGTGTCCCAGCGAGATGCACGCCCGGCGAATGCGCCTTTACCAAGTTGGCGGGCCAGCAGGCCAAGGTCGGCTTCCTTGTTGGTCAGACGAAACGCGGTTTGGTCGAAGATCGGAGGATCGACTTCGTCAGCAGTGAGGTCTTTCATCGCTCAACTTTCTCCAAGAACATACGGATCAAGTCATTTGTTCGTTCGGGCTGTTCGACGGGTGTCATGTGTCCGCCTGGCAGGATGTGGCACTGTGCGTTGGGGAGTTTTTCGGCCATACGCTGCATGGTACGTGCCGGGGCAGCCTGATCGTCCTCTCCGCCGATGAGTAGAACGGGGATAGTCAAAGTTTCCAGAGCTTCCCGACGGTCGAATGTCACGAGGCAGTCGATCGCTGCGCGATAGGCGGCTTCCGGAGTTTCGGCCATCAACTCTGCCATTCTATCGAGTTCCTCCTCAGACGTGTCTGTCCCGCTCATCGCACGCACAGAGCCAGGGGCGATTTGAGCCATAGTTTTACCCGCTTCTAGGGGGGCAAGCCGAGCGGATACGAATTGGGTCTTGAATGTATCGTCGCGTCCACCAAAAGCCGGTGTAGTGTTGCAGAGAACCAGGGATCTGACCACGTTGGGACTGGTTGCTGCCAACTCCAGTGCCACCATGCCGCCCATCGAATGCCCAAGGACATGGCATGCACTGCCCGTCTGCTCAATCGCTGCTGCCAGACGCCCCGCGAGACGGGAGAATGTCAAATCGGCCTCCAGCGGTGTGCCGCCAAACCCCGGCATGTTGTGGCCAATGACCTGCCGGGGCTGCAAACCCTGCTGCTGATGATCGAAGAACCGCGCATCCATCCCGATCCCGTGTGCAGAGATCAGCGGCATCATTGTAAAACTCCCCCCAGGACCGCGGGCGATCCATCAAGCAGGATGTCGCAGCCCCGGACCGGAAGGTCAAAATGGCCTTTCGTGAACCGCCCTGCGAACTCATTCGCCCCGGTTGAGAACAGGAAGTTTCCCGCGAAACATCGCAGTTCGGTGCCGTTGGTGTCACGCTGATCATACATCGCCAGCGCTTCGTACCGCGCCTCTGGATTCAAACCCCACCCGACATGGCTGACTGCGTAGGCTTCTCTATCGCCCCAGGCGGAAAGATAGCGGCGCATCAACTCGGCGTCCGTTCCATCCCCTTCGATTTCGTCGACGTAGTCGTCGGTGATTTTGAGACGGACCGGGCTTTCCAAATAGCGTTTGAACGTCAGGTTGATGTCTCCGGCATCGAGTACGAGTGTTCCATTGACCGACCCGGCCTTTGGAAAGCTCACGACAACGCCGCCCGGCCAATGCGCAATCGTGCCCGGTCGATCCGTCCATCCCCAGACACCGGCGGTGGGTGCGTCAGTCATGTCTACGGTCAGGTCTGTGCCTGCGGCGGAACGAACGTCCATCGACGATGCACTGCGACATGCGGCAATCGCGGCTTTGACCCGATCTTTCATCTCGGTTTTGGGCAGGAGACGTTCGAGGCAGTCCGGGTGCTCGTTGGACACCATTTGAACGCGGGTTCCCGCTTTGAGTAGCGCGGGAAGTTCGGGCGCATGCAAAAGCCCTTCGACGGTGCAGTCGATGACGACTTCAGCCGCTCCCAGCGCAGACAGTGCTGCGGTTTGACCTGTCAGGGCACCTGAGGCTCCGGT
>CAYYZH010000004.1:27834-68441 GCA_964475765.1 uncultured Limibaculum sp.
AAGGATGCAACCGACCGGCCCGGCGGATTTCTGGATACATATCTTCTCTTTCTCCTTGCGCGGGCCAGTGCTGTTGCCAGCGGGCAGTTTCATGCGGAACTCGCGGAGCGCGGCGTGCCAGTGCTGACTTGGCGAATCCTGGCAGTTCTGAATGACAAACCGGCCACAGTCGGTCGGCTCGCTGCAGCAACAATGACGAAACAGGCTACACTTAGCAAAGCCCTGGACCGTTTGGAACGCGACGGGCTTATCCGACGCAACAGGACATCAAATGACCGCCGACAGGTCGTCGTCGAAAAAACTGGGAAAGGGGCGGTCTGGGCAATTGATCTAATAGAACGAGCCAAGCGCCATCAGGACAAACTGTTGTCCCCCTATTCCCCAGAGGAGCGGGACCTCCTGATCAGCGCACTGAATGATTTACTGGACTTGGCCGAAAAATCTGCGGCAGACACCTAGTCTGCCATCTCGCGAGCCTTCATGACTGCCCGCACCCACTGATCTGGTCGTTCCTGTGGAAGGTTGTGCCCGACACCATCCCATCTCTCATGCTGGTAAGGTCCGGAAAACTTCATCGCATGCCCGCTTGTTGGAGTATGGATGCCGTTGTCTTCGCCGTCGATTGAAATGGACGGAACTGCAATCGGCGGCTGTGCAGTTAGTGTTGTTTCAATATGCGCGTAAGCCGGGTCTCCTGGAACGAGACCGTACCGGTGACGATAGGAATGAACAACAACCTCGACAAAGTCGGGATTGTCGAATGCCCAACAGGACTTGTTGAAAACTTCCTCAGTGAAGGCCCAAGAGGGAGACCACATGCGCCAGAGAAGGTTCGCAATCCCTTTTCGGTTTTCTTCCAGTCCGCGACGCCCTCGCTCGGAGTGAAAATAATACTGATACCAGAGCGCCGCCTCGGTTTCGGGCGCTGCCGGCTCCCAGAAACGTGCTGTATCGAAGATGTTGTAGGCATTACCCGAAACGAGCGCTGTCACACGTTCGGGCCAAACCGCCGATACCACGCAGGCCGCGCGTCCGCCCCAGTCATAGCCGCCCAATACAGCGCGTTCGAACTCCAGAGCATCCATCAGCGCAAGCAAATCTGCGCCTAGAGCAGCCTGTTCGCCAGAACGGGGCGTCTTGTCGGACAGGAACCTGGTTGGGCCATATCCCCTCAGCCACGGCGTGATAACTCGCGCCCCGGCTTTGGCCAGCTTTGGAGCGCTGTCGGCATACGTTCCAACATCATAGGGAAAGCCGTGCATCAACAAGCAAGGCCACCCGTCCGGAGAACCGAACTCGAGATAAGCGATCTCCAGCACACCAGCTTTGACGGTCTTGTGGTTCATCCCGTGACAATCTTCTGCTCAATAGCTCCGAACACGGAGTGTCCGGACGCATCTTCCATGTTGATGCGCACGACATCGCCGTTGCCCAGAAACGGGGTTTTCGCAGTACCGTCGTTTATCGTTTCGATCATCCGCTGTTCAGCGAGGCAGGCATAGCCCCGACCGCCTTCGGACACGGGAAGGCCCGGCCCGCCGTCCTTGTCCCGATTGGACACCGTGCCCGAACCAATGATGGTTCCTGCAGACAAAGCCCGCGATCTCGCGGCATGGGCGATCAGTGTAGGAAAATCGAAGGTCATATCCTCTCCCGCATCTGGCCGCCCCAAGGGCTCGCCATTGAGATCGATAGAGACAATGCCGTGCAGCTTGCCGTCTTGCCAGGCAGATCCCAAAGCATCCGGGGTTACGGCGACCGGCGAGAAACTTCCCGCAGGCTTTGACTGGACAAATCCAAATCCTTTGGAGAGCTCCGGGCCGGTGAGCGCGCGCAGACTGACATCGTTGGCGAGCATGACGAGGCGGATGCAATCACCGGCATCCTCAGCGCTTATTCCCAAGGGAACGTCAGATGTGATCACTGCGATCTCTGCCTCGAGATCAATCCCCCATTCATCCGATGGCAGAATGATATCGCCGCGCGGTGCCAGAAAACCATCCGACATACCCTGATACATCAGTGGGTCGGTCCAAAATGACTTTGGTACTTCCGCGCCACGGGCCTGCCGGACCAAAGCTACATGGTTCACATAGGCCGACCCGTCGAGCCATTGATACGCGCGGGGGAGAGGGCTGAGGGCGTGACGTTCGCGGAATCTTTCGGCCCAGACCGTACCGCTTTCGAGTCCACGTGCGACCTCTACGAGATCCGGCAAAACTGTGTTCCAGTGATCGAGAGCGTGTTGAAGTGTAGGGGCCGCACGTTCGGCGTCTGCGCATTGGGTCAGATCGTTAGAAACCACGACCAGGCGCCCATCTCTCGTGCCATCTGGCAGGCTGGCAAGCTTCATGGTCTCCCCCGACCCGTTCATCCGATCATCAACCAGAGATAGACTGTCCGTTGAGTCCAGCGTCTTTGCAACAGTGAATAGGTCTGGCAGGTGTAACGTTCAGAGGGTGGCGGGCAATTGGGAGAACCCGCGAAACCGGACCCGTCCGGTCCGGATTGCTGGCCCGTTTCTGGCATAGGTCGGGTATCGTGCTAGAAAACGCTCGATCGCAATACGCCCTTCGAGCCTTGCGAGAGTAAGTCCGAGGCAAATGTGCGGACCGGCGGCAAAGGCGAGGTGTTTGTTGGGATCTCTGGAGATGTCAAAACGGTCGGGGTCAGGAAATTCAGCCGGATCGCGATTGGCCGCGCCCATGATCAGATGGATCCGCGTGCCCGCTGCTACGTCCAACTCACCTATCTTACAGGGTTTTGTAGTGATCCGGTTGCCCAGCTGGTTCGAACTTTGAAACCGCAAGACCTCCTCGACCGCCGAGTTGATAAAATTGGGCTGGGCGATCAACTGCTCTCGCTGATCAGCATGATCCAACAGGAGATCCAGCGCGTTGCCGATAAGGTTCGTTGTAGTCTCGTGCCCGGCGTTCAGAATAAAGATACAGTTCTGCAGAAGCTCCATCTCGGTCAAATGCTCGCCGCGATGCCCCTGCATCAGCCGTGTGAGAACATCGGTGGCAGGATCGCCGGGGGATTCTCTTCGACGGGAGAGGAGTTCGCGCAGAAAGGCGGTGAAATCACTGACCGCTGCATTTCCTAGTTGTTCCTGCTCTGGGGTCAATACCGGCTCCAGCGCGCCCAAGATGGCCAGTGACCAGTCACGCAGTGGGCCGCGCTCTTCATACGGGATGTCAAAGAGGTTGCCGATCACCTCGACGGGGATCGCCGACGCGTAGTCGGTGATCAGATCGCATTGAGAGTTCAGACCGTCCAGCAGATGATCGACCAGATTGATCAATCCCGGCTCCATCGCTGCAATTGCCCGCGGTGTAAGGGCGCCGACCATGATCTTGCGTACGCGCGTATGAAGCGGTGGGTCGTTGAAGACCAGCGAGGTTGTGTGGTGTTGGAAAAGGGGGCTTTGCCCGTACTTCGCGCCAAACTCGGATTTCTTGTCCGAAGAGAACGTTGCGGTGTCCCGGTAGATGCGCATCAAATCCGCATACCGGGCCACCATAACGGACCCGTCGGCAAAGCGTTTGACTGGCATGTGGTCCAGCAACGCGCGATAGGTCGGAAACGGATCCTGTGCGAATGCCGGATCGGGCCGGGTCAGATCGAATGCATCTGCAAGGATCCGGCACGGCATGGTTTTCACATGGAGTTTGGTAGGACAAGGACCAGCCACGGCACCAGGACGAGCAACGCGAGACGCAGAATATCGGCAATCCAGAACGGGGTTACGCCCTTGAAGATGGTGCCGGTGGAGACGTCGCTGACGACGCCCTTCAGCACAAAGACGTTTAATCCGACAGGCGGTGTGATCAGACTGATCTCGGTCACCACCACGACCACGATGCCGAACCAGACGGGGTCATAGCCTAGCCCGGTGACCAGCGGAAAAAAGATCGGCACCGTCAGAAGCAGCATCGACAGCGATTCAAAAATACAACCCAGCGCAATGTAGACCACCAGGATCAGCAGCATGACGACTGCCGGCGAGACGGAGTATGTGGTCACCAATGCGCGAAGACCTTCTGGCAGACCTGCAAGATTCACGAAATTCGAGAAGATCCACGCCCCGATCAGGACGGTAAAAAGGGTTGCCGTCGTGAACGCGGTTTCGCGCAGGACTTCGAAGGTTCCCTGAAAACTCAGCGTTCCGCGCGCCAGAGCGATCAGAAAGGCCCCCATGGCGCCCATCCCCGCAGCTTCGGTCGGTGAGAAGGTCAGGTGCAACGGCCAAACGTCCAGCGCACCGTAAAGCCCGCCAATGACCAGAATGAATAGGGCCAGAACAGCCCAAACCCCGCGCAGAGCGCGAAACCGATCCGGCCACGTCGTTCGTGCCCCTGCGGGGCCTGATTCTGGGCGCCGCCCGACAGTAAAGCGCACTGCGCCAAGATAGAACATTACCCCCAGCAGGCCCGGGATGATGCCAGCGATGAAGAGCTTACCGATGGAGGTCTCGGTGAGCAGACCGTAGATCACGAGGATTACCGATGGTGGGATAAGTATACCGAGTGTGCCGCCGGCTGCGATCGACGCGGTCGAGAGGCTGTCGTCATAGCCGAACTTGCGCATCTCCGGCATTGCAACTTTGGACATCGTTGCTGCGGTGGCGAGTGATGATCCGCAGATCGCGGAAAATCCCGCACAAGCGCAGATCGTCGCCATTGCGAGACCGCCGCGTAGATGTCCGAGAAAGGCAAACGAAACTGCATAAAGTTCGCGGCTGAGCCCGCCCTTGTTTACAAACAGGCCCATCAGGATGAACAGTGGAACGACTGACAGACCATAGTTTTGGACGGTGTCGATGATCAGCCGCCCAACCATCGAGATTGCGCCCCTAAATGAGTTTAGGTGCATGTAGCCGACCATGCCGACCAGTCCCATGGCAAAGGCGATGGGCATGCGCAGCAGCACCAGTACCAGAACGGCGGCGAACCCGATGCCCGCTTCAATCATGGGCAGGTTCGGTTGGTTCCAGCGCTTCGGGAGCGATTAACAGCAGCACTCCGCGCAGTAGCAGGGCAGTAACTGTCAGATAGACGAATGCGGCGATGAACCAGCCAACGTAGAACTGGGGAATGGCCAAATATTCGGTGACATCGCCATAGCTCCGGGCGCGTTCGGACAGAACTACTACACGGTTGGCGGGCAAGATCAGGATGCCGCCACAAACCAGACTTATGATCGCGTCGCGCCACCTCGCCGCCCGTGCGCTGAACTGTCCATCGAGAAGATCGACAACGATGTGACTGCCCCGGCCGGATACGGAGGGCAGGACCGCAAACACGACGATGGCCATGAGTATCCGGGTAAGCTCTGTTGCTGCTTCGATTGGTGCGTCCAAAACGGATCTCAAAACGACGTCCGCGAATGTCATCACCATCATTGCAAACAGCGCCAACACCGCCAAGGCCACAGGCACTCGCCCAGCTATGTATGCCAATCTGGTAATCTTGTTGATCACGGGTGTTGAGCTGTCCCGGGCGAAGACCTGGGACCTCCTTGGTGGCAGGGGTTGGCCCTGGGTCGAGGCAGCTAGTTCGTCGACATCTCGGATTTGACCATCTCGTGCGCCGCGGCCGCGTCGATCCCCTTGGCCTCGATCTCGTCGAGAACATTGGTACGGATCTGCGCGGCAATCTCGCCATAGGCGGCTTGGTCCGCGTCGGATGCGATTGTGATCGAGTTATCGGCCGAAGCTTTGGTTACCTCACGACCTGCGCTGTCGATGGCGTCCCAAACCTGACCGGCCATTCGTGAGGCAGGCTCCCCAAAGACTTTCTCGTCGAGTGCTGTTTGAAGATCTGCAGGTAGGCCATCGAATGCCTCCTGGTTCATGATCACCGCGAAGGACCCGCGATAGAGCCCGCCCGGCATCTCATAGACGTTCTGCGCGACCTCAGTCAGCTTGAACCCCTTGCGGCTTTCAAAGGGCATCACCACACCGTCCGCGGCATTGGACGCCAGAGTTTCATAGACTTTCGGCGCGGGGACTTTGATGCCAGTCGCGCCAAGTGCCGTTCCGGCGTCGCCACCCACGCCACCCGGCACCCTGAGTTTCATGCCGGAAATATCAGAGAGCGACGTGATCTTCTTGGAAGAGTGAACTTGCGCAGGTCCATGTGTCATCAGCGCCACCAGCTTGACGCCCTTGTGTTCATCTGCTGCCGCCAGATGTTTGTCGTGCACGCGCCAATAGGCAACGGAAGCTGCCTCCGCGTTGCCTTCATAGCCTGGCAGTTCGATCAGCTTGGTCGCAGTGAACCGGCCTGCTTGGTAGCCATGGAAAATGAAGGACATGTCCGCCGCGCCGTCCTGGATCAGATCCATTTGCGCAGGCGGCGGCCCCAGGCGATACTTGATCTCGGCGGTAACTTTGCCGTCGGTGGCGTCCTCGATCATCTTGATGAGGTTCGGCCACATCTGGGCGTTCATCCCGTGTGTCGGTGGCGCCCAGCTTGAAATCGTGAGCGTGTGTTCAGCGGCAAAGCTGGCCGTGCTGATCAGAGCGGCTGTTAGCGCCCCACCGATGATCTTGACGAACTGCATTCTCTCCTCCCAATTTGCTTGCCGCAACTTCAAGTGAGATTGCCCCATGCGTCAATACCTGATTGGCAAGTGCGAACGCCTGTACGACGTGGAGCAAGTCGCGTGACCAGCCTGCAGCCCAAGTATGACGTTGACCTCTACGGTGACGCATGCATCCAGGACCCTTGGCCGCACTATGCTGCGATGCGCGCGCTTGGACCCGTTGTTTGGCTGGCGCACCATGAGTGCTATGCGCTTACCCAATATGATGTTGTGCGCGCGGCTCTGCGCGACCATCAGAATTTCAGCAGCGCAAAGGGCGTTGCGGGCGATGATTTCGGCTGCGAATTGTTGCAAGGCAATACGGTTGCGTCTGATCCACCGCGGCACTCGGCTCTGCGGGCTGCGATGGCGCCGCCACTCAGAGCTGCAGCTCTTGAGAGCGCAAAGCCCCTGATCGAAGACGCGGCTTCGGCGCTTATTTCCGATCTGTTGACCCGTGACGGCTTCGATGCGGTCCGCGACTTTGCGTGGCACTTGCCGATCACGGTCGTTCGGGATCTGGTCGGGTTGCCGGACTATGGGCAGGACAAGATGCTAAAATGGGCTGCCGCGGCTTTCAACGTACTGGGGTGTCAGAACGCAAGAGGGGAGGCAGCGCTAGCTGATATTCAGGAAATGCGGGGGTTCATTGCTGAAGGAGCGGTGCGCGGATCGCTCAAGCCGGGGTCGTGGACAGATCGAGTGCTGGACATGGTCGATGATGGCGAACTGGATGCCGATCTCGCCCCGTTTGCCATTCGCGATTTCATAAACCCAAGCCTTGATACGACGATCTCCGCGATCGGGCAGTTGATTTGGCAGTTGGGTTGTCAGCCCGACCTGTGGCGAGATCTGCGCAACAATGAAAAACTTGCACGCAATGCTGCGAACGAAGCAGTGCGGCTTGCCACACCGATCCGTGGGTTCTCCCGCCGCACAGCAACAGATGTCGTGATTGGAAAGGTGACGATCCCCGCGGAAAGCCGGGTAATGATGCTTTTTGCGTCGGCAAATCGCGATGAAACGGTGTTTCCCGATCCTGACAATTTCCGGCTGGACCGGCCTGCAGGCCGCCATCTTGGGTTTGGGGCGGGGATACATACCTGTGTGGGCATGCATCTGGCGCTGATGGAAATCGAAGCCCTGATTTCGGCAATGGTGTCGTCGGTCGAGCGGATCGAGGTCGGAGAGCCCGAGATTGCAATGAACAATACGATCTGCGCTTTTGCGCGGCTGCCCGCGCGGTTTCATTGATCAGATCTCCTTGTGGCGAATCTAAATGTTCCTATAATGTTCTCATCTTGCCAATGGGAGGCGATATGGCTGAGCCAGAGTTTGATGAGATCGAAGAAGCTCGCCGACGGGGCCGAGGCGCAGCAGTCAATCCGCCATCCCGCTACGACCGACAAACAAGTGAAGCAACGGATGACGGCTGGAGCCGAGATGAGGACCTGCCACCGATCCGCACGCGTGTCGATCTCGATGCATCCCGAACGATCATCGCACGTAATCAGTCGCCCGATGTGCCGTTTGACAGATCGATTAATCCGTATCGCGGATGTGAGCATGGCTGCATCTATTGCTTTGCCCGACCGACCCATGCGCATCTAGGGCTATCTCCGGGGCTCGACTTCGAGACGCGGTTGTTTGCCAAGCCGACTGCACCTGAGTTGCTGACCAAGGCACTGTCAAAGCCGGGGTACAAGGTTCAGCCACTGGCTTTGGGCACCAACACCGACCCCTATCAGCCCATTGAGAAAGACTGGCGGATCATGCGCGGGATCCTCGAAGTGCTTTGGGAGCATCACCATCCCGTCATGATCACGACGAAAGGATCGCTGATCACACGAGATGTGGACATGTTGGGTAAGATGGGCCGGGCCGGTCTGACGCGTGTGACGATTTCGTTGACGACACTTGATAATCAGATCAGCCGTGCGCTGGAGCCGCGTGCCGCATCTCCTGGACGTCGCATCGCGATGATCCGAACGCTTGCTGCAAAGGGCGTTCCAATTTCTGCTGGAATTGCGCCGATCATTCCGGGATTGACCGATCATGAGATCGAGCGCTTGGCCAAAGCGGCGGCAGAGGCAGGAGCCGACCACATCACATGGACTTCGCTTCGGCTTCCATTGGAGGTCAGCTCATTATTCAGGGATTGGTTGACACGGGAGTACCCCAAGCGCGCGGTCAAGGTGATGACCAAAGTTCGGGAGATGCATGGCGGGAAAGACTATGATCCAACCTGGCACAAGCGGCGCACGGGCGAGGGGGTTTACGCATCGCTTATCGCAAGGCGGGTTAAATTGGCGCGGCAGAAGGTTGGTCTAGACAAACCCGTCAAGGACTTGCGTTGTGATCTCTTCCGGGTGCCGCCGAGAGCCGGGGATCAGCTTTCGCTCGGAATATAAATGAGCGCGCAGTTATCGACAGGCGATCCCTCCGAGGCGGTGTGCGCTGTCTACGACAGCTTGCGTGAACCAGACATCCAGATCCGCATTTTGGATGTCTGATCTCAATCCGGTCACGGCCAGACGCGTCTCATCAGGCTGCGGAGTGGCTCGGGTTTGCCGCGCACGCCCGGCAATATCAACTCCCAGACCGGAGGTCTCCGTCCGAATGATTCCGCACATTCGGAAAGCCCCTTTAGGGCGCGAAGCGAGCACTGCGTCGATTGACCGAGCGTCAAGCTGCGCCGCTCCACAGTAGGTCCAGTGGCAAAGATTGACAGGCTTGGAGATCACGGTTGGCGCGGAAGTGTTCGCCGTGTGCATTGCGTTCCTCACCGCTTGTCGGATTGCCCCATCGTCCCGCGCGTCCATCGCGTTTTCGATCCCAGCCGTGTTCAAGGCGTCTCTGACCTTTTTGATATCTTCGAGGTCTGTTTTGTTGATCACAGTCGCGGCAGCAAATCTCATCATCGCAAATAGCCATGGAGCGACGCGCTGATCCTGTGATGTTGACCTGAAGTTGACTGCATCAACAACAACAATCGGTTTGCACACTGGGGCGCCCGCAATTGGCGGTGGCGCCAATGCGGGTTCCTGATCCGGCGCGAGCTCCCAAAGCGTTGCAGTCGAACTTTCGTCGAATCTGGTCTCTGTCTGCGCACCAATCCCAAGGCTGTCAGCGCGAGTGATGAATGTTGACTTGCCCGCTCCAAGAAAACCGATAATGGGAACGATGGGTTGAGCCACTGCGATCACCTTACTCTGCCTTAGTCTGTTGCGCGCTTCTGATCTAAGTCTGCAAGGTCAGCCGTACGCGCGTTGCACCCTCGACTGCCATTGTGCCACTCTTCGCCTATGCGTCTCGGCAGATCAAAGGCTTGTTCATGAAAGACCATGCGCCACTCTCACAAATCGTTGAGGCAGAGATACGATTGCCGGCATCGGATTTGCACGACGACCTGCGGTATTTTCAGGGCCGTCTCGGATTTCGGCTCGAACGGATCTTCCCGGCAGATGACCCAACAGTTGCTGTGCTGTCAGGCCATGGTGTGCGTCTAAGGCTGGAGCGAGGCGCAACAGAGGATCCCGGGACGCTGCGGCTTCTCTCAGCCGATCCAGAAGCATACGGAGCGGATGAGACTGACCTGATCGCTCCGAACGGGACGAGGATCGAGATTGTAGAGGCCAATCCGCCACTAGACATTCCGAAGACAGCACCGGCCTTTAGCGTGAGGCATCTGCGCGATAGCGATCCGTGGGTGATTGGCCGCGCGGGCATGCAGTACCGTGACCTGATCCCTGACCGTTTGGGCGGATCCATAATCGCCAGTCATATCCGCATTCCTGATGGTGGCCCTGTGCCGGACATGGTTCACTATCATTCTGTCGGGTTTCAACTCATCTTTTGTTATCGGGGTTGGGTTGATCTGGTTTACGAGGATCAGGGCCCGCCGTTCCGGCTGAGCGCGGGCGATTGTGTCATTCAACCCCCGGAGATCCGACACAGGGTTCTCTTCGCGTCTGACAACATCGAAGTAATCGAGATCGGTGTCCCGGCTGAGCATGTGACCACGATAGACTACAAGCTTGAATTGCCGACGCCCCATCACCGGCCAGATCGAGATTTCTCAGGCCAGCGCTTTTGCCATCACCGTCTGGAAGACGCGGTTTGGCGGCCTTGGCGTTTACCGGGGTTCGAGCATCGCGAAACCGGGATTGCCGAGGCCACCGGAGGTGTCGCGGGTGTTCATGTCGCCCGTGCCTTGCATGCAAATGGGCCGACTTGGCGCCACGACAGCGACATTCACTTTTCGTTTGTGATGGAGGGTGGGCTTGTTCTCAAGGCGATCGGTTTTCCTGATCATAAGCTCGGCTCCGGAGACGCATTCACCATCCCGCCTGGTCTGAGCGTCTGCTATTCGGGCTGCACCGAAGATCTAGAAATTCTCGAAGTTTCGCTGCCAGGGCGGTTCAGCACGGAGATTTTCTAGTACTGAACGCCTGGATGGCTCTTCGCTTCAGAAACGTAGTTATCTGATCCGCCTTGCGACAAAGAAATTGGGCCGGTCGCTTCCCCCAAAGCGCCCGGCCCACCCCACACCGATATCATCTCCAGTGTTCCAGCGAAGCACCCAGTGTTGCTGCCTGGGCCAGCCGCATCTCGATCGAGTACCCAACCCGACGGAATGTGAACCTAGTCGCTCCTGACTGGCTTTCCCCCCCGATGATAATCGAGTGTGTTTGCCCATCCGTCAGCATGACCCTCGACTTGAACACGCTGTTCGGATCGCTCGGCTCCGTGAACAACATGGTCAGTTCCAGTTTGTCCCCCAGAATTTCGAAAAAGGCAGTTGCGCTTGTCGCGGCAGCATCAATGCGTCCTGGCTCCCCAGGGCGATCAAGGACCACACCGCCCTTGCTTTGTTCTACCGACATATAGAGCCCACCGGCCACCATACCGACGCACACCATTGCCACACAGAAGTGGAAAAATCCACGTATATACTTCATACCACCCCCGGCACTTGCAGTTGGTTTCGCTCCCCACGAGCTACATGTACTTCGTTAAAATCGGTCGAATTTGGGCGAAGTTGACCGATTGACGTCAAGGTCAGATCCTGACCCAAGGTCACATTGCCCAGATCGATTTTTTGGCAACACTGCGTTTGCGAAAAGCAATAGAAGATGAAGAGAATGGGGCAGTGACTCTGCCTCAAAGCGTACATCACAGAACCATATGCCTTTTGGTTGTTAGACTCTCCGAATGTCTCCAGTGGCAAGCTTGTGTGATTCGCACTCTCAAGGGTGGACCGGTTGGATCTGGGCCACTAGTGCTGGGGCTTAACGTCAACGGAGACGAGAGAATGGGCTTTGACCGCAGTATTAAGATCGCGCCATCAATTTTGGCGGCGGACTTTGCAAATTTCGGTGCGGAATGCGCTGCGGTAGAGGCTCACGGTGCCGATTGGGTGCATGTCGACGTGATGGATGGCCACTTCGTGCCTAACATCACATTCGGGCCTGAGACCTGCGCGGCAATCCGACCGCATATTAAGACTGTCATGGACGTGCATCTGATGATCGCGCCAGTCGATCCGTATATCGAAGCCTTCGCCAAAGCCGGGGCTGACATCATCACAGCACACATTGAAGCCGGGCCACACCCTCACAGAACGCTGCAAGCCATCCGGGCGGCTGGTGCAAAGGCCGGAGTTGCTTTGAACCCGGCGACACCGGCCAGCACTGTGGAGCATGTGTTGGACCTCATCGATCTAGTTTGCGTCATGACAGTTAACCCGGGATTTGGTGGGCAGAGCTTTATCGACATGACTGGGAAGGTACGCGCACTTCGGTCGATGATTGGAGAACGTCCGGTTCACATCGAGATTGACGGAGGCGTGACGCCGGAAACGGCTCCTCTGGTCGCAGAAGCGGGTGCCGATGTTCTTGTCGCGGGCTCCGCTGTCTTCAGGGGTGGTTCTGTGGCCGATCCCACGCCCTATGGCACGAACATCCGTGCGATCCGTGACGCTGCCGTCGCCGTATCATGAAGGCAGCTGTTTTTGATCTCGATGGGACGCTTATCCACAGCTTGCCAGATATCCACGCGGCGATCGCATCTGTCCTGCAAGCCGAGGGCCTGCCGCCTCTCGATATACAGACGGTTGGCAGTTTCGTTGGGAACGGTTTGCCGAGGCTGGTCGAGTTGGTGATTGAGGAGATCGGAGTAAACCCCTCCCGCCTCGATGCGATGACCGAGCAGGTACAAGCGCAATACAAGAAAGAAAATGGCCGTCTTACGCGCACCTACCGCGGGGTAGAGGCGTGTCTTGCAAATCTGGCCGATCAGAATCTTGTCATGGGAATCTGCACCAACAAGCCAGAAGAGCCGGCGCGTGACATTGTCCACCATCTCGGGATAGCGCGGTACTTCCCGGTGATCATCGGAGGAGACACACTTCAGCACCGCAAACCAGACCCTGCGCCGCTGCTCGAGACCATCGCGCGTCTCAACGTCTCGCCATCAGAGGCCATCTTTGTAGGGGACAGCGAGGTCGATGCCGCAACCGCTGCTGCGGCGAGCGTGCCGTTTGCGCTTTATACCGAAGGATACCGGAAGTCGCAGGTATCGGAACTGCCGCACGACCTTGTCTTCGACCATTTTGACCACCTGCCAGCCAAACTCGCATCGCTTGAATGACACTTCGGTTCTGCCTGGCTCACAGAGATCTTTCTTGAAACTTCACATCTATTATCCACATAAAGTTTGTGAAAAAGTCACTGATATCCGACGACTTGTCCCCAAGGAGCGTAGAGATGAACCCGATTGTCACCGCTTTCTTCGACGAACCGACCAACACGGCTTCGTATGTGGTGCGCGATCCAGCGACAACTGCCTGTGCTGTCATCGATTCGGTTCTCGATCTCGATTATGCGGCGGGTCGCACAGGGACAACGGCGGCGGACCGCATTGTCGACTATGTCCAAGACAACGGGCTTGAGGTCGCATGGATCCTGGAGACCCATGTCCATGCGGATCATCTCTCCGGTGCGCCCTACTTGCAGGATCGCTTAGGCGGGAAGGTCGGGATCGGTGACAAGATCACGGTCGTACAGGATGTGTTCGGCAAGGTGTTCAATGCGGGCACGGCCTTTGAACGCGATGGCAGCGAGTTTGATGCGCTCTTCAAAGAGCAGGATCGCTTTGCCATTGGACAGATCTCCGCGTTCGTGCTGGAGACACCCGGGCACACTCCTGCTTGCTTGACCTATGTGATTGGCAATGCTGCCTTCGTCGGCGATACACTGTTCATGCCTGATTTCGGTACGGCGCGCTGTGATTTCCCAGGTGGTTCTGCGCGCGAGCTTTGGGGCTCTATCCAGAAGATCCTTACACTGCCGGACGAAACGCGGATATTCACCTGTCACGACTACAAAGCTCCTGGCCGTGATGAGTTTGCCTGGGAATCTACGGTCGGAGAACAGAAAGCCAAGAACAAACATATCGCCGCGGCAACTGAGGATGAGTTTGTCGAGATGCGTGAGACCCGGGATGCGACGCTTTCGATGCCGCGGCTGATTGTGCCGTCCATTCAGGTGAATATGCGCGCGGGCAAGATGCCTGAAGCTGAGGACAACGGAACCGTCTATTTGAAAGTTCCAATCAACCGGATGTAGTTTAGGTTGGAAAGAAAGTCCGGAAGAATGCCGAGGCCAACCAGCCTGCGATAAGGGCCACCAGGATCGACGCGATGCCGTAAAGTGCAGGGTAGTCTTGTGCGGACCGGTAAATGAAGCGACCCAGACCGGCGCGACGTACTTCAATGGTATCTGTGAACACATCCAGCACTTCGCGGTTCCGCGTCAGAAAAACGCGTGCGCGATAGTCACCTTCGATCAGGTTCGACGGCAGCTTTATCCGCGTCTCAAACACCCGGTCCTCGATGAAAGTCACGCTGTTGGGGAGAACCGAATACAGCCCCTCGCCCTCACGTATGCGGACCACAGCCTCGCGATACGCCTCTCGCTCGCCGACTTGCACCCATTTCGGGGCATCAATCAATCGGATGACGTGGCGAAGTCCGATGCGATAGCCGAGATCGTCAGTATTGCTGAGCGTTTCTGAAAGTGTGCCGCTTGATGCCACGGCGTAGAAACTCGGGGCCGCATCGATTTGCACGGCGCGACCCTTGATCCAGATGCCGAACTCTCGCTGCTTTTTCCGGACTTCCACCGGAGCACTTGGCCCTGTGATCGCAACGATCACATCGAAAGGGCCAGGATCACCTTTATCCACGAAGATCCCGCCATGCACCAACAGCTCGGATCCAGCAAAATCAGTTGTGAGCGAGACATTATGCTGGCTAAGGCCTGCAATAATGCGCTCTTCGGCCGCGGCAGACGTCGCCAGAAGACACAGAAAGAGGTACAGAAGCAGCCGCACGATCAATGTCCGCCTCCGCCAAGCGAAAAGAACTCATCGGGCGTTGCGATCAGGTCGAATGCCAGTTTTCCGCACACTGCCAGAACCAAAAGCGCGAGCAGGATCCGCATCTGCTCGGCTTTGAGGCGGGGCGCGACGCGCACCCCGATTTGTGTCCCGACAACGCCGCCAACGAGAAGGATCACCGCTAATACTGCATCTACCGTGTGATTGGTGATCGCATGCATCAGGGTTGTGGCTCCGGTGACGAACATGATCTGGAAGAGCGATGTTCCCACGACCACCGTTGTCGCCATGCCGAGAAGGTAGATCATGGCGGGGACCATGATAAAGCCGCCGCCCACACCCATGATGGCGGCCAGGATGCCAACGAATAGCCCGACACCGAAAGGGGGAATAGCGCTGATATAGAGGTTCGACTGGCGGAACCTCATCTTGATCGGGAGCCCGTGCACCCAGCTGTGTCGTTTCCGACTTGGGCGGCGTACGCCCTTCTTGCTTTTCATCAGCGCGTTGATGCTCTCGATGAACATCAGCGAGCCGACGATCCCGAGAAAGACGACATAACATAGGGCAACCACCAGATCGACCTGACCGAGTGCGCGCATTAAGGAAAAGAGCTGAACCCCAATCGCTGAGCCGACAAGGCCGCCTAGCAAAAGCACCAACCCCATCTTGAAGTCGACCGTTCGACGCCGCCAATGCGCGAGAACACCGGAAAACGACGAAGCCACAATCTGATTAGCTTCTGTTGCCACCGCCACGGCCGGGGGGATGCCGATAAAGATCAACAGCGGTGTCATCAGGAAACCGCCGCCCACGCCAAATATGCCGGAGAGAAACCCAACTCCGCCACCTAGGCCAAGCAACACCAGAGCGTTGACCGAGACTTCGGCAATCGGGAGGTAAATGTTCATGGACGCTTTCCGTAACCTGGCGCGGTGTAGCCCATGCTGCACTGCAAAGCCAGAGCCACCGATCTTGCTCAGATAGAGCCAGAAAGAGCCCAACAGCCGACCCGCACTTTGCGTCTAATCGCCTCCGATAGAATCAGAGCACATGTTGGAGGGCGCCACGCCGCGCATCGGTTCAGAGAGACAATCAGGCATCATTGGCTCAGACACGTTTTTAGGGACATCCAGAGGCGGTCCAATCGGTTAGTGCAGCTTGAAAGCGCTTGGGGCTAATCTCTTCAACTCCGCCAAGCTTCAAGTACCCCTTCTCGCCAAGGTATTGTTCCACCTCTTCGCGCGTGAGCGCCTCGAACTCGATAGCGGCGAGCCGGTCAGCCACGGACCCTTCGGTTTGTCTAAGCCGGCACCTTGCTTCGGCCCGCCCGGCATAGGCATCCCCAAAATCGGGCACCTCTTTGATGACCACTGAGTAGTCGTCGATTGCCGCCTCAATCTTATCGGTCGCCAGGAGGACGTCCGCACGGTTGAAATGCGCATTCAGATAACCCGGCTGAAGACTGATTGCGCGGTCGTATTCTTTTAACGCGCGTTCATACTCCCGGAAATCAGCGTGACTATTGGCCTTATTATTGCGGGCCCGAGGATTTGACGGATCAAGCTTCACAGCTTCCCGATGATCGTCGAACGCTGCGATGTAGTTCCCCAACGCCGCGTAAGCGACAGCGCGATTGGAATAGGCCCATGAGGCGCGCCGGCCTTGCCATTCGCCGCTGTTGATCGCCTCGGTGCAGGCCGTCACGCGCAACCACCAATCGCTGTCCTGCGTACAGTCTTCGAGTACACCAGCTTGAACAGGACTGACGGATGCCCATATAGCCAACAACGAAATCGCGGTTCTCATCGTTTGGCTCCGCATCCATCTCTGGTCCAGGCCCAGAGCGCCCTGCGTGACAGTTTTCCAAACTTGCCGTCGATAGGGCCGCTGTAGTGCCCGGCGCGCATAAGAAGTTCCTGCATCGTCATGACATCGAGCAGGCCGCTGCGGATGGCCGAGAGCCGGGCTTCTGCGGAGGTATTGATTCGGCTCAACTTGCAGTTTGCAGTTGCCAAGCCGATCTGGCTTCCGCGATGCCGAGGGTCGAGGCGAAGGGCCGTGCGATAGTCCGCAAGCGCCGCGTCATATGCCCCCATTTCCTCGTGATCGACCGCGCGGTTGTGCCATCCCGCAACATATGTCGGGTCGAGTTCGACAGCCGCCGTGTGGTCCGCCAGTGCGCGCGTCATGTCACCTAGCGCTGCGTGAGCGTTGCCACGGTTCGAATACGCTGCTGCGAGCTTGGGATCGATCTCAATGGCCTTTCCGTAGTCTTCTATTGCAGAGAGATATGATCCAAGAGCGGCATTCGCCAAACCCCGATTGTTGAATGCCCAAGCAAGGTTTGCCCCGGGCGAGGTGTTGTGCTTGATGATGGCAGAGCATGCCACCTGAGCCTTAGCCGGTTGCTGAACATTTCGACAGGCGTCGACAGGGTCCGCACCGTAGCTCGCCATTGGTAAAAATAGGAGAGGCAAGAGCGTGGCCAGCAAAGCGAAACGTCCGAACATGTCCAGGTCAGCGTGATCTATGACTGCAAATTCTGGCAGAAATCTGGAGCTTTGGCGTTCAAGGCGTCCTCCCGAGCTTCTCAAAAGATAGTAGCATGAAGCAACGAGCAGCGCATAGGTTTGGCGGAGTTGGGCGAGTTGAATGAAAGCCCGTTATCGAGGTAGCCGACGACTTGGTCGAACGGCATAGTTTGTCCAAGCCGTAGCGCAATGCTCGACTTCGCCTCGTATCGCACCGCATGCGGTGTCTATCACGATCACTAATGCCGACCATCCCGCTCGGGCGGCTATAGAGCGAGACGTGCGCCGCGACCTGTGGCAGCGCGCCGAGAAGGTCATTTCGGGATTGCCACCAGAAACGAAGTTTAGGACTTGAGACCCCCGGAACAGGACAACCATACTGCATTCACATCCGCGGACGTCCTCGGGTAGCTCACGCGTAAGCAACTCAAACACTTTGGTTAACGAACTCGGCACGGAAGAGGTTGGCACAATCGGACCCAACCTCGTTGCCTCCGCCCGCATGCGAAGTACTGCCATAACTGCCTCAACCAGTTCGCGGTGTCCCCGCGTCTCTTTGAGGCTGTGGATAACTCCTTCGCTCGACAGTTTGGTTGCAGGCACATGACAATCTCACGACATGAGGTCGCCAGGCGTGAACGTAATTCTGGCCCGGCCAGTTGCGGCTGGATCAGGCGACTGCCTGGTTTGTGTTTGCCAGACGTACCAACGCATCTTCCGCGCAGCATTCGATCGGCGTGAAGTCCTGATGGGCCAACCACTCTTCGCGCGTCGGTTTACGGATGTAATTGGAGCAAGCGTTCAGCGTCAGATAAACGATCTTTCGCGGAAAGGGCGTGATATTTCCCGATGAGCCGTGGACGAGGTTGCCATCAAACATCAGCATTGAGCCGGGCTTGCCCGTCGGTGCAACAAGCCCGCCCTCGACACAAAGCCGCTCAACAGTTTCCTCCGGCTGCGTGTAAAGCGGAAACGATGTGGTTTGCGTGTCCTTATCGCTGTCCAACACGCCGTGCCTGTGAGAGCGCGGGATCAGCATCAGTGGGCCGTTGAACGGGAACACCTCGTCGAGGAACACCGAGATGTTCATTGCTCGCGGCTCCGGCATTCCGTCCTTCTCCAGCCAGTTTCCATAGTCCTGGTGCCATTGCCAGACATCGCCGGTAAACTTGGCCTTGGCGTTGATCTTATACTGGTGGAGATAGACGCCCTCCCCCCAAAGCTGCATCAGGGGATTGATCAGTCTGGGGTGTCGGCCCAGCAGATCGAAGGCTTCGTTGTAGCGGTGCACAGCGAACGCAGACCGCGGTGTACCGTCTTTCTCGAGATAAATTTCATCACGCTTGAGTGTAAAGACCCGGTCGGCCTCGCGCTTTAGAACCTCAACTTCGTCGTCGGAGAAGTAGTCCGGGATGAACAGCCAGCCTTCATCGCGAAGCTGCCCGAGTTGTTCTTGACTGAGGTTCATGTTGCTTCTCCGACTGTATCCCTCGCTAAAGCACCTGGACCCTAGCAAGGCAGCAAACCGGATGCCATCCCAACGCTGACTCAAGACACCGTTTGGCGGAACGGTTAGCTATCGTGGGCTTTGCGTTAACCATCCCTGTGTTTCGGATGCCGCAACATCAACGATCATGTCCAGATGGGCCTCATCGTCGTTAAGGCAGGGAACATAGTGGAAGTGCTCTCCTCCAGCATGTTCGAACGCTTCTTTGATTTCCTCGTTGATCTCTTCCAGCGTTTCGACACAATCTGACGAGAAGCCGGGTGCCATAATGGCGATGCGTTTGTGGCCTTCCTTCGCCAGTTTGGCGACGTATTCGACAGTGTATGGCTGTAGCCATTCTTCTGGACCGAATCTCGACTGGAATGTCGTGTGCAGACCGTCCGCCCAGCCCAACTCTTCGCTCAGTAGCCGTGATGTCTTTTGACACTGACAGTGATAGGGATCCCCCTTCTTGAAATAGCTTTCGGGCAGTCCGTGATAGGAGGCGACGAGGGCCGTCGGGCGTTCTGGTATATCCCCATAGGCCCGTTCCACTGACAGCGCGAGTGCGGAAATGTATCGTGGATGATCATAGTAGGCCGGTACAGTTCTGATCGCAGGCTGCCAACGCAAATTCTGTAGCGTACGGAAAGCGTGATCGTTCGCTGTTCCTGTCGTTGCAGCGGCATATTGTGGGTAGAGGGGGAAGAACAGGATACGCTCGCATCCCTGCTGCACCATTCGCCGAATGACACTGTCGGTTGATGGATTACCGTAGCGCATGCAGAAGTCGACCATCACATTGTCACCGTGCGCCGCCTTGAGCCGTGCCTTCAATTTGTCGGTTTGACTGCGCGTGATAGTCAAAAGAGGGCTTTCATCGCGATCGTTGTTCCATATCCCGCGATAGGCCTCGCCGGACGAGAACGGGCGTTTCGACAGTACAATGAGTTTAAGGATCGGCTGCCACAGCCACGGCGACCATTCAATTACGCGCCGGTCTGATAAGAACTCGTCGAGATAGCGTCGCATCGACCAATAGTCGGTGCCATCCGGAGTCCCGAGGTTGGCCAGCAGAACGCCGACTTTGGCAGTTGGAACCGACGGGTGATCGGGCCCTGCATAACTCAGCCGTCCACGTCCGGGCCGGTCCTGGGCGGTCTGGTCCAGCATCACAATCTCCATCTGAATCTATTTATCGGTAAATATCCCGCCTGCGTCTTTGGTCAAGTGCGGCGCGTGCGACCTCACCGTTGGCGTTCAAGCTGGCGAGTTCACTGAAAATTTAGGAGTTCTGGGGACAGTAAAATTGTGCCGGGGGATATCTGGGACATCGTGCGGACAGAAGGCCTGAACGCAAGGAAGGTGGCGCAAACAGGATCTACAGTGAAGGTGAGATACCATGTCGACCGTATCCGGACTGGCAACGTCCAGCGGCGTCTCTTCGTTGCTGAATATGAAACTCACAGACCAGAGTACGTCACGCGCCATGTTTGGCGAAAGGTCGGCGCTTTCGCTTAATCCTCCGAATGAAACCGACGAGAAACGAGAGGTTCGCGTTGTTTCAGGCGTGACATCGGGTAACCCGTCTCTTGATACCGATGTGAACGTGGCACGACAGGATCAGGTGAGTACCAGCCGAGCCGCAAGGTTTTTACTCGCCGTTCAAGCGCTGAACTTTGATGAGAACACCGAAGTTCTGTCGTCGTCAAAGAAGGCCGAAATCATGCAGGCTGCACGCGAGATTTTCATGATTGACGACGGTGTCCCCAAGCCCGTGCGTCCTGCTGTAGCGTTAGATAGTGTTCAGGCGCTCGCAAACTTGCGGGGTTCCCTGGAAGTCGTGAAGACCGACCATTCACCCGAGCGATCGGCAACCTTGATGTCTACGGAGAGGTTGTTCGAGAACGCCTGAGTTGGGTCATTGGGGCACGTCGCTACCGAACTCCCCTTTTGCGAGCTGGTCAGTCCTCTGATGAGTTGCGGAAGCCTGCAGTCTCGCCTGTACTTTGTTCGGTAGACCCAAGCGCGTCCGCAAGTCGTGCTTTTGCTGTGCCCGGACGTAGCGGCTGGGGCTGCCCCGCCGCTGGCGACCACCCCGTCAGAAACACGACATCAAAGGTTGCGGTGATACCGCCGGACTCGGAGGGAAAATTCGACGCATAGATCTGCTCAACGGCCGCCAGCGTATCGCGCCGCAGCGTCTCTCTCCGACGGGCAGTCTGGATGTTCGTCTCGCCCATCAACCGGAGATCGTGCATCAGATCTTGTGCAGACTTGTAGGCAACGGTGTAACGCTCAACATCTGCAACTGGCATTGCAAAGCCGGCTCGTTGCAGGAGGCCGCCGAGATCGCGCACCTCTGCCATCGGCGCGACCCGCGGACTGAGACCGCCGACTGTTTTCACCTCGGCTTCGGCAAAACTTGCCCTCAATTCGTTAAGGGTCTCTCCTCCGAAGAGCGCGGCGATCATCAATCCGTCAGGTTTGAGGGCGCGCCGCATTTGTATGAGGTGGCCGACGGGATCGTTGAGCGCGTGCATCTCGAGCGCTGAGATCACGAGGTCTGCTTGGTGCTGGTCAAGCGCCAGTGTATCGATATCGTCAACATGCTCGGCGCCCGCTGCTTTCGCCATAGAGCTGGAAAGTTCGATCTGCTGGATCTTTGCGGCGCGGCCCGCAAGGGCCCGGGCGTGCACTCCGCCACCAGATCCGATTACGATCGCGCGCGTGAAGGGCCGGGTAACATCGGCTACTCTCTCGCCGATTTGCTCAGCAACATGCTGATGCAGGAATGCTCCCTTGTCGACAAACCCCAGCCGTACGGCCCGATCGCGCTGGATCTTCTGCTGACGCGAGTCAAACATTTCCTGTCTAGGCGGGGTGTTCACCTGCATGATCGCAGGATATAAACATCAGTGAGAGCGGGTGCGAGAGGAAAGCGTATGCTTGCACGCGCCGATGCCCGGAATGCCTTGTCCAACGTCACGGGTTACCTCACCGAGGTCCTGTTCCCACCTGTTTGCCCGGTCTGCCGGGTTGAGGTCGGTGCGTCTGGATCGCTTTGCCCCGAGTGCTGGACCAAGGTGGCGTTTCTCAGTCAACCCGCCTGCGGGACATGCGGGCGACCGGTATTGGGTGCGTCCGCCGTTGAACCAGAGCTTGTTTGCGACGACTGTTTCGGCAACCCTCGGAACTGGTCTCGCGCGGCGGCAGCAATCAGATACGAGGGCGTCGGCCGGAGCCTTGTGCTCTCGCTCAAGCATGGCGATCGGCTGGATATCGTGCCGATGCTGTCGGCATGGATGCTTCGTGTGGGAGGTGATCTTGTCGCCGATGCTGATCTGATAACACCTGTACCATTGCATTGGACGCGGCTTTTGAAGCGCCGGTACAATCAATCGGCAGAGTTGGCACGGTACATCTCCACCAAAGCAGGGGCGCAGGCAAAGTTCACGCCTCGGATTCTCGCTCGCGCTCGCCGAACCCCGAGCCAGGATGGCAAGGATCGCGTGGCGCGGACTGCGAATCTCAAAGGTGCGTTGACCGGAGGTTCGCAGGCCGCCCGTATTGAGGGGAAGCGGGTGTTGTTGGTGGATGACGTGTTCACGACTGGCGCATCGCTGACAGAGTGCACCAAAATTTGTCTGGCGCTCGGAGCAAGCGCCGTGGATGTTCTGGTTCTGGCACTGGTGATCAGGGAAGAAAGGTTCTACTTCCCGGATGATGTTGAGGAGCAAGAACATGAACTCGGTTGAAATTTACACAACGCCCATCTGTCCCTATTGCGTCCGGGCCAAGCGCCTGCTGGACGGTAAGGGCGTGGAATACCATGAGATCGATGTCATGAGCGACTCGCAGGCGTTCTCTAAGATGCTGGAGCGGGCCAATGGTCAACGCACAGTACCGCAGATTTTTATCGGAGAGACTCATGTCGGCGGCTCGGACGATCTTTATGCGCTTGAACGCGATGGCAAGTTAGACCCACTGTTGGCGGCATGAAGGCGGCACTCGTTCAGCTTTCGTCAAAAGATGATCCTGTCGCGAACCTGCCTACAACCGAGGCGCTTGTTCGCGAAGCAGCAGTCGCCGGAGCCGCGTTGGTTCTTACGCCTGAGGTAACCAACATAGTTTCCGCCAGCCGGACGATCCAGACCCAGGAACTGACCATTGAGGCCGATGATCTGACCTTGCAGCGCTTGCGCAAGGTTGCCGAAGAAACGGGTATCTGGCTTTCCATTGGATCGTTGGCTTTGAAGTCTGGTGATCCGGATGAGCGGTTCGTGAATCGGCAGTTTCTGATTAATCCTGACGGGGAGATTTGCGCTCGATACGACAAGATACACATGTTTGATGTCGAGCTTGGCGATGGCGAGAGTTATCGCGAGTCGCGCGGCTATCGCCCTGGAGAACTGGCCGTAACAGCGCAAAGCCCTTGGGGTACGATTGGACTCTCGATCTGCTACGACATGAGGTTCCCGCTGCTCTACCATGCACTGGCCCGCGCGGGTGCGCAGATCCTGACAGTACCCTCTGCCTTCACCGTACCAACCGGCCGGGCGCATTGGCATACATTGCTGCGCGCCAGAGCGATTGAAACAGGGTGTTTCATCCTCGCCGCCGCCCAGTGCGGCACTCATGAAGCGCGTCGGGGAAAGATACGGGAAACTTATGGGCACTCCCTGGCGGTCGACCCCTGGGGGGCCGTCATCGCCGAAGCAGGTACGGAGCCGGGCGTCACATTAATCGATCTCGATCTTGATCAGATCGAGAAATGCCGGGCCAAGATTCCGGCACTTGCAAATACCCGTGCGTTCAACCCACCTGGTTGACGCCTTCCCGCGTGTGTGCTGGCTCCTCATGTCCGAAGCGGAAGCCCGGTCAGCAGAGTGTAAAGCTCGGAGTTCAGGCTTCTGAGAAGTTCAATGTCGACGAACCCCAACAAAACCAGAAAAGCGGCGGCGAATCCAAGATAGACGACGGGCAGGACGTACTGCGTTGTTGGAACGTGGTCGAGCAGCCAAGGCAGCAGTACTCCGCCGAGGACGTAAACCGGCATGGCCAGCAGTAGATATGTGAAGCCGATCACGAACAGGAGGTAGGCATGCACGGCCACCTCGAACATAGCGGCCAAGGGAAAGAATAGGTACAGCACCGCTGCATCCGGTTTGCGATTTGAGTCGAGCGGTGAGCAGCCATATGTCTCTGCGGAAATCTGGCATATCCGGATGATGGCCAGCAGGCATGACGTGAAGATCAATGGCCAAAACGCGGCCGGCCAGAGCGGCAGTGCTTCAAAGCTGCTATGTGCTAGCATGTCTGCCCTCGACCCGGCTCACCCCAAGAACGAGCCAGCCCATGACGAACTCGATCAGCGAGAGTTGACATGCATTCGATTAAGAAATGATGGAAATCGTCGAGAACTCTATAGTTGCACTCCCGACTTTTGACCCGCGATCACGCGTCCAGATAGGCGAAGGCGCAGGTGACACTCGCGGCCAACTTGCCGTTCTGACCGCGAAACTCCGTTCGTGTGGCCGCCATCCGTCTCCCATTGGACATCGCCACGACGGTGATATCAGCAGGACCCTCCGCAAGAGGACGAAGAAAGTGAGAGGTCAGATCGACGGTTGTGCAAGGACGAAATATGCCGTTTAGGGCGCTGAGCGCTACGACTGAGCAAGTGTCTGCTGCGGCACTGATGGCTTGACCGCAGACAACGCCTCCCCCTTCGCCTCCACGCCGCGAGAGGTCAGGATTTTCGGGCAGGACAAAGTGGACCTCCGCTGGTCCGATCTCCTGCACCGATATGTTCAGGGCCTCGATCCACGGAGCGAATATATCGCCCAATAGGTTTTGCGCTTCCTCGATCGTTGAGATTTCGCTCATGCCATTCCTTTGCCCGTCACTTACTGTGCTTTAACTGACCAGGCGGCGCAGATCGAGATGATCGAACTTTTTGCCAAGACTTGTCATCACTTCCGCCGGGGTTTGCGCAGGCATCTTCATCACCTTGTTGATCCTTGGTGAGTTTCTGCCGGTATCGCTGTGGAGATGGGCTCCGACAACATAGGATGCTTCGCGGGCATCCGAGATCGTAGGGAACTGGTTGTCGACATGCCGATGCACCGCGCCCAGGTTATAAACGCCGCGGCGTGCTTCGCGCGGGGTATGCAGCGCAAGGCCGCAGCCAATTCCAAAGAGCTTCACATCCGGATTCAGGTGAAGGCTGCGCTGCTTGGTGTCGACGCCGAGTACATATCCCGAAGGGTACGTGAACGCGATCATTCCGTTCCCGAACCGATCGACTGATTCTCTCAGCCGGGAGATATAGTCTGACGCCAGCCCGTCATCATCATCCAACCTGAAACTGATCCAGTCCGTGCTATCCTTGTCGGCGCGGCAGTCCATTTCCTGTCGGATGATCCGGGGCAAGCGCTGATGTGGCTGCATGTTGACGAGTTCGATATGATCATAAGGCGCAATCAGATCTTGCAATCGGGTGAGATAGGCGTCCGGCAGACTATCTGAATGCACAATGAGAAACTGGAAGTCGTCGCGATCCTGCGCGATCAGCGAGGGAAGGGCCAAAGCCTCGAAGAACCTGAAACGGGTCTCCATGCGTTCGGTAGCAAACAAGAGATTTGCGCGGGCCTCAATGTCCAGATCGTGCATCTGGCGGAACCCGCTTTTGCCTTCGATCAGGGTAGAGAAGCGCATTATCCCGAAAAGGGGCGCTGGTTGGCCGGACCGTTCCGGTTCGCTTTCACGTCGGCCGAACAAGGTTCGCATCATACTGGCCTCCAGATCTGAGCGTGGCCAAACGCCCGAAGGGACAATATTGAGATTGCCCTGACCGGCAGCCGTCCCTACCTTAGGCGATCTGAAAAGGGAAATGCCATGTATAGTCAGGGTCTAATCGGAAATGACGCGGCCACCGTTGAAGACGCGGCCTTCCTTGAGCGTTTTCAGGCACGCATTGATGCCGAGGAAAAGATCGAGCCGAACGACCCGATGCCGGAGGGGTATCGAAAGACCCTAGTGCGCATGATCGGTCAGCACGCGCATTCGGAAATTGTCGGCATGCTGCCCGAGGGCAACTGGATCACGCGCGCGCCGACGCTTCGGCGAAAGGCGGCGCTGTTGGCCAAGGTGCAGGACGAAGGTGGCCATGGGCTTTACCTTTACGCTGCCGCCGAGACACTGGGCACATCGCGGGAAACGATGACCGAAGAGCTGCTCGATGGTCGGGCAAAGTACTCCTCGATCTTCAATTATCCGACCCTGACCTGGGCTGACATTGGGGCTATTGGATGGCTGGTGGATGGCGCGGCCATCATGAACCAGATCCCGCTTTGCCGATGCTCATACGGTCCATATGCACGCGCGATGGTTCGGGTATGCAAGGAAGAGAGTTTCCACCAGCGTCAGGGCTATGAAATCATGATGACGCTGGCGCGCGGTTCTGCCGCGCAGAAGGCGATGGCACAGGATGCGCTCGACCGTTGGTGGTGGCCGTCCCTTATGATGTTTGGTCCTCACGACAGCGATAGTCAGCACGGCGATCAGTCGATGGCTTGGAAGATCAAACGTTTTACCAATGACGAACTGCGTCAGAAGTTTGTGGATGCGTCGGTGCCTCAGGCAGAGTTCATTGGGTTGATCATTCCGGATTCCGACCTGTCGTGGAACGCCGACAAGAACGATGGAAAGGGCGGCTACGACTTTGGTGACATTGACTGGGATGAGTTCTGGCGCGTCGTCAAAGGTGGCGGACCTATGAACCGCGATCGGGTTAAGGCGCGCAAGGCGGCTTGGGATGATGGCGCGTGGGTGCGTGAAGCCGCTCTGGCGCACGCCGAAAAACGCCGTACCCGTGCTCAGGCGGCCCGTACCGCCGCCGAGTAATGGCCACCCGACGTGCCATGCCAGTGCTCCAGGTGCGTGACGTCATGGTCGCCACCGAGTTCTACGAACAGCTGGGCTTTGCCAGCCACGGGGCGGTGGGCGATCCGCCTGCCTTCAACATCGTGCAGCGCGGTGAGGTTACAATTGCTTTGGATCGCGCGCAGAACGGCCTAGTGCCGTTGAACCAGCTTTGGGCGGCCTACCTGTACATTGATGATGCCGAGGCTCTTCACGCAGAGTTTGTCGAGTATGGTATTGAGCCGAGCGATATCGTCCGACCCGCGTTATACGGGTGTATCGAATTCGACATTATCGATCCCGACGGCCATCGCATCGCGTTTGGCCAATCGTTGAACCCCGTCCCGGGTCCGGGGCTCTCGACCGACTGGGGTAGGGGGTAGGCTGTGCCCATCGCTCAGTTCAACATCGCTGTTGCACGGTATGATCTGGACGATCCGCGAATGGCGGAGTTCACTCGCAACGTTGGCCGGATCAATTCGCTTGCGCGGCGCTCGGAGGGGTATGTCTGGCGATTGGAGGACGAGGACGGCCCCGATGCACCAAAGTTCCCAAACGAGCCGCGCATGACGTTCACGCTGTCAGTCTGGCACGATCTTAAGAGCCTTTCGCACTTCTCTCTCAACACGATCCACAAGCGGTTTCGCCAACGTGGCTCCGAATGGTTCTTGCCAGCGAAAACGCGCTACCTGGTGATATGGCCAGTTGATGAGGGGCACAGGCCCAGTGGTGCTGAAGCCCTTGAGCGTCTTGCCGAGTTGGATCGCATGGGACCAAGTGAGCGGGTTCTCGGGACCGAAGCCCTTGTGGCTGAACTTGAGACAAGCTGACGTTTCTTGGGAAGATCGCTATACCGAGTTACATTTGTGAAAGACTGAGTATCGAACAAAGAGTAGATTGGATGCACAAGATGCATATCGCTGAACTGAACATTGGCCGGATCAAGTACGATCTGAATGATCCTCGGTTAGCCGGTTTCATGGACAACCTCGATCGGATCAACGCGCTGGCTGAACGGTCTGAAGGCTTTGTCTGGCGTCTGACGGGTGATGGGAACAATGCTACAGATGTCCTGCATGATGGTATGAACGTAAATCTCTCTGTCTGGGAAAACGTAGAAGCCTTGGAAAAATTCGTCTGGAATACTGTCCATGTGAGGTTCTACCAACGCAAGGCTGAGTGGTTCGATCATCTGGAGGAGGCATATTTCGTCATGTGGCCGGTAGCGGAAGGTCATATCCCGCCATTGGACGAGGCGTTTGCTCGTTTGGCGCATCTGCGCAAGCACGGTTCGACTGACACGGCCTACGGCTGGGACGGACTGCCCCATCTCAAACAGTGGATGGAGAAACGTTGTGCCTGAAACCGGTATGCCGCTTTGGGAAGTCTTTATCCGCGCTCGCAATGGACTTAGCCACAAGCATTGCGGTTCGGTGCATGCAGCTGACGAAGTGATGGCGCTGCAAGCGGCTCGCGATGTTTATACTCGTCGCGGCGAGGGTACGTCCATCTGGGTGGTTCCATCGACAGCGATCACCGCGTCCGATCCGGAGAACAAAGGCGAAAACTTCGAGCCCACGGCGTCGAAGATTTATCGTCACCCCACTTTCTACGACATTCCCGAAGACGTGGGGAACATGTGAAACTGCTGTTCGAGCAACTGTTGCGGTTGGCCGACGACCATCTGGTTCTGGGTCATAGGCTCTCAGAATGGTGTGGGCATGCGCCGATGCTGGAGGAAGACCTGGCGTTACCGAATATCGCGCTGGATCTGATCGGGCAGGCGAGGGCGCTCTATACCTACGCTGGTGAGATCGAGGGTGAGGGAAGGACCGAAGACGATCTGGCATATTTTCGGACAGATCGGGATTACCGCAACTGCCTGCTCGTGGAGCGTCCCAATGGAGATTTTGCCCATACGATGCTTCGGCAGCTCTACTTCTCGGCTTTCATGGAACCGTATTGGCAGGGCGCCTGTCGTTCTACGGATGAGACGATTGCTGGGATCGCAGGCAAGGCTGTGAAGGAAAGCGCCTATCATGTGCGCCATTCCGCCGAGTGGGTGATCCGGCTAGGTGATGGGACCAAGGAAAGTGCGCGGCGCATGTCCAACGCAGTCGAGGAACTGCACCCATTTACGGATGAGCTTTTCGAAACGGACGACATCAGCGCCGCTCTTTCCGGTGACAAGGTCGTGCCTGACCCTGCGGACATTCGGACAGCATGGGATCAAACGATTGATGCGGTGTTTCAGGACGCAGAACTGACCCGCCCAGAAAACGAATGGCCGCAGACCGGTGGTCGCAAAGGGCTGCATGGTGAGGCGCTCGGGCTTTTGCTGGCAGAAATGCAGGCAGTTCAACGTCAAAATCCGGGATTGACATGGTGAGCGTGCCGTCAGGACGAAGGACGGCCCACCCGCGCGCCCCCGTCCACCACCCCGATGGCATGGGCGGAGATGACCTTGCCAGCCGGCGAGCCTGGATCGCAGCAGCCGCTGTTCTGGACCCGGAGGTGCCGTGCGTTACTGTCGCGGACCTTGGGATTCTCCGAAGTGTCGAAGTGGAGGGCGGAGTGGCGACTGCGCGTCTGACCCCGACATATTCGGGATGCCCTGCCGTTCTGGCCATCGAGTTGGCGGTTGAAACAGCGTTGAGAGATGCGGGGTTTGAAGTCCGGATTGAACGAGTGAACACGCCTCCGTGGACGACCGATTGGATCACTGAGGAGGGCCGGGAGAAACTACGCCTCTACGGGATCGCTCCGCCCGCCCGAGGCGAAAATGCGAAGCGCGCCCTGTTTGGAGAAACGATCGTCTCCTGCCCGAAATGTAGCAGCTCTGATACGGAGAAACTCTCCGAATTCGGGTCCACGGCATGCAAGGCGATTTGGCGGTGCCGCGCTTGTGGTGAGCCCTTTGACTATTTCAAGTGCATCTGAGTCATGACCTCCGTGTTCCATCCCTTAAAGATTGCCGACGTCACCCCTGAAGGGACAGACGCAGTGTGCCTGACTTTCGACGTCCCGCCAGACTTGAAGCAGACGTTCAGCTTTGTGCCCGGCCAATATGTTACCCTGAAGGCCGAGATCGACGGGCACGAGATAAGGCGGCCATATTCGATCTGCGCTGCCCCCGGAGCGCCTTTGCAGGTTGGGATCAAGCAAGTTCCTGAGGGGCGATTCTCTCCGTTTGCTTGTGGGCTCGCGCCCGGAAAAAGCATCGATGTGATGCCACCGGATGGCCGGTTTCAGGCCAGCACTGGTGAGGGACACAACTATCTCCTGATAGCAGCGGGATCCGGCATCACACCGATGATGGCTATCGCCGAGGCCACGCTCGATGGGCATCCCGAGGCAGAGATCACCTTGGTCTATGGCAACCGCGAGACGGCCAGCATCATGTTCCTGCAGCGATTGTCCGATTTGAAGGACCGCTACCTTGATCGGCTACGGGTGTTTCATATCCTCAGCCGTGAGCCGCAGGATGTGGAACTGTTCCATGGCCGGATCGATGCGACCAGATTGAAGGCGCTGCAAGAAGTTGGTCTGATTGAACCGAAAGAAGCGCATGGTATCTTTCTCTGCGGACCCGGTACGATGATTGACATGGCCGAGATTGAACTTGGCCTCATGGGTGTGCCCGCGGATCGGATCCACTTCGAACGTTTCCTGCCCGCAGACGGTCAGGCCCCCCGCGCTCCGTCCGAAGCTGCACGCCAAGCCAGCGGCGCGAGCGTTGAGACCATTCTTGACGGGCAACGCCGGGTGTTTACCCATACGGATCCTGACAAGACCGTCCTCGACATGGCGCGGGCTGCGGGGATCGATCTGCCGTTTTCTTGTGCGGGGGGGATGTGTTGTACCTGCCGTTGCCGGATCGAAGAGGGTTCTGCCGAGATGGCGGTGAATTACTCGCTCGAACCATGGGAAGTGGAGGCGGGATTCACGCTCGCCTGCCAAGCACGTCCGACCACGGAGAAACTCGTCCTCGACTTCGACGCGGTGTGACGCCGTCCGGCAATCAATCCGTTGGAACCGCTTGCAATCTCGGCTGTTCTGATTTCTGGTCGAATAAAGAGGGACGAGGGTACATGGCGGACCATCCGGCACTGATCGCGGAGAATGTCCACAAGAGCTTTGGCGATCTAGACGTCCTGAAGGGAGTGTCTCTCTCTGCAAATAGGGGAGATGTGATCTCGATCATCGGATCTTCCGGATCAGGCAAATCCACGTTCCTGCGATGTGTCAATTTTCTCGAGACTCCGAACCAGGGCCGCATTGTTCTTGATGGTGAGGAAATCCAGGTCCACACCGACAGTCATGGCCGTGTAACGGGTGCGGATCCAAAACAGATCAACCGACTTCGCACCCGGCTTGGCATGGTATTCCAGAGCTTCAACCTCTGGTCCCACATGACTGTTCTGCAGAATGTGATGGAAGGACCGGTCCAGGTGCAGCGGCGCCTCAAGTCGGAAGTCGAGGAAGAGGCCATGGCGGTGCTCGCAAAGGTCGGGATCGCCAACAAACACGCCAGTTACCCGGCTCAACTATCGGGCGGACAGCAACAAAGAGTAGCGATTGCACGGGCCCTGGCGATGCGTCCAGAGGTACTGCTGTTCGACGAGCCGACCAGTTCCCTTGATCCAGAACTGGTCGGAGAAGTTCTGCGCGTGATGAAAGATCTCGCCGAAGAGGGACGGACCATGATCGTCGTGACTCACGAGATGGGGTTTGCGCGAGAGGTCTCCTCCAGAACAATCTTTCTTCATGAAGGGCGTGTCGAGGAGGAGGGGCCGCCGTCCGAAGTATTTGGAAATACGAAATCCGAGCGTTGCAGGACGTTCCTTGCGAGTGCATTGTGATCGACAGGTCAGCGCGGTGTTCAGCGCGGGATCAAAAAACACGACACGGAGAGAGATCATGAGAAACCTGAAAACTCTGGCCGGTGCCATAGCACTTGCCTTGATTGCTGGCCCGGTTCTGGCAGATGGTCACGCCGTCCGGTTAGGTACAGAAGGGGCATACCCTCCTTACAACTTCATCAATGATAAAGGTGAGGTTGACGGTTTTGAAAGAGAGCTGGGTGACGAGCTTTGCAAGCGCGCAGGCCTTGAATGCACTTGGGTGATCAACGATTGGGACAGCATCATCCCGAACCTCGTCAGCGGCAACTATGACACGATCATCGCAGGGATGTCGGCGACCGACGAGCGCGATGAGGTTATCGACTTTACCGAAGCCTACATGCCGCCGACGCCGTCGGCCTATGTCACACTTGCTGGCAATAGCCCCGATCTCGAGGGCGGCGTGGTGACGGCTCAGGTCAACACCATCCAGGCGGGGCACGTCGCCTCGTCCGGCGCAACGCTGGTGGAGTTTGGAACGCCCGATGAGACCATTGCCGCGGTGAAGAACGGTGAGGCCGATGCGGTTTTCGCGGACAAAGATTACCTCACACCCATTGTTTCGGAGTCGAATGGCGAACTGGTGTTCGTTGGCCCCGATGTTTCTCTGGGCAAAGGCACTGCGATGGGTATCCGCGAGAGCGACACCGAGCTGAACGCAAAGATGTCAGCCGCGATCGCATCGGTGAAAGCCGATGGCACGCTCAACGCAATGCTCAAGAAGTGGTTCAAAGAGAACCCGCCGCAGTGGTGAGATGCCACGTAGGGTGCGTCCACGACGCACCCTGCTTTGGACACGTCGGGCGATGGTGGGATCATGTTCGACTACTGCGCTGACCCCAAGACCCTCGAGGGTCTGGCCTGGCTGTCTTGCTATCTGACGACGGCGAAACACTTCTCCTTCTACCTCAGTTTTCTCACCGTCATCGTGGTCATTGTGATAACCGCGCCTCTGGTGTTGGTGATCGGGTTTGCTGGCGCCCTTGCCCAACGCTCAACCATCGGGCCAGTGCGCTGGCTTGGTTGGGCCTACGCTGCCGTAGTGCGAGGCGTCCCGGACATCGTCTTCTTTCTTTTTGTGCCGATTGCCGTCGATCAGGCGCTCGAGTACATCCGGCACCGCACGCTTTGCTCCGATCAGACCGGATCGGTCTGGGTCGGCAACGATTTCGTGGTCTGCCAGCAGGCCAAACTTCCTCTCACCTCGGCGGAGACTTGGGTCCACGATCTGTATGGGCTAGCGTTGGCGGTTCTGGCCTTCGCTATGATCTACGGCGCCTACGCGGCCAATGTCATTCAAGGAGCCATGCGGGCAGTGCCGAGCGGCCAACTTGAGGCAGGGCGCGCCATCGGCATGTCAGCGGGCCAGATTTTCCGGCGGATTCATGTACCACAAATGTGGGTTTATGCTCTGCCCGGGCTCTCAAATCTCTGGATGATCCTGTTGAAGGCGACCCCATTTTTGTTCCTCCTCGGCATCCAGGACCCGGTCTACTGGGCCCGGGAACTCGGTGGGTTCAAAACGCAGGTCTATGCCTATTCCCATGAGGACTGGCGGTTCTGGTATTTCAGTGCGCTTATGTTGTTCTATCTAGGCCTGACATGGGTCAGCCAGATCGGTTTTGACCGCCTCAGCGTACGCGTGTCCCGTGGCATGGCCCTGGCGCGATGAGCTGTTTCGAGACTCTCCAGGCTTATGGCCTGCGCGCCATCGGGATCGGCGAACGTCTGCTCCCGAAAACTGACATCACGGTTTGTGATCAAGTCGTGTTGATCGGGTCAGGCATGATCTGGAACATCTACTTTGCAGTACTGTCTATCGCGCTCGGGTTTTGCTTCGCAACCCTTCTGGCGGTCGCTAAGGCTAGCCCGACCCGTTGGGCAGCGTTTCCGGCGCGCAGCTTCATTTACTTCTTCCGAGGCACGCCGCTCTTTCTACAGTTCTTCTTCACCTACGAGCTTTTCGTCCAATTGCCGAGGATGGGGGTAGAGATCGACCTAGGTTTCGTCGTTGTGACCCCAGAGACCCGCTGGCTCACCAAGGCATGGCTGGGTGCTCTGTTGGTGCTCTTCTTCAACACATCTGCCTACACTGCCGAGATCTTCTATGGAGCCTTGCGCGCAGTGCCCAAAGGCGATCACGAGGCAGCCGATGCCATCGGATTGACCGGTTGGCGTAAGTTCCGGCGGATCACATGGCCGACCATGCTGCGATTGGCGTGGCCCAGCTATACGAATGAGGCGATTTTCGCCTATCTCGGCACAGCGCTGGTTTTCCTGTCGAGCTTTGGGGCATGGCGCCAACAGGGCGATGCGTTCTACTACGCCAACTATTTCGCCCAGAACACGTTCAACCCGTTTATTGCGTATCCGTTGGTCGGGGCCTACTTCATTGCGGGCACGATCTGTCTGATCCTGATCTTCGGGGCGATCAACAAACGCCTGAACCGTCACCTCGCTCCAGAAGAGCGTAGTGGTTTGAAACTCAAACTGAACCTGATGCGGTAATCGGAGGTCGGGCGGGACTGCTTAACCGAACAATTCGCGACACAGTTCCAGAGACTCTACCAACTTGTCGACTTCGTCGGTGGTGTTGTAGAGCCCAAAGGACGCCCGACATGTGGCCGTGACGCCGAGATGGGTCATCAGCGGTTGGGCACAATGATGACCTGCTCTCACCGCCACGCCCTTCTTGTCGATGATCGTAGAGATATCATGCGGATGGGCACCGCCCTCGAGATTAAAGGAAAAAATGGCGCCCTTGCCCGCTGACTTTCCATAGACGGTTAGCCAGTTCAGTCCGTCGAGTTTCTCCCGCGCGTAATCTCTCAATGCGGTCTCGTGCCGGGCGATATTGTCCATCCCGAGGGCTTGAAGGTAATCCATGGCGGCACCCAGCCCGATCATCTGAACAATGTTTGGTGTCCCAGCTTCAAACTTCATTGGCGGGTCGTTGTATGTGACCTCATCCTTGGCGACTGTTCGGATCATGTCGCCGCCACCCTTGAAGGGGCGCATCTCATCCAGCCGCTCTGCCCGGGCATAAAGCGCGCCTGATCCGGAAGGGCCATAGAGCTTGTGCCCGGTGATCGCGTAGAAATCGCAGCCGATGTCGGAGACGTTCACGGGCATATGAACCGCACCCTGGTTTCCGTCAATCACCGTTGCGATGCCGCGTTCGCGGGCAGCAGTGCAGATCGTCTTGATATCCACCACGGTGCCCAGAACATTGGACATGTGTGTGATGGCAACCATGCGTGTCTTTGGCCCCATCGCGTCGATCACAGCCTGCGGATCAAGATCGCCGTTCATGTCCGTGTCGATCCATTTGAGGACCGCCCCAAAACGTTCGCGCAGAAAATGCCAGGGCACAATGTTCGCGTGGTGTTCCATGACCGACAGGATGATCTCGTCCCCAGGCTCTATTCGAGGCATCGCCCAGCCATAAGCGACGAGGTTCAGTGCTTCTGTCCCTCCCGCAGTGAAGACGATTTCGTTTTCGCTGACCGCTCCGAGAAAGCCCGCGATCTTGCCGCGCACGGCTTCATACCTTTCGGTGGCCGCATTCGAGAGATAATGCAGTCCACGATGAACGTTGGCGTATTCATGGCTGTAAGCGTGACTGACCGCATCGATAACGGCTTTCGGTTTCTGGGCACTGGCGCCATTGTCCAGATAGACCAGATCGGCGCCGTTCACCTGCCGGGACAGGATGGGAAAATCCGCGCGGATTTGTTCGACATCATACATCCCGCTCTCCTTAGGGCTCCACAACGCCGGCCGACACGATTGCAGCGAAGAACATCAACACAACTCCGATCGCAATGGGCATGCCGCAGATGACGGCCATCACACCCCAAACATTCCTGAACTTATGTAGCTCGGCGACATAGTTCGCCAACAGCCAGACGGAAACCGCTATCGCGATCAAACCCATGGTCATCGCGCCGCCAGAGATCTCCATTGGCGGCAGGCTTTGTGGATCGAGCGGTGTCCCCGCCTCTGCCGCGTCTCGGGCAGCGTCGCTGATCTGGGCCTGGAAGACGGCGAACGACGAGATGAACGGAATGTATGCCGGGGCGAGTATGCAGCTCACAAGACTGTGCCATCCAAACAGCATCTGCGACTGCGCGAGTGCGCCGACCCCGCCGAAGAACCTCCCGACCACAAAGATCATGCCGGCCACGAGGAAGAAAACTGCGATCTGAAAGATCAGTCCCCAGACATGTCGAGCCAGGGGCCCACCCGATCGACCCGGCGTATCCGGCAGCATCACCACATGAATCATGGCGAGGACAAGATAGCCAAGGATCAGCATCAAGAGGCCCGTGCTCAGGCCGTGTCCGCCGTCCAGCAGGCGGCGTGCCGACTGGCGTGGGGCCGTGAGGCCCTCAAGTATCAGTGACAACATACCGTTCATCAGAGCTTGGCTTGCCAGAGCAGCGCGAGAATGACCAGACAGATCGCTCCGATCACAACGAAAACCAGCCATGCGCGGTCAAACCCGAACGCTTCGGCAAAGCACTGCGCAAGAGCCCACGCGAAAAAGACCTGTCCCAATTGTGCGATCACCGCGATCGCAGGTTTGGCATCGGGTCCAAGCATGCTCCCGGCCATGGCGCAGACAACGACGACCGGAGCGGACACAAGTGCAGCCCAAAAGAACGCCGCACGCCCGTCGCGCCACGTCCCTTTACCACCGAACATCCGCGCCAGCATGGTCCCAAGGGCAGCGATCCCGTAGTAGAAGATGGGCACGAAGAACAGCATGCTCACCGTTTCGGCGGTGACGTGCGCGCCTATATCGTCCGTGACGGCGGAAGGATCGACGAATAGCCCGAGTATTCGGCCAAAGAGCAGGATCGCCGCTGCGATCAGGGCATAGGCCAGAAGACGCCCTTCATTGGGGTTGCTGACCAGAACGCCCCGCATCGATCCACGCGGATCGTGAAAGAACCGCGCGACCCCGAGGATCAGGCCGGGATGACGCAGTGCCTGATCAGCCACGGCTCGCCATCCATCTGGCGACCTCGGTCCGGATCTCGTCTGCGAGGGCCTCGTTGGCGATTTCCTCGATTGCCTCGTCGGCAAATGCCGCAATCAGCATCGCCTCGGCTTCAGCTTTCGGAACTCCGCGGGACTGAAGATAAAACATCGCCGTGCGGTCCAGAGCGCCGGTCGTTGACCCATGCGAGCACGCGACATCGTCGGCATAGATCTCCAACTCGGGTTTGGCCAGAAACTCCGCGCCATCGTTCAGCAGAACCGCCTGGCTGATCTGATAGCCATCGGTCTTTTGTGCGCCTTCCTTGACATAGATCTTGCCCTGAAAGATCGCCTGCGCCGAGCCCGCAAGAACGTTCTTGAATACCTGACGGCTTTCACAGTTCACAGCATCATGAGTGACGAAGACTGTGTTGTCGATATGGCTCTCGCCCTTGGCCAGCACTGCACCGGCAATATGGCCGGTGGCTTCGTCACCCTCGATGGCCATCACCACTTCATTGCGGGTGAGCGCGCCGTCCGAACTGAGCGTAAAGGTCTTGAACTCGGCCTCGCCGGCCAGCCGGGCGAAGATGTGCGACACACACGGCTCAGTCGCTTCGGTCTGCACCCGTACGTGATGCAGGGTGCCGCCCTCGGCAATGTCGATCTCCATAACCGCATTGGTCGCGTGCCCACTTTCGAGGAGCGTAAGAGACGCCCCAGACTCTACGCGCACAACGTGATGCACAAGGCTAGCGCCGTCACCGATTGAGTCATAGCGGATGTGGATGGCGTCTGTTGCTTTACCCGTAACCTGCAGGACGAGGCCATGTTGAGCAACGGCTGTGTTCAGGCTCGCTAGCGGACGATCCACCTTATCCTGCCCGGCCGCCTCCAGAACTCCGAAGATCTCCCTTGTGATCGAGATATCCTGAGCCAAGGCATCCGCGAGGCTGGAGGCTGCAACGCCCTCCATCGCGAGCTCGTCTGACAAATCCTCCCGAAATTGCCCGTTCACAAACCGCGCAGTACGCTGTGCAATTCCAGCAAAAACCTCAGGCGCGCCAGGTGCATCCGCAGCGTCAGCCGCCAGCACCAAGGGGGCGGTGAGACTTGCCGGATTGGTGTACTTCCAATACTCGTCCCGCCGGGCTGGTGCGCCGGCTTCAAGCAGACGGGTGCGTGCCCGCGCTCGGGCATCGCGGGCCCAACTTGCCTCACCATCCGGCAAGGGCAGGGCGGAAAGCTGCGCTTCGGCAGCAAGTCGTTTCGCATCCTGGCTCATGGATCAAGCCGCCGAGGTCAGAATGTCGGCATAGCCCTCGTTTTCGACCTTCAGGGCCAGATCCGGCCCCCCGGTCTCGACGATACGCCCATCGGCCATGATGTGCACAACATCCGGTTTAATGTGGTCCAGCAGGCGCTGGTAGTGCGTGATCACAAGGAACCCGCGAGTCCCATCGCGCAGGGCGTTCACGCCCTCGGCGACAAGCTTCATGGCATCGACATCCAGACCCGAATCGGTCTCATCGAGGATGCACATCCGCGGCTCCAGGAGCGCCATCTGCAGGATCTCGTTACGTTTTTTCTCGCCGCCCGAGAACCCGACATTGACCGGGCGCTTGAGCATATCCGCGTCGATGTTCAATTCCTTGGCCTTGGCCCGGATCAGCTTGAGGAAATCAGGCGCTGAGACTTCGTCCTCACCGCGCGCCTTGCGCTGACTGTTCAGCGCGGTGCGCAGGAACGTCATGTTGCCCACGCCGGGGATCTCGACCGGGTACTGAAACGCAAGGAAGAGCCCGCTTGCCGCGCGCTCTTCGGGATCCATGTCGAGAATGTTGTCGCCGTCGAGGGTCGCCTCGCCGCCGGTTACTTCGTAACCGTCACGACCCGCCAACACGTAGGACAGTGTGCTCTTTCCCGAGCCGTTTGGACCCATGATTGCGTGTACCTTTCCGGCTGGGACGTTCAGCGTCACCCCCTTCAAGATCTGCTTGTCCTCCTCCTCGAGGCGCACTGACAGATTGTCGATCTTCAGCATCTTTTCTTTCTCCTCTGTCCGGGGCGTCCGGCGCCCCGTTCTGTTCAGTATTCAGGACCCGCTGGATTTCGGCGGGCAGGGTCTCATTGCTCCGGAGCAGTTCGGCCATCTCGTCGAACTCATTCGCAATCTCCAGCGCACTCTCCGGGTGGCTCCCAACCATTTCGCGCGTGAACGTCCGGATCGTGACCCGAGCGAGCGCCAGACGAATGATCGGATCGCCGTCAATCCGATCGATCGAGTTGTTGGCCTTGCGCAGCACGGCTTCGATCTCTTCGGACACGGTGGTCCGTCCATCGCCAATTGTGGTGGTCGTTGTCTCTGTCATGTCTCGATCCTTTCTGGAGGGGCACCGGCCAGCGCCGGAGCATTTCACTCAGGGTATCGAGACTTCGGTCACACCTCTTTCGATTCGGTTTATGGTTAAAGCTGTCTTGGCGTCTTGGCCTTAGCGCTTGCCTTTGTTGGCCATGCTGGTGGCAAAGCTCACGGCGAGGATCGCGAAGGCTCCCATGGCGATGGCGAACACCAGATTGATCAAAAGCGAGCCGACTGCCAGCACGACCTGCCCGACGAAGAACACGGCCACCGCCATGACAGCGCCGTAGATGAGTTTCTGGCGCAGCGTCATCCGACCGTCACCGCCGTGCCGGAGGCCGAGACCATCAGCATGTTGTTGATCACCTCATAGTCCAGATCCACGCCAACGATGGCGTTCGCGCCAGCCGGTGCACGCTCCTGCATCTCCTTCAGTGCAATGTCCCGGGCCTTGCCCAGCTCCTCCTCGTAGGCGTTCGACCGTCCGCCGAGGATGTCGGTAATGCCCGCGAATACATCCCGGATCACGTTGGCGCCCAGGATTGCCTCTCCAACCACGATGCCGTGATAGGTCTGGATGGTCTTTCCTTCGACCGACGGCGTGGTGGTGACGATCATGCGGCTTCCATCTGCCCACGGACCGCTCATGTCTCGCCCTCCCAATAATCGACCGCGCTCTCGAGACGGCCGTCAAAGCGCAGTGCCGGGGACTTCCGGTCACCTTCTGGGTCATAGGAAATGGCGGCGAATTTGCCCGAGTCCGGATACTCCGCGACCTCTGGCGTCTGCATGGTCGAAACAGAGTAGTACTTCAGCGTCCCGGTGCCCGAGTTGATGATCTGATGCGCCGTCTCAGGTCCACCTGCGGGGCAGGCAATCACATCGCCGGCGCAGATGGGATGGGTAGCGTCGCCGATGCGGATCTCGCCTGAGCCGTCCAGCACGATGAACATCTCCTCATTCGCATGGTGATTGTGGAAGGGAAACGCGCGCTTGCCCGGCGGAACTTCCATATACGAGCAACCCAACTGCTTCGCCCCGATCACCGGCCCGAGCCGCTTCATGACCGAACGGAACTTGTCGGACCCGCCCTCCGGCTCGATGGTGACGCCTTGCGCATCGGCGATGTTGAGAATGGGATGGGTCATCTCAGTTTCAGCGTCCGTTCTGCGCCGACTCAAGGATCCAATCTCCAAGGCCACCGGCCACCCCGCGCAGCAAGACGAAGGCGACGATTGCAACGAAAGACCCGACTAGTATCATCCCAACAAGACCCCTTGCTTGATCCCTACCGCGAAGCGCTTTGAAGTTGAAGATTGCAATCAGACCGAGGGTCACGCCTGAAATCAGCAGACCCCAACCCAACTACCCAACACTCCCCTCCAGGCTGATCGCCACGAGGCTCTGGGCCTCCATAGCGA
>CAYYZH010000004.1:68451-68684 GCA_964475765.1 uncultured Limibaculum sp.
TCGCCTCATGCTCGGAGCGTGAGGTCATGTTCTTGACCTCGATGTAGGGCACCGTGTGTGCGCCGCACTTATCGCCGATCAGCAGCGAGTCACATTGCGTGAAGTTCCGGCTGTGCTGCGCCTTCGGGTGCATGCTGACCAGCCCGCGATAGGTGTTCTGCGCGCGCCCTGCGCTGATCCCCTTCGAGACGATCCGCGACTTCGTCCGTTTGCCGAGGTGCACCATCTTGGTC
>CAYYZH010000005.1:0-15520 GCA_964475765.1 uncultured Limibaculum sp.
GCTTGCGGTACAGATGCCATACAGGTGCCATACGCCTGCCATACGGGGTGAATCCTGGCCCCAGGAGGGCAGTTTCACGCGGGAAGGAACTCTCCGATCAGATGGCGCACCACCTCGCGGGCGGCTTCATCCGAGCTTGCGCCCTTAGCCAAGGCCGCATGATGAACGACCCGTTGGCGGTCGGCGGACGTGCCATTGGCGGCCATCTCGCGGGTCCGGATCAAATCCTGATCGGAGCCCAACTCCGCCGCGTCCGGGCCCAGCAGATCCACCAGTTCCGCAATGAGATCCACGAACGGAACCTGGCTGCCTTTGCCGTGATCGACCAGTTTGCCTTGTGTTCCATAGCGTTGCGCCCGCCAGCGGTTTTCGTTGATCAGCGTCGCGGGATATATCCGCCAGCGTTGGTTGCGGGTGCGCAGCCGGTAGAGATAGGCCAGCAGGGCCTGAAACAGCGCGGCGATGGCCAGCGCCTCATCCACGGTCGAACAGACATCCGTCACCCTTTGTTCCAGCGTCGGATACTTGTCCGAGGGCCGGATATCCCACCAGATCTTGGTGGCATCCTCGATACAACCCGCATCGACCAGCGCCGAGACCAACCTGCGATACTCGCCAAAGGAAGAGACCTGATCAGGCAGGCCCGTGCGCGGCAGGGCGTCAAAAACTGTTAGTCTATAAGAGGATAGCCCGGTGTCCTCCCCTTCCCAGAACGGAGAGGAACAGCTCAGCGCAAGGATGTGCGGCAGGAAATACGCCGCCTGGTTCATCAGATCGATCCTGAGATCGTCGTCCTCGATCCCGACATGCACATGACAGCCGCAGATCACCATACGGCGCACGGTCTGACCGAGATCTGATCTCAACTCGTCATAGCGTGGCTTGCGTGTATGGGTCTGATCGCGCCAACGGGCGAAGGGATGGGTTGAGGCGGCGATGGGCGCATAACCAAACTCGGCCGCAGCCTTGGCGACGCCTTGGCGAAGCGTTGCCAGATCCGCACGGGCCTCGGCGGTATTGGCGTGCGGCCGGGTGCCGATCTCGACCTGACATTGCAGATATTCCGCGGTCGAGCGCTCGGCGGTCAGCTCTGCACACCGTGCAAGGAAATCCGGGCTGGGTTCGCGCACGAGATCAAGCGTTGACTGATCCACGATCAGATACTCTTCCTCGATCCCGATCGTAAAGCTTGGCCGCTCCATCCCCTAACCTCCCAGTCGCCTGTCGATGCAATACTAAGGCATTCCGGTACCGGGGGTTCAAGCCCCATGGGGAAGTGGACGAATGCCCTCCTGCCTACGCGAGCGAATGTCCAAGAGCATTAAACCATTGGAAAAAATCGGGGCGCCAATACACTTTAGGTTGTATCAATACTGTGTTAACTATAGTGGTCTGAATATGGCGATCACTGCAAATCAGTGGAGAGTCCTATGACCTTGGATCTGCGTCGGAAGATGGTTTACGCATCGGTGATTTTCCTGAACAGCGGGATGTGGCTGGTCCTCACGGGAGCGGTTGTTACCGCAACAAGCTGACGGATTCCCGGGTTTGGAGCCCGATCTGTCCACCGCGGTTGACTAGCGGTCAACTTATACTCGTTTAACGTTTGACGCGGCAGAGGAGTGTCGCAATTATTGCGCCCGATTGCACCGACGCGTTTTCGTCGGCTTCGCTTTGGGGGGCGATATGTCTGAGGCCATTCGGGATTTCTTCGTTTTAGGCTGGCAACGGTTCGAGCGCAGCAAGACGTACATGGTTCTGCTGCGCCCGATCCTGATCTTTCTGATTACCCTGAATTCGATTTTCACGCGCCAGCGGATGAGCCATGAGAACGGGTTTGTTCTTAAGGGCCAGGTCAAGCTGCACGACGACCTGGACCTGCCGGAGAACGCGTTCTTTACCCCGGGCCGACGGTTCCAATGCCGGCTGCGCCATGCCTCTGTCAGCTTCCTTGACGATGCCGCCTTGGTGGTACGGGCAGGTTCGCTGAAATTCGCGGACGAGGACATCGCCAGCCCGTTCGACATGCTGATGAACAACGGCAACACCACGCCTTTCTGGAACATGGACACCTTCTGGCAGTTCATGCGCGCCCGGATGAAGGGTGGGCGCGGGCATCTGATCGAGTACTTCAAGCGCAATCCACGCTGCTATATGAACGTGCGCGATGCGGTGCGTCGCGGTGCTGAGAGCTTTGCCAACCTGCACTATTACAGCCAGATTCCGATCCGCTTTCACGCGAAGGATGGCATTGAACGGTATTGCAAATTCCGCCTGATGCCTGCCCATACGGACGTCGAAGACGATGGCATCCCGGACGAAGCGGACCTTCAGACACCGTGGTTTCAGGAGGCGCAGTCGCACGAGCATCTCTCCCGGAACTACCTCAAGGATGAGTACCGCGCGCGGCTGGCCCGCGAGCATGTCAGCTATCGGTTCCAGATGCAGATCCTGGAATGGAAGGACAGCGACGACCGGGAATACGAGCTGAACTCGCTCTATCCCTGGAACGAGGACGAGTGCCCTTGGCGCGATCTGGCCGAGGTGACGATCACCGCGGCGTTGAGTTATGAGGAAGGCAATCGCTGTGTCTTTTCGCTGCGCCATCTGCCGGAAGACACGCTCAGCATTATCCCGGCTGAGGGCGTCAAGGACGGCCCGTCCATCGACTATCTGCGTCACGGCGGATGGTGGCCGCGTCGTGCCCGGTTGCTGGTTACGCGTCTCTTTGGCCAGAGGAAACCGATCCCGGATCAGCGGGATAAGACGGCGGCGGATTACGCGGACAAGACCACCTCGGTCCTTGATTCCGACGATGTCTATATGCGCCCCAGCCTGCCACAATACGACACCGTTGCGCGGCTGATCGAGCGGGCGCGCTGTCTGGAAAAAGCACGCGGGCAGTACCAGTACTGCCATGGATATATTGAGACCGAAGCCTACGAGGGCCGTGCGCAATGGCGTGTGCCGGAGATCTACAGGCGGGTCTTTGACATCTATGAGGCCGACCCTGACGAGCGCCCGACGGTCAAGATCCCGCTGCCCCCCTTCATTCGTGAACTGCCACCGCAGGAGCAATACAGTCAGTACATTCAAGGCCGCCTTTACAAGATCATCGGCGCATCGGTGGTGTCCATGGTCATGAGCTGGTGCGAGAAACGGTTATCCGACTATCACGGGTTGGAGGTCTACAAGCACCTCTTCTGGGGCTACAAAGACAAGCCGTCGAGCATGGAGCGCTGGAAGCTGGACGTCGAGTTCGGGCGCCAGCGTCTTGCCGGGCTGAACCCCACTATGATCCGCCGCTATGACAAGGTGGACAAGGATTTCCCCGTCACCGACGAGGACGTGGCGGGTCTGCTGGACGAGGGCGACACGTTGGCCAAGGCGCGTCGCGGCAAGCGGCTTTACTGGTGCAACTACGAGATGCTCGAGGGCATCGCCGTCAAGGAGGGCCGGTATCTGGCGGTTCCCAAAGCCCTCTTCTACGTTGGTGCGGACAAGGCCTTGAAGCCGATTGCGATCCAGTTGTTCCAGAAACCCGAGGACGGCCCGGTCTTCACACCGAACGATGACGAAGAGTTATGGCTGGCGGTGAAGGCTTACGCTGCCTCTGCCGATGCGCAGTATCACGAGGTTGTCGAGCACTTGTTGCACGGTCACCTGATCGTCGAGGTATTCGACGTCGCGATGCACCGGACGCTGCCGGACGCTCATCCGATCAACAAACTGCTGATGCCCCATCTTGAATACACGATGGCGGTGAACAATTCCGCGCGCACCGCGATGCTGGCGCCGGGTGGCCCGATCGACCGCACGATGGCAATCGGCGCGAAGGGAGCTTTCGAGCTGATGGGCCGGGCGTGGTGGCATCAGTGGGACTTTGAGCAGCACAACATTCCCAAAGATCTGGAAACGCGTGGGGTGGCCGACGAAAAGGCCCTGCCGAACTATCCTTGGCGTGACGATGCGCTGAAGATGTGGGGCGTGATCGGGCGCTATGTCTCCGGCATGGTCGACTTCTTCTACAAGTCCGACGAAGACGTGCAGAACGACTGGGAGCTGCAGAGTTTTCATAGAGAAATGCGCGGTGAAGAGGGCGGCAATGTTCGTGGCCTGCCCGGAGGAGAAGACGGGTTCCAAAGCAAAGAGGTTTTGGTCGAGTTCCTGACGCGCCTGATCTACGCGGCCACGGCTGGTCATGCGGCGGTCAACAATGGCCAGTATGATTACTACGGTTACATTCCGAACACTCCGGGGGCCCTTTACCGTCCGGTGCCACGGGACAAGACGTTGGACTGGACGGAGAAGGACCTCGTGCGGGCGTTGCCGCCGTTCAAGCCCGCCTCGATCCAGATCCTGATGGTCCGCCTCCTGTCCCGTCTGACCGAAATGCCGATTGGCAAGTTCCACTGGAGCTTCTTTGCCGGTACGCAGGCTGTCTGGCCGATCGTGACAGAATTCCGCCGCGAACTACATGCACTCTCAAAAGAGATAGAAGAGCGCAACAGCAAGCTGGACGTGCCCTACACATATTTGGACCCCAAGCAGGTGGCGTGTAGTATCACCGCCTGAGGGCAGGTGGGTAAATGGACGACGACAGGCTGATCGAACGGGCCGAGTTGATCCGGCAGGGCCGGTCATTCGCGATCTATCGCGCGAAGCCGGACGATGCCGACATGCCGCACTTGCTCAAGGTCATCTCTGCGCAGGAGAATGTCTCTCACGCGGCGACCCGTCTCGAGAACGAGTATGCCGTCAGCCGTGAGTTGGATCATCCCAACATCGTGCGGGCTGACCGTATGGTGCACACCGCCAAAGGGCCGGTTTTGGTCTTCACTGATACCGGACGCACTTCGCTCGATCAGATCGTTGATGGCCCGGTGGCCGTTGAACAGGTTCGCCAGATCGGTCTGGATCTTGCCAAAGCCCTAGCCTTTCTCCATGGCAAGGGCATCGTGCACCGCGACATCAAGCCGTCGAACGTGATTGCGTTCAGTGATTTGTCTGGTTTGGCGTTGATTGACTTCTGTCTCGCCGCGCGGCTTGAGGATCTGCAGGAGCAAAAGACCGTCAAGCCATTGATTGGTGGCACAGCGGCTTATATGGCGCCCGAGCAGAGCGGCCGCATGAACCGCCGTGTCGATCACCGGGCGGATCTCTATGCGCTGGGGATCACGCTTTATGAACTTCTCACCGGACAGCGGCCTTTCGCCGATGACGATCCGGCTGCGCTCTTGCACCGTCACCTGACCGAAGAACCGGCGGCGCCGACCGACCTGATCGCAGACGCGCCGCAGGATTTGTCGGATGTGGTGATGCGGCTTATCCAGAAGAACCCGGAGGATCGCTATCAGTCCGCTGAGGAGGTGCTGGCGGCGCTCGACGGCTCGAAAGCACGAGCGCCCATGGGGGCGTTGCATATCCCCGATCGTCTGTTTGGCCGGGACGCGCTGATTGATGAGCTCCGGGGCCTGGTTGCAGCTCCGCAGGGCAGATCCGGTGGCCGTCTTATCCGCGTTGCCGGGCGATCCGGAACGGGCAAAACGGCGCTGATTGAACAGGCGTTGGAGCCGGAGGTGGCCCGGGGCGGCCTATTCGTGCGCGGCAAGTTCGATCAACTCGACCACGAGCGCCCGTACGGGGCAGTTCTCGATGCCTTCAACGCGGCGCTCAGGACGCTGCTCTCTGGCAACACGGAGGAGGTCGAAGCCTGGCGGCGCAAATTACTCGACGCGCTTAGCCCGAACGCACAGGTCCTGCTCGATATCCTTCCGGCCTATGAGGCGCTGCTTGGTCCGCAACCCGCTGTGGCGAAGCTGGGTCTGAACGAGGCTCAGATCCGCATGTCGCTGGTGTTCCGGCGCTTTGTCGGTGCACTGTCTGGCCCTGATGCACCGCTGATCCTCTTTCTGGATGATCTGCAATGGTCCGACAGCGCGTCGCGGGATCTGATCGAATTGCTGCTTGGGGACAGTGAGATCCGCAATCTGACGATCCTTGCGTCCTATCGCGACAATGAGATCGGTCCTGCGCATCCCGTCACGCTGTTGTTCTCAAGGCTTGCTGATCGGATGGACCTGCCGCCCGCCATTGAGGTCGGCCCGTTGGATCGGGCCAGCGCTCTGGGTCTGATCGCCCAAAGCGTGGGTCAGAGCGAAGAAAGCGTTGCGCAACTTGGCGATCTCATTCTGGCCAAGACCGATGGAAACCCATTCTTCCTTCGACAGTTTCTGCTGGCCTTGCATCGCAAGAAATTACTGCGCCCCGATCCGGAGCATGGCCACTGGACCTGGGCGGTGGATGAGATCAACCGCGAACAGATCACCGACAACGTTGCCGATCTGGTCATTGAACGTATTCTGGATCTGCCGGAGGAAACGCGCCAGATCGTGCAGCTCGCGGCCTGTCTCGGCAATCGCTTCGACGGCGAAATCCTGTCGGTCGCGAACGGCATGGCGCCGTTTCAGGTGGCCCGGCTGCTTGAGCGAGCGGTTCAGGCCGAGGTCGTTTTGCCTGTCGATAACGATGGTGAAGAGAATTCCAGCCGCTTTCGGTTTCAACACGACCGGGTTCAACAGGCCGCCTATTCCATGGTGCCGATCGAGCAGCGCGGCCGGATGCATGCCCATATCGGCTCGCTCCTGATCGAGCGTTTGCCCGGTGTCGAGCGTGACGCTCGGCTGATCGAAATCACTGATCACCTTGCGGCAGGTCGGCAATATCTGGACGAGACAGTCGGGCTACGACTGCGCGACCTTGCTATCTCAGCTGCACGTCTGTCGAAGTCTGCTAACGCCTATGACGCGGCGGTGCACTATTTGACGGTCGCCGAAGAAATCATGGGGACCGATGCCTGGACTGACGCGCCGGAGCTTGCCTTCGCCGTCACACTCGAGCAGGCGGAGGCGGCTTACCTGCGCAACAGAACGGACGATGCCGAACGCATAGCAGGCGAGTTGCTGAACCGCCCGTTGGATGCACTGGACAAGGTCCGCGTACAGGAACTGGTGATCCTTCTGCACACCTCGCAGCTCAATTATCGCAAGGCCCTTGCGGTAGGTATCGAGGCGCTGCGCCTGCTCGAGGAGAAGCTGCCTCTCAAGCCCACGATGCCCGGCGTGCTGAAGGAACTGCTGGTCACAAAAGCGCGGCTTTCGGGGCGGTCGGACCGCAGCCTTCTCAGAATGCGCAAGATGACCGATCCGCAGAAGATTGCGGCCATGCGCGTTCTGGTGCTCCTCGCGCCACCAGCCTATTTCAGCGCGCCGAACCTTCTGCCGTTGATCGCGCTGAGGATGGTGCAGCTTTCGGTACGCCACGGGAACGCGCCGCACTCAGCCTATGGCTATGTGATCTACGGGATGTTGCATTGCGCGGTTCTGGGCGACCCGCAGCGTGGTCTGGCCTATGGAGAGCTTGCACGGCAATGTGCGGTGGATTTCGAGGCGCAGGACATTGAAGGCCGGATTTTGATGGTCTTCGCGGGCTTTATCCAGCATTGGAGCGCGCCGCTCGAAGATACGTTGCCGGTGTTCCTAGAGGGTGCGGAAAAAGCAGTTTCCGCAGGAGATCTCGAGTACCACGGCTACACCCGCTATGGACATGCCTCGTACGCACTGATGGGCGGCGCCGCGCTGCCCAAGGTTTCGGACTTTCTCGAACAGCACCTTGCGGCTGTCACGGACAGCCGTCACGAAAAGACGCGGCGCATCATGCTGATGGCCAGCGCCAGCATTGGCCGAATGCGGGGGCTGCCAGACAACAGTGATGCTGAGCATTTTGACGAAGCCGAGAATTTCGCGCTTTGGACCGAGCAAGCGGATGCGACGTCGCTCGCCTACTTCCACAAGTATAAACTGCTCGAGGCCCTGATGGCCGATGACTACGCCGGGGTGCTTGCCCATGTGCGCGGAATGGAGGCCAATCTCAACGGCATCCTGTCGATGGCCTATCAGGGGTTTTACCAGTTCTATGAAGCGCTCGCACTGATCGAAACCGGCCTTGGCACCTCGGGTGCTGTGCGAATGGCCAAGCTGGCACGGGCCAGACGGCTGACCCGCCGGATCGAGCGTTGGGCCCGCCATGCCCCGCAGACCTTTCAGCACCGTGCTGACTTGTTGCGGGCGGAACTTGCTGCTGCGAATGGCAAGGCAGAGGCTGCCATGGCCAGGTTTGAGGAGGCCATTCGTGCAGCCCGACGGGCCGGCGCGCAGCACGATCTTGGCCTGTTCCTCGAACGCTCCGCCAGATTTTATCAACGCCGCGGGGCGGAGGCTGCGGCGGAGCGACATCTGACCGATGCGGTGTCCGCGTTCGAGGTCTGGGGCGGTGACGGCTGGGCAACTTCGCTGAGGGAGCGCTATCCCTCCTTGGCTGCGCACCACCGTAATGCGGCTTTGGAGACGACAGCGACATCGACCGGGTCTTCGTCCTCGTCAATCCAGATCGTTGATACCACGACACTGATCCGAGCAGCATCCGCCCTGACCCAGAAGGTTTCGCTTAGGGAAGTGATCACCGAGGTCATGCGGGCAATGGCTGTCAATGCCGGAGCTGACAAGGGCGTGCTGCTTCTGAAGTCCGGCGATGCCGTCCTGGTTGCGGCCGAGACCGATACCAGCCGTGCAGTTCACGTCTTTGACGACCTTGCCCTTGAAGACTACGAAGCGATGCCTGTCAGCGTGGCGAATTATGTCATGCGTTCGACGGACCGGGTTGTCATCGACGATGCGCCAACCGATCAGGACTTTCGCCATGATGCGTACGTTGTGGCGCGGGAGCCGTCGTCGATCCTCTGCGTGCCGCTCTTCTCTAAAGGGGAGGTTAGCGGCGCTGTCTATCTCGAGAATACCAAGGTGCGCGGGGCCTTCACGCCAGAGCGCTGCGCGACCATCGAGACCCTCGGCGCGCAGGCGGCGGTGTCGATCGAGAACGCACGGCTCTACGATGATCTGCGCGGGTCTCTCGAACGTCAGGTTGAACTGACCTCGGCCCATGCGCGGTTTGTGCCGCACCACTTCCTCGAAACCATCGGGCGTCCGTCGATCACCGATGTGCGCCTTGGTGATCACGTACAGGCCGAAGCGTCGATCCTGTTCTCGGATATTCGCGGGTTCACCTCGCTGGTGGAAAACATGGAGCCGACCGAGGCCATCGACTTTATCAACACCTATCTCTCCAAGATGGAGCCCGCGGTTCAGGCTGGTGGTGGGTTCGTCGACAGTTATGTCGGCGATGCGGTGATGGCGGTCTTTGATCGGGGGCCGGAGGCTGCGATCGACGCGGCGATCACTATGATGCGGGATCTTCGGGACTGGACCAGGCGGCGCGAAGGCGAGGGGCAGAATTCCATCCGCATTGGCATCGGGATCGCCTCGGGAGAGCTGATCTTTGGAACCATCGGGGCTGCGAACCGTCTGAAATGCGGGGTGATCGGCGATACCGTTAATTTGGCGGCGCGGATTGAGGGTCTCACCAAGCATTACAATCTGGGCCTGCTGATCAGTCAGGGCACCTATCGCACGCTGCCTGATCCGGAACGCTACAACATCCGCGAGGTGGATCTTGTGACCGTTGTCGGGCGCGAGGCACCGGTGCGCCTTTTCGAGGTGTTCGATGCAGATCCGGTTAAGGTGCGGGACCAAAAGCTGCGCACAAGAGAGGACGTTGCCCGTGGTCTCCGGCTCTACCGCTCCGGTGCGGTCGATCAGGCCGCGGCAATCTTCGAGCAATGTCGTAACATCGGCCCGGATGACCCCCTTCTGATGATGCTGGCCGAGCGGTGCAGACGACATGCCACGCTGGCCAGCGATCCCGAATGGACGGGGATCGAGCGTATCGAGCGCAAATAGAGCTTTTGCATGAGCCGTGATCGGGGATTGCGGCGCCCGGCAATCAGGCTAGAACAAAGATCTGAACATCGAACAGGTTTCTCCATGTGCGGAATTGTTGGTCTTTACCTCAAGGATCTCTCCCTTGCGCCTCAGCTTGGCCAATTGACAGCGTCAATGCTGCACGAGATGTCGTCGCGTGGACCGGACTCCGCGGGGTTCGCGGTCTATGGCGGCGGGGATGGACGGGACCGTATCTCGGCGCTCTCCACGACTGGTGAGACGGATTGGTCGGGTTACGCTGCCGGTTTGCAAAAGTCCCTGTCGGCAGATGTCGAGGTTGAAACCCTGTCGGATCACGCGACTTTCCTCACCGATGGTGACGGGCAAGCGGCCCGTAACTGGCTGATGGACAACGCGCCTGATGTTTCTGTCCTCGGCGTTGGCAGCTCTATGGAGCTTTGCAAGGGGATCGGAGATCCGGATGCAGTGGCCGAGCGTTTGAGGCTGGAGGCGCGTACTGGTACGCACGCCATAGCCCACACTCGCATGGCGACTGAAAGTGCTGTGACGACCGAAGGCTCGCACCCATTCTCGACCGGGGCCGATACCTGCCTCGTCCATAACGGATCGCTGTCGAACCATAATCGTTTGCGCGAGACCCTGCGCAAGGAGGGGGAGACCTTTCAGACCGAGAACGATTCCGAAGTGGCCGCAGGCTATCTTGCGTGGCGCATGCGTGAAGGGGACAGCATCGATCAGGCGATCGAAGGCGCACTCAGGGATTTTGATGGCTTCTATACTTTCGCGATTGGAACCGCAGACGGTTTTGCCGTGGTGCGCGATCCCATTGCCTGCAAGCCAGCCGTCATCGCGGAAACCGACGCATGGGTCGCGATGTCGTCTGAATTTCGCGCGATCGACCGTTTGCCGGGTTCGGAACATGCCGAGATCTGGGAGCCGGAGCCGGCGCGGATCTACTCTTGGAGCCGCGCAACATGAGCGCTTCGATCAATGGGCGCTGTCTCTGCGGTGCGACTACCTTCAGTTTCGAGGAACCGGTGAACTGGCGCGGCTATTGCCATTGCGAGAGTTGCAGGCGGAACTGCTCGGCGCCTGTCACTGCGTTCATCGGTGTCGAGAACGGTCAATGGCGATGGACGAGTGCTGAACCCGCACACTACGTCAGCACGCCCGGGGCGAAACGGTACTTCTGTGCCTCCTGCGGAACACCCATGGCCTATGCGCATGAGAAGTTTCCCAACGAGATGCACTTTTACACGGCCTCCCTGGAGGACCCGAGTGGTTTCGCGCCAACACAGCACTTTCATCACACCGAGAGGCTGCCATGGTTGTCGTTGTCGGACGATCTGAAGAAGCACGGCGTGGGTGGACTATGACGGTCTCGAATACGGATCTGGACCTTGGTGTTTTGGATCGGCGGCAGGTCAATCAGACCCTGCAGAACGCTGAAGCCGGAACCTTCCGGGTCACGAATGTGGGCGGTGCGCACGCTCTGGCGTGTGGGTTGAGGCATCCGCTGGATGTCACGATTGACGGCCATTGCGGGTATTATGCCGCCGGGATGAATCAGCAGGCCTCGGTAGTCATCGAAGGCAATGCTGGTACGGGTGTCGCCGAGAACATGATGTCCGGCATGGTTCGGGTCAAAGGCAATGTCAGCCAGTCCGCGGGGGCTACTGGGCATGGCGGATTGCTGGTGGTCGAGGGCGATACCTCGGCGCGCTGCGGCATCTCGATGAAAGGGATCGACATCGTGGTCGGTGGCTCGGTCGGGCACATGTCAGCATTCATGGGGCAGGCCGGCCGGCTCGTGGTTTGCGGCGACGCGGGCGCTGATCTCGGCGACTCGATCTACGAGGCCCGCCTCTATGTGAACGGATCTGTGGCCTCGCTCGGCGCCGATTGCGAAGAGAAGGAAGTCCGCGCCGAACATCTTCAGGAGTTGACCGAGTTGTTGACCCGCGCGGGGATGGATCACGATCCGGCATCGTTTCGTCGCTTTGGATCGGCCCGAAAGCTCTACAATTTCAACATCGACAATATGGACGCCTACTGATGGCTGACTACGGCGACGCGCCCCGCACCACACCGCGCAAGGCGGCGACTTTCGATGACTACACGATCTCGGAGATTCGGCGCGCGGCGGCGACGGGGATTTATGACATTCGCGGCGGCGGGGCCAAACGGCGAGTGCCGTGCTTTGATGATCTGGTCTTCCTCGGGGCATCGATGTCGCGCTATCCGCTCGAAGGCTATCGCGAGGCGTGCGGGACGGATGTGATCCTCGGAGACCGGTTCGCATCCAAACCGCTGCATCTCAAAACCCCGATCACCATTGCCGGCATGTCCTTCGGTTCGCTATCGGGGCAGGCCAAGGAAGCCCTTGGCCGTGGCGCTTCGGCCATGGGCACGTCGACCACAACGGGCGATGGCGGCATGACGCCTGAGGAGCGCGGGCATTCCGACATGCTGGTCTATCAGTATTTGCCCAGCCGCTACGGTATGAACCCCGATGATCTGCGCAAGGCGGATGCGATAGAGGTCGTCGTCGGCCAGGGTGCCAAGCCCGGCGGCGGCGGTATGTTGCTCGGTCAGAAGATCACCGAACGGGTGGCAAGCATGCGCACGTTGCCAGAAGGTGTTGATCAGCGCAGCGCTTGTCGCCATCCCGACTGGACCGGGCCCGACGATCTCGAGATCAAGATCCAGGAATTGCGCGAGATCACGTCCTGGGAGAAACCGATCTATATCAAGGTCGGCGCCGCACGGCCCTATTACGACACCGCGCTCAGCGTCAAAGCTGGTGCTGATGTCGTCGTCGTCGACGGGATGCAGGGTGGTACGGCTGCGACGCAGGAGGTGTTCATCGAGCATGTCGGCATCCCGACCCTCGCCGCTGTGCGCGAAGCGGTGCGGGCATTGCAGGATCTGGACATGCACCGCAAGGTTCAGCTTGTTGTTTCCGGTGGTATTCGATCGGGCGCCGATGTCGCCAAGGCTCTGGCGATGGGCGCTGATGCGGTCTCCATCGGAACGGCAGCGCTGATCGCGCTGGGCGACAATGATCCTGGCCTTGAGGAGGAATATCAGTCACTTGGCACTACGGCGGGCGCCTATGACGATTGGCATGAGGGGAGAGACCCGGCAGGGATCACCACCCAAGACCCGGCGCTTTCGACCCGGCTCGACCCCGTTAAGGCCGGACGTCAGCTCGCCAATTACCTCGCTGTGATGACCATGGAGCTGCAGACGCTGGCCCGGGCCAACGGCAAGAGCCATGTGCGCAATCTTGAACCAGAAGACCTCGCGGCTCTGACGGTCGAAGCTGCGGCAATGGCGGGTGTACCGCTTGCCGGGACCGGTTGGATCCCCGGAAACTGACATAATATTCTGGCATCAGTCGCGGGAATCACGCGAATCGTTTGAACGCGACCCCTGTTGCATTTCGTGCTCTGGTTGCGTTTCGATGTGAGATTTCGATCACAATGTGAAAAATTGGTGCCGCCAGCCCTACGCTGGCCACAATTTTGAGGAAACTAACGGTTCTTGCGGTAATTATGTGGTTCGTGTTTTGCGATGAGCCTCGAGAGGGTGGTGTAGCAATGTTTCTGAAAGATTCAGAAGATGGCGACGAACAGCTATTAACGGCTGAAGAGTCGACCGAACTGGCTCGAATCCAGCGTGATTCCCAGGTAATCGGCTACTCCGTCATGGCCTTGGATGGCACAGAGATCGAATCAGGCGGCGCGCTTAGCGACACCATCGCTCCGATCTTTGCAAACGCCTTCGATCTTGCAGACAAGATCGGAGCGGAGTTCGGCGAAGAGGACACTTGTCCTGTGCTGTTCATGGAAAGCGATGAGATCGAAGTCGCCGGCCTGCTGCTCTCCGCGGCCCGTGCTGTGATCGTCAAACGGAAACACAAGAACCAAAGCGAGGGTCTGCGCAGTGTTGGTTAAGGACGTTCTCGACAAGATCACTGATCACAACTCGGATGTTCTGGGCTGTATCGTCAAGGCCAAGGGCGAGACGTTCCACAACCTGCCTGAGATGTACGACATGGTCGATGCGAATGCGGTGGGAGAGTATGCCGAGAATACCTTCTCCCTGACCGACGAGCTTGGGACCGGCAAGGCGGATCTCGAACAGTTGTTCCTCGAGTTTACGCACCACAGCTTTTATGCGCGCAAAATTGAAGACGGCGTTCTGTTGCTACTGAACAAGCCGATCCAGCGCCGCGCCTTCAAAAAGATGCAAGTGGGCGTCAATCTCTACATGAAGCCGCTGAAGCGCGCGATTGATGAGAAAGACGCGGCAGCGTCCGCAGCAGCGACCGAGGCACCGCCGCAGGAAGCAGCGCCCGAGGAAGCAGCCGAAGCGAAGCAGGAGCCGCGCCGCCGGGGCCGCCGCTTTTATCGCGGGGTCGAGTACTAGGCCCGAATTCGGCTTTTGCTGACACTGAACACCCGCTTGTGCACCTTGCATTGGCGGGTTTTTCGTTCGACGTTGTGAAGTAAGACAACTCGACGCTTCGGATCCTTCTATAATGACAGATCCCAGAGCATAATTGGCGCTTCCCTTGCACTCATTCGGTGCACGGCGCTGCGTGGAACTGAGCGGTTGAACTGACCGCAGGGGGCACTCTGATCTGGCGCCAGCTGACGCGCGCCTCGGCATAATCCAAAAGAAAAGGACACAGGGACAATGGCGAAAGATCTGGCAAAGGAAGCCAAAGCCCGCGGGATCGAATATTTCCTGATCTCGTTCACCGACCTCTTTGGCGTGATGCGGGCCAAGCTGGTTCCAGCCTCCGCGATCAAGGACATGGCGCGAGATGGCGCCGGGTTCGGAGGCTTCGCCGCATGGCTCGACTCGACACCGGCCGAGCCGGACATTTTCGCAATTCCCGATCCAGACAGTCTGATCCAGCTTCCCTGGAAGCCGGAGGTCGGCTGGCTTGCATCCGATGTGTGGATCGATGGTCATGAGCTTGACCAGACGCCGCGCAACACGCTGAAGCGGGTCGTGGCAGAGGCTGGCAAGAAGGGTTGGCGTCTCAAACATGGCGTGGAATGTGAGTTCTTTCTGGTCTCGCCTGACGGATCGGCGATCTCGGATGACCGCGATACTCAAACCAAGCCCTGCTACGACGTCTCGGCTCTGATGCGCCGCTATGACGTGATCCGCGAGATCTGTGATGCCATGCAGGCATTGGGTTGGGGCCCGTATCAGAACGATCACGAGGATGCGAATGGCCAGTTCGAGATGAACTGGGACTACGCCGACGCGCTGGTTACCGCCGATCGGCACGCGTTCTTCAAATACATGGTCAAGTCGATTGCCGAGAACCACGGACTGCGTGCGACGTTCATGCCCAAACCGTTTGCGAACCTCACCGGCAATGGCTGTCACGCGCACGTTTCGGTCTGGGACAAGACGGGCAGGAAGAACCTCTTTGCCGACAAGAAGGGAGACCTTGGCGTCTCGGACAAGGGCTATCACTTTATGGGCGGCCTGATGGCTCATGGCACCGCGCTGACCGCGATCTCGAACCCCACTGTGAACAGCTACAAGCGGATCAACGCGCCAGTCACCTCGTCGGGGGGGGGCCGGTGGGCCCAAACACTGACCCACCGCGGCCCCAACCGGCCGCCCAAGATCCG